>CAZUJQ010000011.1:0-39153 GCA_964620805.1 uncultured Planctomycetales bacterium | reverse complement strand
TCAATCAATTGTAAAATTTAAACTCGTACCGTGAAAATTTTGCCAAACTCAAGAAGTATTATAAACTTGAGTTTGGCAAATTTTCGAATTTGTCGTCGGAAAAGTCTCTCGGATCGCAAAAACAGGTTTTCGATACCACAAAATTGCTTTCTCGACGAGAACTACCTGAAAATACGGCCCAAAAGCCCGAAAAAGTGCCAAACTCAAGTTATAAAGTTATCGTTTAATCATACTCAAATATTTTCTGATCTTTTTTTGCTTAGCCAACTCTAAGAAGGCATCAACCACCTTGGGATCAAACTGCGTACCGCTGTTTTGTTTTAATTCGGATAAAGCCTCGTCTATGGATA
The DNA here is from genome assembly GCA_964620805.1 of uncultured Planctomycetales bacterium. GTDB lineage: Bacteria > Omnitrophota > Gorgyraeia > Zapsychrales > JAHFFX01 > CAZUJQ01. Next base: position 38,803 of record CAZUJQ010000011.1, on the reverse strand, counting down.
AAGTCTTTCTATAAGGCCGCCCTTCCACCATGGCCTCAAAGGCATCCACAACCGCCATGACCCGGGCTCCGAGCGGAATCTCTTCTTTCTTCAATCCCGAGGGATAACCCGTCCCATCATACTTCTCATGGTGATACAAAATAACAGGCAAAACCGGCTTTAAAAATTCTGCAGGTTTGATGAACTCGACGCTTTTGGCGGGATGAGTCCGGATCACCTTAAACTCTTCGGGAGTCAACTGGCTGGTTTTGGATAAAATTTCATAAGGAACGTCAATCGCCCCCGCATCATGCAACACGCTGGCATAATACAGACATTCCAGGGCCGATGGTCCTACACTCAATTTCTCTGCCAAATATTTGACAATCTTAAAATAAAGAGGGGTATGGGCTGAGGCCACGTTGTTGTATTTCTCCAGCAATTTTCTAATAAATTTAATGCTGCCCAGGATCGTATTTTGGCTTTGCTCATGCAGCTGCAAATTTTTAATGGCAGTTACAGCTTGCTCGGCAAAAACCGAAACCATTTCCCGGTCAAAATCGTTAAAGGGCTTTTCGTTTGCCTTCCGACGGATCAAAAGCGCTCCAATATTGTCATCCGCAACCAAAGGTAGCCCCAGACGCCTTCTCTCCCAAATCGTTTCTCCGGTCGTTACCCTCTTTTCCTCCTCAGGAACCTTAGCAATTTCTTTTCGTTTGTCAATGAGCACATTGATCTTATTGTCAAAAACCGCGATTAAAACAATCTTCTTCTTAACGGGATCAAGGATATAAACACTCGATGAGCTGGCATGGATAAACTGGCATAATAACCGCGTTAACCTTAAGGACAACTCTTTGACATTATAGGTAGAGTTGACGAGCCGATAAACCATGTGGACGGCCGACAGGACCATCCTATACTTTTTCGTATGGGCTAAATAATTTCTTGTGTTCATCTAAAGCAAACCGATCTGTCATTCCGGCGATATAGTTACAAATAATCTCATATTCTGCTTTTGGGGTATGTTTTCGATCTCTCTGGTAGATAGAATAGGGCAGCTGTGTTGGCTTTTCCCTATAAACCCGGAAAAGATCTTCAATGATTCTGCTTGCCTTCGAGGTCATCCGCTCCACCCGATAATGGTGATATAACTTGATATTCAAAAGCTCCTGAAGTTTGTTTCTCTGTGTTTCCATGGTTGGACTGAACCCAATCACGGCTTTTTTACTTTGTTTTACAGCTAAGGAACTCTTGAAGCCTGTTTTTTTTAATCTCTCATCCGATGCCTGCAGGAGATCTTTCGCTTGCATATCAATGAGCTCCTTAACAATCTGATATTTTAGCATCTCGTCGTCCGCAGACCTCATCGTTTTGGTCATTTTCCGGTAAGCCTGCTGCCAGAGCTCACTCTCCATGAGATCTTCCTCCTTGATGCAGGACGAGGTCAAACCATCATCGATGTCATGATTGAGATAGGCCAGCGAATCCGCAATATCCACCACTTGAGCCTCTAAAGTCATCCCCTCTTTAAAAAGTTTATTTTCCAACTCGGGGACATCAAAAGGGGTGTGGTGCTTCAGGATGCCCACCAATACTTCTCGAGAGAGATTCAATCCGTCAAAATCCGGATACCTTTTTTCAAACTTGGTAACGATTTCAAAACTTCTTTTGTTATGGTTGAATCCTTTAAAACCCTTCTTGATCATGATTCGATTCAAGGCCTCCTCTCCCGCGTGGCCAAACGGAGGATGCCCTAAATCATGGGCCAAGGCAATGGCTTCAATCAAATCCTCATTGAGCCGGAGATTGCGTCCAATGCTTCGGGCAATCTGCGCCACTTCAATCGTATGGGTCAGACGTGTGCGGTAATAATCCCCTTCCAGAATGGCAAAGACTTGGGTCTTGTATTCGAGTTTTCTAAAAGCCTCCGAATGAACAATTCGATCACGATCCCTTTGATAACAGGTTCTGGTAGGATGAGGCTCCTCAGGATATTCCCGGCCGGAGGTGTCTTTGCTCTTCATGGCATAAGGGGCCAGGATACGATCTTCTAATGCTTCAATGTCCTTTCTGGTACGCATGTTGCAACTTGTCAAAGACGGTTTTTAGGGACAGGGACATCACTTTGGCATTGCCAATGATGGGCATAAAATTTACATCCCCATCCCAACGGGGAACGAGATGAATATGGATATGGCCTGGGAAGCCCGCGCCTGCGATCCGCCCCAAGTTTATTCCTATGTTATAACCGCCCGGTTTTAGAATTTTGTCTGATAGGGTTTTCATGGACTCGAGCAAATCCAACAAATCCCCCCTCTCTTCCCTGCGCAATTTTACAAGGTCATTGACATGACGATAAGGGACAATGAGAAGATGCCCCGTATTATAAGGATAAATGTTAAGGACCGAGTAAGAATATTCCGTTCTAACAACAATGTAGTTCTTTTTATCTTTTTTTTCAGCGGCTATCTTACAAAACACACATCCTCTTTTTGGGAACTTGTTTTTTAACTGGGCAATATATTTAAACCTCCACGGAGCCCATAATTTATCCATAACTTAAAAACCTTGGTGGGGGATCACTTTAAACAAAATCCCTTTAATCTCTTTCCAATTGACTTTTAGTATACCATAAGAACAATATGGCGCGAAAACGGTATCATTGGGACTGCCTGGATTAAAGTACAAAACATCTCCAATCTTTTCATTCAACGGTTGGTGCGAATGCCCAAAGATAATACAATCCACCATGTCACAGGCAAACTCGGCCTTTACTCTTTCTAAAATCCCTTCACGAGGGCCTTCCCCATGGAATAGTCCGACCTGAAATCGCCCTAGCTTAAAGATTTGCCTTCGTGGCAGAAGTTCGCGGATATCAGGGCCATCCATATTGCCGTAAACCCCTTTCACCTGATTTATTTGTTTGAACTTCTTGAGGTCATCTTCCGAACAAAAATCTCCCGCGTGCACAATCAGATCCACTTTTTTAAAATGATCGAGCATCTGTTGTGGGAGTTCTCTGGAATGGGTATCAGAAACGACTCCTACAGTCATTGGACAATAAAGGGTTTATCATAAAAACCCAAAAGGGCATTGATTTCCTTTTCGTTCCATATCCACATCCGCTCTTCCAGCGCCTTGATCCGGGTCGTCTCGTCGAGATCAGACAAGGAAATTAAAATTCGCCTCTGTGGTTTAGGTTCCAGTGTTTTTGTCGCTGAAAGAAAGGCATTCACATCGTTCTCACAGAGATTCTCTTTCTTCAAACCAATGAGCCATATGCCTTCCGGAGAACTCGCCTTCAAGATATCTAAATTTTCGCTTTCCGGATTTTTCATAGGGATCAGAACCACCTCACGAAACACAGGGAGCTTATACCTGCGTCCATTCAAATGGATGGAGGCATTATCAAAGCAATATAAGAGCTCTACAATCCGGGATGACAAATCCTTATTAGAAATGATCTGGAAACTGGCCACGAGTTCCTTAAACTCGTCTTGAAATTCTCTGGGAGGCCGGTCGGACAGAGGATCGAGAAGCCGGAGGCGCTTTTGAAAGACATACTTAATCCAATATTTAAAGAGTTTATCCGGAAAATAAAATGCATGACCATTTTTCTCTACCATGCCCAACTCCGTAAGACGGGAGAGCCGCTGATTGAGAACTTGCGGTTTTAATCCCACTTCCTGAGTGACCTCTCTGAGTTTATGATGACCATAGGCCAGGGCCAGTAAAATAGAAGACATCGCCCGATTGGTTTTATTAGAAAAACAAAGCTGGTTTACGGTAATCTCAAAATGCTGGTTTAAAACCCCCCAAGGATGAAAAATCACATTTTCAATCGCCTGGGCCAAAAGGGGTACGAATATCTCGTTTTGCTGATGAAAGGCACACAGATTCATCAATTCCTGAACAATCACCTTGAGATAAAGCGGAGAGCCGCCGGTAAAATTCACCAGAAAATCGCTCAAATGTTGACTGATCTTTAGATGCGATAAATGGGTAACAATAAACTCCTGACTTGTCTTTGAATCAAATGGCTCGACATCAATAACCTCAAAATTTCCAAAAAGCAAAGATAATTTTTCCGACAAAATTCTTTTTGCACTGATGGGAAAGGAGCTTGCCATGATATAGATACAGCGCTTTTGAGTCATAATCTTTTTCCCTAATTCCTGGAAAACGTCATTTATGCCCAGATCATCCAAATTTTGGAATTCATCGAGAATGATCACGCAAAATTTCCCAGACTCCGCTGTAAAAACCTCGGGAAGTGCCATAAGAGAAGTAAAAGCCTCTTGAAACTTTTCTTTTGATAAATTGACCTGAATCTTTTTAATCTCACCCACAGTCTGAGGGATCAGTGTCCGAACATTCTCCATTAAGGCAGGGATGTCATCGAAAATTGTCAGTTTCTGAAGCCGAGAGAAATGATGAAGAAGCCCCCCTATAAATTTAAAGGCAAAAACGTTAAGGTCGCAGTGATCCAAATCCGCATAAACGATAGTCATGCTTTCTTCCTCAAGCTCGGACATAAATTGATAAAGAATCTCAGTCTTCCCTACGAACCTATTTCCCAACAAAGCCACATTCTGCCGATAGCCTTCCTTTAAATCAATCACCCGCCGCTTCAATAAGTGCATCTGGGGTTTTCTTCCGAAAAACTGATTTCCTAAAAAAATCGGTTTCATGGCAGATAATAAAGCGGATTGTCCGCTTTTGCATTCTTTCTAATTTCAAAATGCAGAAAAGCAAGCTGGCCACCGCTCTGGCCAACTTGGGCAATCGGATTTCCCCGGGGAATATAATCATTGAGGCCGACAAGCAGTTTCGAATTCTGAGAATACACAGAATAAAATCCATCTTCATGGCTCAGAATGATCGTATAGCCATACCCATCCAGATAATCAGCGAAAACGACTTTCCCTGCACGGGAGGCGCATACCGTATCGCCCTCATTGGCTTGGATATGGATCCCTTTGTTGACCACGGCCCCTTTTCGATCTCCAAAATACAAAATCACCTTGCCTTTAACAGGCCAGACAAATTCATTATCCTTAGGATCATGGTTTAGGATAATCGCCCTGATGCTCTCAGCACCAGGGATAAATAAAAGCTGACCTTTTTCGATATATGCCCCATTAGGGATATTGTTGCTTTTGATGAGCTGATTGATGGTGACTCCATAGGTTTTAGCAATCCGCCAGAGGGTCTCGCCGGGATTGACCTTATGATAGACCCCCTTCTTCGGAATCAAAGAGGCTGTGGGTGGCGGGGGAGGTATCGTTACACATCCATTGAGATAGACAAGGGATAAAATCAAACTTAAAAAAATCTTTGAGCGAGGGACGGGAATTGAACCCGCGACGTTCAGCTTGGGAAGCTGACATTCTACCACTGAATTACCCTCGCATGATTTTTCCCATATTGTCTGCATCATTTAAAATTTGTTTCAATTGCTGGGTTATTTGGGGGACATTGGTCGCCTCGCAAATCGCCCGGCACACCGCCGCCCGGCCGACGCCTCGCTCACAAAGGGCTTTGACATTCTCCAAATTGATGCCTCCGATAGCAAAAATCGGAATCTTGATGCTGTTCATGACTTTTGTGAACAAATCTAAATCCATGGGATCACGATCGGGCTTAGTTTTTGTTTTAAAAACCGAACCGAATCCAATGTAATCCGCCCCTTTCTGTTGAGCGGATTTGGCCTGCTCGAGGGTCTGGCAAGAAACTCCGATGATGGCACCTTTTCCCATCATTCGTCTAGCCATGCCTAAAGAGATATCGTCTTGTCCGAGATGAACCCCCTGGGCGCCGCTCGCGATGGCCAAATCGAGGCGATCATTGATGATCAAGGGAATTTTGCCTTTTAGGGATTTCAAGAGGATCTGGGAAAACCTTAAAGTATCCTTGGCCGGGCCTTTTTTGTCTCGCAGTTGAATGATGTCAACACCAAAACAAATCGCCTCCTGAGCGATTTTCAGCAAGCGAGCATAGTCCTGCACATCCGTATCCAAGACAAGATAAAGCCTAAAATTTTTCAATGATCTTTTTTTCCAGCTCATAAATCTGGTAACGGATCTTCTTTAAGCCTAACGCGAGTCGCCCGCTCTTAAGCTTCGCCAACTCTTCGAGAACCCTTAAGGACTCTTTGACCCTTTGGGAATTGGCGTAAAAGATATCGCCCGCATCCGTTCTTTTCAGCTCATTCCAAAACGATTTTCTACCGACATCCCGTTGGACATCTCTGGAGCGAATGAGATTCTTAATCGACAAGATTTCAACCATGTCTGTCAGACGATGACGCGCCGCTTTAAAGCATTGCGTCGTTTCCTTATCATTAAGAAAAAACCGGCAGAGATCCTCGCAGACCCTTAATCCCTCTTTGGTCCGGTTAAAATTCGCATCGATGATTCGAAAAATCTTCTTTTCATCTATGTTGGGCACTTTTAATAATCGATTGGATAATCTTGGTGGTCGAGAAATTTTTTAGGTAGCGGATAAACTCCACTTGCCCACCATACGAGCGGACAAGATCCGCTCCCACAACCTCTTTGGTTTTCCAGTCCGCTCCCTTAATGAGGATATCGGGCCTCAAAACCTCAATGAGTTTTAAAGGGGTTGTCTGAAGGAAGATCGTCACATAATCCACACACGCCAGCGCGGCAATCAAGGCCGCCCTCTGATTCTGAGGCATAACCGGCCGTCCCGGGCCTTTGATCTTTCTTGCCGAGGAATCGCTGTTTAAGCCAACAACCAAAATACGATTCGGCCTTTTGGCCGCTTCCAAATAGCGGATATGGCCTAGGTGCAAAATATCAAAACACCCGTTTGTAAAGGCAATAGATTTTCCTTCCCGGCGAAAACGTTGGAGATTTTTTTTTAATGATCCTAGTGAACGGATCTTTTCCTGGGAAGTCAAGATGTCTTATCCTTAAACAAAAGAGGCATTTCTTTGCTCATGCCCTATTCTCTTTTTGAATTTTCCGATGCAACAAAATGGCTTTCGACCAATTCACAGATGGTATGGGCGATACAAATATGGGACTCTTGAATCCGGGCTGTTTTACGGGAAGGGACAATCAGATTGATATCACAAAGGCCCGCCAATTTCCCACCTTCACAGCCTGTTAAGGAGATACAGGTCATGCCGATCTGGCGGGCTTTCTGGACGGCCGCAAGAACATTAGGGGAATTGCCACTGGTGGAAATCGCAACCGCGACATCACCGGGATGCCCCACGCCTTCGAGTTGCCTAGCAAAAACTTGATCAAAACCATAATCGTTCCCTAAGGCGGTCAAAATAGAGGTATCGGTTGTTAAAGCAATGGCCTCAAGGGAACGGCGTTCTCTTTGAAATCGTCCTATAAATTCCGCTGCGATATGCTGGCTGTCGGCAGCGGATCCGCCGTTTCCAAAGAAAATAATTTTTTTGTTATTCTGCAATGCCTGAATCATGAGCTTGACCGCGTTGACGATACCCTCAAGGTTGGCCTTCAGGGTCTCTTCTTTAACACGGATCGATTCCTGAAAAATGGTTTGGATGATTTCTTTCATGGAGGATTTTAAGAAAAAAAGACCTTGGCCATTTCATAGAGTTCCATATCAACGGTCTTTCGCCGTCCCACGGCCTCTTCAATATCCACATAATGGAGTTTGTTATCGTGGAGGCTCACCATTTTCCCAAATTTATTTTCTTTTACCAGGTCCACAGCCTTTACTCCAAAACGGGTCCCAATGATGCGATCAAAGGCGGTGGGGCTGCCTCCCCTCTGAATATGCCCCAAGACACTGACCCGGGTCTCATAACCAGTTTCTCTCTCAATGGTCTCAGCCACGAATGCGCCGATGGCGCCGAATCGCTGGCTTCCAATATCATTGGTGTGAGTCTTTTCTCTGGCACCCGTATAACCATTCACAACAGTGCCTTCTGAGATCACAATAATGCTAAAGTTCTTGCCCCGTTTGTGCCGGCTTTTGATGGCATCACAGACTTCTTTAATGTTCACGGGGATCTCAGGAATAAGGATCATATCCGCGCCGCCCGCGATTCCCGCCTCCAAAGCAATCCAGCCGGTATAAAGCCCCATCACCTCAATGACCATGATCCGATGGTGGCTTTCTGCTGTGGTATGCAAACGATCGATGCATTCGGTGGCGATGTTGACCGCTGTATCAAATCCAAAAGCGTAATCCGTTCCGGATAAGGCATTATCAATGGACTTGGGAACCCCCACGACTTTGATAACGCCCTCTTTATAAAGACTCAACGCAATTTTGAGGGTGTCCTCTCCCCCGACAGCAATAAGCGCATCGATTCCGCTTCGCTTGTAATTCTCTTTGATTTTTTTGGCCATCTCAGCGTCCTTGAGAGGATTGATCCGGCTGGTTCCCAGGATGGTCCCTCCTCGATCAAGGATTCCGGAGGTCGAGCGAATGTCCAGAACCCGCATGTCATTGTCCATGAGGCCAATCCAGCCGTTTTTGATGCCGGTCACGACATAGCCTTCCTGCAATCCTTTACGGACAACCGCCCGGATCACCGAATTTAAGCCCGGACAGTCCGCTCCGCCTGTGACAATGCCTATTTTTTTCATGGCCTTTGATCTTTAATTGTACAATTATTCTACTTCGCATAAGCAATAGGAATGCTAGTATATGCTTCGTAGAATATTCTCCTCGGAATAATTCTCCGAAGCATATACTAGCGTTTCCTAATTACTAATGCGTAGGAGAATAAAGTCGTACATAAGGTTAATCCTCATGCCCGGTAACCCTGAAAAGGGATGGTGGGTTCCGATCTTTCCCTGACACTATCCTTCTCTCGTTTCGATTTATGCTCTTCGGAAATGATCTTAATGACATGGATTTTTACTGTGACTTTCTCTTCGATCCCGATCATATCCTGAATCTTTCCTTTAATAAGCTCTTGCAGTCGGGCAGTCATTTCGGGAATATTGACATCGGCCTTTAAGACCAACCGCGTTTCGGTCTCCAATCCCTTTTTGGTGGCGATGATGTTGGGCCGGACCTCTTTGACCTCGGACTCCCTTAGGACCAATCGTTTAATCATATCTTCAATGGCCCCCAGAGAAATACTGACTCGTCCGGAAGGATTATCAAAGGCGATCGTCCTTTCTTTCTCTTGAAAGCCCGCGATCATGCGGGCAAAAAGGAAACTGACCAAAATCAGAATAAAGCCCACCAGCCCGATGATTGTTCTGACCTGCATGTCGTCTTTAAGGCTATCCAGAAAATAATGGATCTTGATCAATAGAGGGGTATCCACCACATAGGCAAAAAAGATAGCCAGAAACCCGGTTGTGGAGATCGTCACCACATAAAACAGGATGGCAACTCTTGTGAAAAATCTCATGATTTCCCCCTCTCTAGAGCTTGGACAATCCCTTGGATATTGACATTGACTTCTTTGAGATTGATGTCCGTGGTTTTCTCCACAGCCCGACGGACAGTCTCCTGAACTTGCTGAGCCATATCAGGGATATTGATCCCATAACGAATATACACTTTGAGTTCCAGGGACACCTGGCTGTTTTTATCGATTTGGACATTAATACCTGCCAATTCTTTTCGTCCGACAAATTCCATAAGCCGGTTGCGCCAGCTTCTGAGAGATAGAGTAACGCCCTCGATCTCACTTAAAGCCGCGGCTGCTATATCGGCAATGACTTTTTTATGAATCTGGATAGATCCTAAATCCACCTTCTGATCACAGATCATGGATGGACCTCCGTATCTTCCTGCACGATTTTTTCTAAGAAATGGGTTGAAACGGCCCCCTTCAAGAAGGCCGGATGGCGAAGAATCTCCTGGTGTAAACCGATCGTTGTCTTGATCGGGCTAATGTAAAATTCCTCCAAGGCCCTTTGCATAATCCGAATAGCCTCTTCCCGGGTTTTTCCATGCGTAATGACTTTACCAACCATGGAATCATAATAGGGACTAATCTCAAACCCGGGGTAAATATGGGTATCAATCCTTACCCCCGGCCCACCGGGCAAGTTCAATTCTGCAATCTTGCCTGGACAAGGAATAAAATTATTTCGAGGGTCCTCCGCATTAATGCGGCATTCGATCGCGGCCCCTTTTATTTTAACATCATCCTGCTTGATTTTGAGCTTCTCACCGGCGGCAATGCGGATCTGTTCCTTGATAAGGTCCACCCCGGTCACCATCTCGGTTACAGGGTGCTCCACCTGAATCCGCGTATTCATTTCCATGAAATAAAAGGAGTCGTCAGAATCCAGCAAGAACTCAACCGTTCCCACGCCACGGTAATTCACCGAGCGGGCGGTCTTGAGGGCGGAGTCTCCTATCTTTTTTCGCAATTTGCTGTGAAGAACCGGTGCGGGCGCTTCCTCGAGCAACTTCTGATATCGTCGTTGAATGCTACAGTCCCTTTCTCCCAGATGGATCATATGCCCATACTCATCCGCCACGATTTGTATTTCGATATGCCGCGGCTCGGGAAGGTATTTCTCAATATACACATCCGGTGAGCCAAAGTGCGTTTCTGCTTCATTACGGGCCATATTAAAAAAACTGATGAGGCTCACATCGTTATGGCAGATCCTCATGCCCTTTCCCCCACCGCCAGCCGAGGCCTTGATGATCACCGGATACCCGATCTTTTTGGCGATCTCGAGGGCTTCCTGTTGGGTTTTGACGACCCCTCTGGCACCGGGGACCAAAGGCACCCCCACCTTTCGGACTGTCTCCCGGGCGGTCACTTTATCACCCATCGTCCGGATGGCCTGCGGAGTGGGTCCTATAAATTTGATATGGCAAGACTCACAGATTTCCGCAAAATGGGCATTCTCGGCTAAAAAACCATATCCCGGGTGAATCGCCTCGACATCGGTGATCTCGGCCGCTGAGATAATCGCCGGGATATTGAGATAACTGTCTTTGCTGAAGGGCCCTCCAATACAAATGGCTTCATCGGCAAATCGAACGTGCAAAGAATCCCGGTCCGCTTGGGAATAAATGGCAACGGCTCGTATATGAAGTTCTCTACAGGCTCGAATGATCCGTAGGGCGATCTCACCACGATTAGCGATCAGAATCTTCGAGAACATAAAGGGGGTTAAACCGGTTCCACCACAAAAAGGGTCTGTCCAAATTCAACCGGTTCCGCATTATCCACGGGACATTCGATGATACGGCCTTTGACTTCAGATTTGATTTCATTCATGAGTTTCATAGCCTCAATGATACAGATCACTTGCCCGACTTCCACAATCTGCCCCACTTCCACAAAGGGCGGCGCCTCCGGAGAAGAGGCGCGGTAAAACGTTCCAACCATGGGCGAGACAATGGGAATCCTTGCCGCTGCTGTTGGAGAACCGATGCCTTCCTTGGTTTTCGCAGAGGCGAGGATTTCCGTTTGATATCCGGTGGGTTCTGGCCTTGGGAGTTCTCCCATCCCTAAAGGAGACTTCTTGATCCTGATCTTCAAACCTTCCTTCTCAACCTCCAATTCCATCAGAGCATTTTCGTTCATTAAAGCAATCATTTCTCGGATCTCTTTCAAATTCATTTTTGTACCCTCTCGACGTATTCACCCGTCCGGGTGTCGATTTTGATCCAATCCCCTTGATTGATAAAAAGAGGAACTTGAACGATTGCGCCTGTATCAAGGGTAGCCGGTTTATTGGTGGCCTTAGAGGTATCCCCTTTAAATCCGGGTTCCGTCTCTGTCACGTTGGCAATGATAAAATTAGGGAGGTAGACTCTTTGCACTTGGTTCTTATAATAATGGGCTGTGACCTCCATATTCTCCTTAAGGAAAGGGACGCTCTCTTTGAGCTGGCTTCGGTCTATGGTCCACTCTTCGTAGGTGGCGTGATCCAGAAAATGGAAGGAATCTCCGCTGCGGTACAAATACTGGAGCTTCTTCTCCTCCAGAAAGACGTCCTCGAGCCGATCGGAGCTACGGAACGTCCTCTCCAAGGTCAGATCCGTTTTAAGGTTCTTGAGCTTGACACGGACAAAGGCGCTGCCTTTGCCGGGTTTTACATGATTAAACTCTGTAACCACATAAATCTCTCCATCAATCAGGAGGGCCAAACCGCTGGAGATTTGATTAATGGATATCGGCACTTAAGACCTCGCATCCTTGGGCTGAGACGAGCACCATGTCTTCTATCCGGATACCAAATTTGTGGGGAAGGTAAACCGCCGGCTCGATGGTAAAGATCATTCCCTCCTTTAAGGGGGATGGATTTTTCTGAGAAATGCTGGGGGCTTCATGAATCTCTAGCCCCACGCCATGGCCTAAGGAATGACCGAAAAATTTGCCCACGCCATTGTGGGCCAGATACCGTCTGGCTTCGGCATCCACGTCACTGGCTAAAACTCCGGCCTTAACTTTTTCGATGGCTAAGGCTTGGGCCCGACGGACAATGTCATGAATTTCTTTCACAAAGCGGGGTATTGTACCTAAAAAGACCATGCGTGTCAAGTCGGACTTATAGCCTTGGAAGTCAATCCCCATATCCGTGAGAACAACTTCGCGGGAACGGAGTCTACGAGCGGTCACTTTCGCATGGGGGAAACAAGAATTTGGTCCAGAGGCAATGATCGGAGGAAAGGAAAAAAACGCTTCTTTTGATCTTACGAAGTCTTCCAACCTCTTTAGAAGATATTTCTCGGTTAGGCCTGGCCGGATCATGCTCTTAAGGTACCTTTGGGCCTGATCATGAATCTTTAACGCTTTCTTAATCTGGTTAATCTCATAAGTTGATTTTATTTCCCGCCATTCCTCGACAATCTTAGGGATAGGAATCCATCGAATCGTCTTGGGAGAATGTTCTGTCATTTTCTTAAAAGTGGCCAAAGACACATGGCGATCATCAAAGCCGATTCGCCTCAATTTCATAGATGAAGCGGTCTCACAAAGGGCTTCAGGCAAAGATGTGGTGTATGGCTTAATGATGATCCTTAAGCTTGAGAGAGCTTGGCGGGCCTCCCAGACATAGCGGAAGTCCGTAAGGTAAAAAACGCGCTTAGGGCAAATCAAAAGCCAGGACTCTGCGGAAGGGAAATCGGTAAGATAACGGATATTGATGTCGCTCGTGACGAGAAAGGCGTCAACGTGATGTTCTTTAAATCGGGAAATGAGTTGTTGGATTCTGGGGTTCAATGATCGTTGTGATTCAGCAAGTTCATCAAGGCCTTGAGACCCAACAGATAACTGTCCACGCCAAAGCCGCTGATCTGGCCATAACTGACCGGAGCAATGAGGGAGGTATGCCGGAAATCTTCGCGGGCATAGATGTTGGACAAGTGCACTTCCACACAGGGCAGATGAACGGCTAGGATGGCATCGCGGATGGCAACGCTGGTATGGGTATACGCGGCGGGATTGATGAGGATCGCATCGATGTGATCTTTCTTGGCCTGGCCAATGGCATCCACAATCTCTCCTTCGTGATTGGACTGGACGATCTTGAGCGCGACCTGATGGGGCGTGGCCAAATCCTCGAGCCTTGCATTGATTTCGGCTAACGTGGTCTGACCGTAGATTTCCTTCTCTCTCTCGCCCAAGAGATTAAGATTGGGGCCGTGGATGACTAAGATTTTTTTCAATCGGTTCTCCTCAACTATTTTCCGCCTCTTCCACTAACATAATGGGAATGCCACCCCGAATAGGATATTTACGTTGGCACTTCACACAAATGATCTTTTGATCCTCCGAAACCACATCCGCCGAAACCCCCGCGTCTTGCTGTCGCAAGACAGCTGTGGGTGCTTCGGCGGATAGTCCGGCGGAATCCCGTACGAAAGTTGCGGGATGAAGACGGACGTCCCCCTGACAGGCCGGACAGGCTAAAATCGCTAAAAGTTCCGGATCAATCATTGCCATACCTTCTCGTTAGGGTGCCCTAGAGTCCTTCGACAAATTAATTTTTTCATTTTACTAAAGGACTAGTGGTGAGCAGATTAAATCAAAAATATATGAAAGATTTAATCTGTCGAACCACTAAAAACTTGCGCATACCCCATCTGCAATTCGTAGAGAGCCGCGTTGAGCATATCACTCTCTTCCTGGCTTAGATTTCCCTTCGTCTTCTCCCGAAGAAGAGACAGGGTGTCAATCATCAACTTGGCCTGACGAAGATTTTTTTCTGTTTGATTCGTACCAGGATTGGGGAGTTTACCTAAAAAGATCATGGCCTGGAAGGCGAGGCTTGAAATATAGGCGAGAAAGTCCAATTCTTGATCTTCTAAAGGGGCTTCTTCTGGCTGCGATGGGTTCACCTCCGGAACAGGGCCCTTAAATTGGGATTTCGAAATTTCTTTATCCCGGGCGACCTCCTCCTTCCAGGATTCATCCACATATTTTTCTTCGTCCATGGGGATTCCTTTCTAACGCACCTCCTCCGTGAGGGGTAGAATAACATCCCCCCCATGTCTTGTCAACCATCCCCCCGTCTCTTGCCTGTCTCTACCCACTAATCTTTCACCTCAAAGGAAATCACCACATTGAAGGTGAGATCTGGATACCGCAGGTCTTTCGGAAATGATGGGAAAGGACTAGCCTCTTGGATGCTGTTGAAACCGACGTCCTTAAGGTAGCTGGTTGCCGAGCTTCTTTCTTCAATCAACTTGATCTGCTTTAAAGAACCGTTGGATAAAAGGATAAAGGTCAGATACACCTCTCCCGATTCCATCTTCGAATAATTCAGGTAGGCCCGATTTCTGATTTTATTACGGATCATTTGATAATAGTTTAGGTAAAAAGGGTTATCGATCTTCTCGGATTTGATTTCTGAAACCATGACCCTGCGCTGCGCAACCCTGGTTTCCAAAGACGCCGGCTGTCCCTTATCCAGCTTAAACTTGTCGAGAAGCTCGGCTTTATCCTTCTTAATAGGGATGGGGACCGAGGGTGCCTTGATCAAGGCCTTGGCGGTTTTAAAAGACTTCTTTTCCTGGATGCCTTTCGTTTCCTGATCTGAAGATTCCTTTTGTTTCGGTCTCGGTTTCGGTTTTTGATAAACGAGTTCCGGCCGGGGAAGCGGCTTTCTAAGATAATGGGCTGTGGAAAAAGAAAAGCGCATCAACATCCCTGTATGGAGAAAACAGGACAAAAGAAGCGATGAAATGAAGATCTTATTTTCTTTGATAATTCCCGTCATTGGCTTTTCTTTGGGGAGCGGATTTCCCTGATAATATACGCCAAAAAACGAATTGTGTCGAGGAAGGGATTGATCCTACTGAATCCACCCAGATAAATCGTTTTAATCGGTACAGAATAGATCTTGAATCCCTTTTTGCTGGCTTTGACCAGGACCTCTGTCTCAATTTCAAAATCTGAAGAACTCAAAATGAGGTGCCTTAAAATCTCGCAGGGAATCAACCGAAACCCGCACTGGGTGTCCGGTATTTTCTGGCGACAAAGAAAAGAGATGAGGGAAGACATCATACGGTTGGTCCAAAGACGCACCAAGGGCATCTCTAAGGGGTTATGCATCCGGTTTCCCGTAATAATGCAAACCTCATTTGTCCGGGCCTTTTCCAGAAACCGGGAAATATCGTCCACGTCATGCTGCCCGTCTCCATCCATTGTCAGGACCCAGTCGTATCCTTCCTTTAACACATATTCAAAACCATCTTGCAGCGAACGGCCCTTCCCTTGCTTTTTCTCGTGAAACAGGACAAAGGCTCCATGTTCGCTCGCAATTTTTCCGGAATCATCCTGTGATCCGTCATCCACGACCACTACAGGAAAACCTTTTTGTTTTATGGAGGCGACTAAAGGGCCTATCTTTTCAGATTCGTTATGAACTGGAATAAGGACACACATCTTCATTTGATCCAAAACTCCCTGAACATTAACCATTGGCTGGGATATTCCCGGATTTTTTGATCCATCACCGCGGTATACCTTTGCATAATGGTTAGAAGGACATCCTGCGGCACAACATCTTTATACAGAGACGGAGGAAAAATCGGCTCCTCAAAAATCAAATCAAAGGAGTCATCTTCATTACGCAACAAAAACGCTGGAACAATGGGTGCCCCGGTCTTAGCGGAGAAGACCGCCACGCCTTTGGGGATTAAGGCCTTTTTATTTAAAAAGGGCATGGGCTCTCCATTCATGCCAAAGTCCCTGTCCGCCAAGATAGCAATCCAGCGATTCTGTCTTAAGGTTTCCACACACTTGCGGATGGCGCCATTCGTGGGGACCACGGTCACTCCCCAAATTTTTCTTTGGGTGTCAAAGAGATCGTTGACCGATCTTTCCTGATGGGGAAGGGCAACCACAACCAGAGAATACCCCAGAAAACCCATAACCGCCGCGCCCAGTTCCCAATTGCCAATGTGGGCGGTCAAAATAATGCCCCCTTTACCGGCCTGTATGGCCTTATCCAGTCGTTCCCTATTTTTAATCTTGATCTTTGTCTTCACATAATTTTCATCCAAGGTCTTTTGCATCCGAAAGAAATCCACTAAATATTTACCGAAATTCCTAAAAACCTCCCTGGCCAGAGAGGGGATATTTTCCTCGGCCTGAAGAATGGTCTTAAGATTATTCTTGACGGCTCTTCTATCTCGAAAATGAAAATAATAATGCAGATCCGAAAGAAATCCTGCCACCTTATAAGCCGTCGCAAGCGACATGCGCACGACACAGAACTGACCGAATTTGTATAGATAGTAACGGAGCATCGTCCTGAAATGATCGGGTACAGTCTTTAGTTGTGAGGTTGCCCTAGAATCAACCTCGCAATATCCAAAGCCGCCTGAGGATGGCTGTTGCGCAAAGCCGCATTGCGCATAAGGGAAAGCCGCTGCGAATTCTTCAGCAAGAGCTCCACCTGGTTTCCGATCTCCTTCGTCTTATCCACGCGAATGGCAATGTCTTCTTGTAAAAGAAACTCGGTATTGCGCACCTCCTGACCGGGAAGAGGTTTGATGATCACCATGGGAAGCCCCTTGGCCAAGGCCTCGGCCGTGGTCATGCCACCCGGTTTGGTGATAAGGAGGGTCGCCAACCCCATGAGCTCATCGATATTTTCGACATATTCAAAGATAAGGATCTTTTTATCCTTTTTCTGGGTGGTGTTCTTTAACCATTTTATTAATCTTTTGTTGGTACCGGCCACGACAATGATTTGAAATTCTTTTTTGACCTTCAGCAAAGACCGAACCGCTCCCTTGATGGGGCCTAAGCCTTGACCTCCTCCCATAATCAAAACCGTGGGTAGATCCTCCTGAAGCCCCAGCTTCTGGCTAAGGAGATGCCTGTTTAACCGCTTGCCAAATTTGGTCTGAATAGGTATGCCGAAAACTTTAATAGCCTCCGGGGACACCCCTTTCCCCACAAAATGCCTTTTGGTCTCCTCGCAAGGGACAATATAATAATCGACGCCCTCGTTGATCCAAAAACCATGCGGCGCGTAGTCGGTCAGGACACCGATCAACACGTATTTCGAAGGATATACCCTTTTAAAGTCTGCCACCATCCCGCAGGGAAAAGCCTGGGTGCAGACCACGGCATCGGGCTGAAATGTTTCAAACAACCGCCTTAGCTTGTCATGGCTGGTCTTATGAATATAATTTTTGAGGGATTCGGTTTTCTTGACAATCTTTGGGTTATCGTACAGATAATCCCATATCTGCGGCGTCCTTTTGATAATCCCCATATAGGCTTTATTGACAACTTTCTCTATGGTGGGATACGTGTAACCAAAGCCGTTGATGCTCATGATTTCCGCGGTGGGGTCCAGTTGGTTCAAGGCCCTTTCGATGGCAAGGGTCGCTGCTCTATGTCCGGAAACCTTCGTAATGTACATGAGCAGCACCTTCCGGGGTTTTCCAATTGGGTAGGTTGACATTAAGTTAAGTGAGCCATCGAGGTGTTTTTATCGGGCTCACCCTGAGCGAGCCCGAAGGGCGAGTCGAAGGGTCTTTCGTCACAAGATCCTTCGATCCTTCGATTCCACTCAGGATCGAACCCTGAGCGAAGGCCTTCGACTCGTTTCACTCGCTTAAGGCCGAGTCCTGAGCCTGTCGAAGGACGAAGTCGAATGGGTTCGACTCCGCCCCTCGCTCTTGCGAGGGGCTCCGCTTAAGGATGAGGCCCGACAAGGAAACACCCCGATGCCTCAGTTAAGTGGAAGATTCGATGAGCGCCAAGGCCTCGCCAATCTTGGCCTCCCCACCTTCTTTGACCAAAATTTCTTTAATGCATCCCGCTTGACCCGCTGGGACGTTAAAAGTGGCCTTATCAGTAACCACCTCAACCACATCATCCGAGGCTTGTACGTACTCTCCCGGCCCAACGTGCCATACAGCCACAACGGCTTTGATGATGCCCTCTCCTAATTCTGGTAACACGACGCGACTAATCAAAAAGGATCTCCTGGAATCAAGTGAAGATTAAAATTTTTAGCGTATCTTTTTATGATGAGCGTCTTGACCAAATCCAGATCAATATCCTTTCCCAGGATCTTTCTCAAGGAGGTCATCTGAACATCCAAACCGCACGGTTTAATCAGGGAAAAATATTTCAAATCCGTATTCACATTGATGGCCATCCCATGAAAGCTCACCCACTTGCGCACCCCAATGCCAATCGAGGCAATCTTTTCTTTCCCAACCCATACCCCTCTTTGGCCAAAAATTCTAGTAGCCACTATATCAAAATCTTGCAACAAATCAATGGCAACTTGTTCTAAGTGATCTAAAAAGGCCCTCAAGTCCTTTCCAATTTTAAGCAAATTAAAGATCGGGTAACTCACGATTTGCCCAGGGGCATGAAGGGTCACATCTCCCCCGCGGTCGATGGCAATGATTTGAATCTCGCGGGATTCGAGTTCCTCGGGAGGGGTTAAGAAATTTTCTTTTGGGGTCACCCGGCCCAGCGTGACAACAACCGGGTGCTCACACAGCAAAAGGGTATGATGTCCGCCGTTGATAACGGAAGAAACGATTCTTTTCTGGCATTCCCAGGCCTTAAAATAATCGATTAACCTTAAGTCTTGAACACGGCAAATGTCCATGCCCTTCAATTACCCCCAATGAAATGAGCCCTCGGGTTTAAGTTTTAAGTTCCTTTCCACCCTAAGGGCTCATTTATTCTCCTTCGCCCCGCCGTCTGCCTGTCGGCAGACAGGGGGCGGGGCTTCGGAGGAATTATTCTGCTCGGAGAATATTCCTGCCCTGCTCCGCCGTAGCGAAGGCTGTCGAAGATAGGCTTCGCAGAGGCGAGCGTAGCAAAACTAATAGAATATTAGTTTTGCAAAGCAGAATAAATTGCTTTTAACTTCCGGCAGATCGCCTCGGCCATCTCGCGGGTTCCCACAGCCTTTGGATCATTACGGTCGATTTTAAAGTCGTAGGTGACAGACCGTCCTTCTTTAATCACTTGGGCAACCGCTTCTTCTAGACGCTGTGCGGCCTGAGTTTCCCCCAGGTACTCCAGCATCAGCACGGCAGAAAGAATGCAGGCGGTAGGATTGACCTTGTTCTGTCCCGCGTATTTAGGGGCGGCACCATGGACCGGTTCAAACAAACCGATCGTATCCCCGATATTGGCCCCCGGTGCAATCCCTA
Source organism: uncultured Planctomycetales bacterium (assembly GCA_964620805.1). Lineage (GTDB taxonomy): Bacteria > Omnitrophota > Gorgyraeia > Zapsychrales > JAHFFX01 > CAZUJQ01. Next base: position 19,231 of record CAZUJQ010000011.1, on the reverse strand, counting down.
ATCCCCCTATTAAACCAGCACAGAGATCTGAAATAATGTCCCCATACAAATTGGGAAGAACCAGGATATCGAAACTATCGGCTCTCTGGACAAGCTGCATGCACAAATTATCAACTATCACATCCTCGAATTCCACTCTTCCCGCATACTCCCTAGACACCTCCCGCGCCGTCTTCAAGAATAACCCATCCGAGAATTTCATGATGTTGGCTTTATGAACGGCAATGACTTTCTTCCTGTTATGCTTGAGGGCATACTCGAAGGCGTAGCGTGCAATCCGCCGGCAGCCAAAAACGGAGATCGGCTTAATCGAGATCGCCGAGTCCTCTCGGATCTTTTTCAACTGAAGACGGTTGATTTCATTAATAAGCGTCTTCGCCTCGTTGGTATTAAGATCAAATTCAATGCCGGCATAGAGATCTTCCGTGTTTTCCCGGATCACCACAAGATCGATATTCCTGGCTTTAGATCTGGTGCCCTCATAAAACTTGCAGGGCCGCACACAGGCGTAAAGATCCAACGCCTGCCGCAATTGCACATTGACCGAACGGAAGCCCTTGCCCACCGGTGTTGTGATAGGGCCTTTGATGGCCACTTTGTTTTTTCTAATGGATTCCAAAGTCTGGTCAGGCAGAGGGGTGCCATACCGCTTAATGGCGGGCTCTCCGACAAGCTCTTCTTCCCATTCGATTTTAACGCCCGTTGCCTCCACGCATTGCCTCATGGCCGAGGCAACCTCTGGTCCGATTCCATCTCCCGGGAGAAGAGTCACGCGATGGGACATTTGTTTTATTTCCTTAAAGAAGCACAGATGCCAGAGGCAAAGAGGCAGCGACACAGATTCTTCACTTCAACATCTGCTTAAATTCTTCAATATTCTTGACTTTGCTTAAAGCCACCTCTTGGCTGATGACGCCTTCTTTATAAAGATCCTTCAACGAGCGGTCCATGGTTCTCATCCCATATTGACTGCCGGTCTGGATCGCGGTCGGGAGCTGTTCAACGGCCTGTTCCCGAATGAGATTGCGCACCCCCGGTGTTGCCACCATAATCTCTGTGGCTAAAACCCGGCCTTCGCCATCCGAGCGGGGCAAGAGAAGCTGAGAGACGACCCCCTGCAAACAGGCGGCCAACTGGAGCTTGACTTGCGTCTGTTGATGCGGAGAAAAGACATCGATGATCCTTTCGATGGTTTGGGGGGCATCGGGTGTGTGCAAGGTGGCCAGCACCAAATGGCCTGTTTCCGCGGCCGTCAAGGCCGTGGCAATGGTTTCCAAATCCCGCATCTCACCCACCACAATGACATCTGGGTCTTGGCGAAGGCACCTCTTTAAGGCCTCGGCAAAAGAATGCGTATCCGAGTAAACCTCTCGCTGTTTGATGATGGATTTTTTGTTTTGATGAACATATTCAACCGGGTCTTCGATACAGACAATAAGAGAAGACCTCTCGGTATTGATCAGATCAATCACGGCGGCCAGGGTTGTGGTCTTGCCCATGCCGGTAGGGCCGGTAATCAAAACCAGACCATTGGGTTTTCTGGCGAATTCTTTCACAATCATCGGCAGGCCCAAATCTTCGATATGGGGAATATACAAAGGAATCCGACGGAAGGCCGCCTCGACCGATCCCCTTTGGATATGAACGTTGACGCGGAACCGGTCCAGACCGGACAAAGACAAAGAAAAGTCTAACTCCCTGTCTCTTTCAAATTTTTCTTTCTGTTGATCAGAAAGAATCGTGTAGATCATTTTCTTAAGATCGTCCCGGGAAAGTTTTTTCCCCTCCATCAGAGTCAGTGTCCCGTCAATTCTTAAGACCGGAGGGGTGTTCTCCGTCAGATGCAAATCTGAGGCCTTCTTGGAAATAGCTGTCAATAATAAATCTCTTAGTTCCATCTAGCCTTTCTTAATCCACTCTTTTATTCGCCTCATACCTTCCTCAATCTTCTCTTGGGAGGTGGCAAAACTCAAACGGATAAAGCCAGAAGATCCAAACCCCTCACCCGGAATGACGGCGACGTTGATTTGATCGAGCATCCTTTTCGCCAGAACAGCTCCATCACCCAACCTGGAAACATCGCAAAAAATATAAAAGGCCCCCTGCGCGGGGACATACCGGATCTCTGGAATCTGGTTGAGCCAACGGATCATGAGATCCCGTCTTTTCTGGAATTCCTCCCGCATGGCGTTGATCGTCGTGTCATCCGCTTTCAGGGCGGCTAAAGCGGCCATCTGGCTGATCGAGGTGGGATTGGACGTTGTATGATCCTGTAATTTGTTGATAGCATCAATCAAGGCTTGAGGCCCCACCGTCCAGCCTATCCGCCAGCCGGTCATCGCATAGGCCTTAGAGACTCCATTCACAATGACCGTTAAATCCCGGATCTCTTCTCCCAAAGAAGCGATGGATACAAATTCTATTGTATCATAAACGAGTTTTCCGTAAATTTCATCACTTATTACATAAATATTTCTCTCAACACAAATTCCGGCGATGGCCTCCAATTCTTCTTTGGTATAAACCATTCCCGTGGGATTAGAAGGTGAGTTTAAAATGAGAATCTTTGTGGAGCCTGAGAGATTCGCTCTCAATTGCGCAGGGGTGATTTTAAAATTTGCCTCCAAAGATGTTGCTAGAATTTTAGCCTTGGCACCGGAGAGCTTCACCATCTCAGGGTAACTGACCCAATAAGGAGAAGGGATCAGGACACAATCACCCTCATCGGCCAAAACCTGAAGAGCGTTATACACCGAATGTTTGGCCCCGCAGGAAACCGCAATCTGGGAGGGTTTGTAAGAGAGCTGGTAGTCTTTCTGGAGCTTTTGGGCAATGGCTTCTTTTAAAGGCGGGATTCCTACGGTGGGTGTGTATTTTGTAAAACCCTCTTCGATGGCCTTGATGGCGGCCTTTTTAATAAAAACCGGAGTGTCAAAATCCGGCTCACCGGCCGCAAAGTTAATCACATCCTTTCCCTGGCTGATCAATTCTTTTGCCCGGGCGGTGATAGCCAAAGTGGAAGATCCGACAAGATCATGAATTCTCCGGTTGACCTTCATTAGGACCCTCGGGAAGGCGGCCTTTTTCTAAACATGTTTCTTAACCCAGTAAAAAAACTGGGTCTGGGCTTTGGCCTCTCGTGAGGTGGGATTTCCTTTTTGGGATGAGGCCGGGGGGCCTCGGGTTTCGGCGGTTCTTTTTTGAGCTCGGGGGCGGCCTTGGGCTGGGTTGCGAGGTCTTTGGCGACCGTCTTTTCAACCGTCAGCGACTCGCTGGGTTTGGCCTGGGCCTGGGTTTTGGACTTGCTGACGATCACCTCTTCCTTCTCGGTCAATTCCAAAAAGGCGAGCTGGGCATTGTCTCCCCGACGGGTAGCCAAAGGAATAATCCTTGTGTAACCGCCCAGCCGGGATTTAAACCGAGGGGAAATCCGCTCAAAAAGATCCTTGACCAGGCCATGGTCACACAAAATGGCAAACGCCCTCCTTCGAGATGCCAAGGTCCCCGCCTTGCCAAAGGTGATCAGACGATCGACCAGCTTTCTGGCTTCCTTGGCTTTGGGCTTTGTGGTACAGATCCTTTGTTCTAGCAAGGTGGCCTTGGCTAAATCACGGATCGTTGCTTTCCGATGGGCGGAGGTTCTTCCTAACCGGTTTCCTGTTTTGGCGTGTCTCATGCTTCCTTCTTTTTCAATTTTTTCAGATCGACCTTCATCCCCAAGCTTAAGCCCATGGCTTTTAAAAGATCATTGATTTCCGACAAAGATTTTTTACCGAAGTTACGGAAATTCAGAAGCTCGGCCTCCTGCTTTTTCACCAGATCTGCGATTGTTTTGATACTAGCTTCCTTCAAGCAATTGGCACTTCTGACCGAAAGCTCAAGCTCCGAAATCGGGAGGCGGAGTTTTTCATAAAAGACCTGCTCCTCGGCCGTAATTTCCTCTTCCTCCTCTTCTTCCTCAGGGAGCTGGCCATAACTGACGAAGACATCCAAATGGCGTTGCATGATGTTGGCGGCATAAAGAAGCGCCTCTTTCGGGCTAATCCCGCCGTTCGTCCAGATCTCTGTGACCAACCGGTCGTAATCGGTTCTCTGTCCCACGCGGGTATTCTCAACAAAAAAGTTCACTTTCACGATGGGAGTAAAGATCGAATCAACGGCGATAAAACCCAACGGATTAGAATCCTTCTTATTCAACTCCGCAGGGACATAACCCCGTCCCCGGGAAACAATCAATTCCGCATGAAATTGGGTATCGCGACTTAAGGTGGCCAGATGCAACTCGGGGTTTAAAATCTCAACGGTCTCATCACAAATAATATCCTTGGCCTTAACCTCGCCCTTGGTGTCTGCCTTGAGATAAATTGTTTTAGGGGTCTTGGAATGAGAGCGTAAGACCAACTGCTTGATATTTAAAATGATGTCTGTGACAGGCTCCATGACCCCGGGGATTGTTGAAAACTCGTGTTGAACACTTTCAATCTTAAGGGAGGTGACGGCACTGCCTTCAATGGAGGAAAGCAAAATCCGTCTTAAGGAATTGCCTAAGGTCACACCGTACCCCCGCTCAAAGGGCTCTGCAATGAACTTTCCATAAGTGGAGGTATATGTCGATTCATCACAATCTAGCCTTTTGGGCATCTGAAAATCTCGCCACTTAACTCCCATGTCATCCTCCTCATTAAATATTTGTGCCCTTAAGGGTGGCAATTCCACCCGAGGCGCAAATATTTATCTTGAATAAAGCTCTATAATGAGTTGCTCGTTTACGGAAAACCCAATATCTTCTCTTTCGGGTAGCCTTAAAATCTTCACTTTAAAATGATCCTTATCGACCTGTAGCCATGCCGTAACTTTACGTTGGCTCGTCAATTCTAGGTTCTCTTTAATATGCTTTAAGTCTCCTTGACCCTGCAACGTGATCTCATCATCCTTCTTGACTTGAAAGGAAGGGATATTCACGCGTTTGTTATTGACATATACGAAACCATGACTGACGATTTGCCTGCCTTCGCTTCTTGAGGCGGCAAAGCCCGCTTGATAGATCACATTATCCAGCCGGCATTCTAAAAATGTAAGGAGCATTGTCCCGGTGACCCCTTTAGAACGCGCCGCCTTATAGAAGTATCTTCGAAACTGTCTTTCCAAAAGGCCGTAAATTCTTTTTACTTTTTGCTTTTCGCGCATCTGTAAACCAAAATTCGACAATTTGGGCCTTTTGGCACCGTGCTGACCCGGCGCATACTCGCGTCGTTCAATCGCACATTTGTGCGTAAAGCACCGGGTGCCTTTCAAAAATAATTTTTCTCCTTCCCGTCGACACTGGCGACAGTCTGATCCTGTGTCTCTAGCCATAAAATTTCCTTTCTGCTATTCTCCTTTGCTTTGCCTTAGACTCTGCGCTTCTTGCGCGCCCGGCAGCCATTGTGCGGTATAGGCGTGACATCCTTAATGGAAGTCACATTCAACCCAGCGGCCTGCAAGGCCCGGATGGCGGACTCCCGGCCGGAGCCCGGGCCCTTCACATACACTTCCACGCTTTGGATGCCCAAATCTTTGGCCTTTCTGGCTGCATCGGAAGCGGCAACCTGAGCGGCGAAAGGCGTGGATTTTTTGGAGCCGCTAAAACCCACGACACCCGGAGATCCCCAGACAAGGGTATTACCATCTTTATCTGTGATCGTAATGATGGTGTTGTTGAAGGTGGCCTGGATATGCACAACCGCTGAGGTCACGCCGCGCAAAAGCCTTTTCTTCGCCTTATCTTTAGCCATAGTTTTCTTTAAATTGTAAGATTTATTCTGTAGCGGCCCTCACGATGCCGATATTCTTCTTTTTTCCCTTTCGAGTGCGGGCATTGGTCCGGGTTCGCTGCCCTCGGACCGGCAGACCCTTACGGTGCCTTAACCCGCGGTAGGCCCCCAGGTCAATGAGCCTTTTGATGTTTTGACTCACCTCACGGCGAAGATCGCCCTCGATTCTATAATTCTTCTGGATGATCGATGTGAGCAAGGCAATCTCTTCATCCGTAAGATCCTTAGCCCGCCGGTTACAGTCAATCTTGGCCTGGTCCAGAACCTTACGGGCTGATGTCGGCCCTATGCCATAAAGATAAGGAAGGGCGGCTTCAATCCTCTTTTCTTTGGGAATATCAACCCCTAAAATTCTAGGCATTTCTCATCCTTGTCTTTGCTTGTGTTTGGGGTTCGAGCAGATGACCCTCACCACACTTTTTCTACGGACAATCTTACACTTGTCACAAATCCTTCTGACAGACGATTTGACTTTCATATTACCCCAACATAAGTTACCTGGGCAACTTTATCTATTTGCTTCGATAGGTGATGCGTCCCCGACTCAGATCATAAGGAGAAAGCTCCACCTTGACCCGATCACCGGGCAGAATCCGAATAAAATGCATCCTGATTTTCCCTGAGATATGTGCTAAGACTTTGTGCCCGTTGTCCAGCTCGACGCGAAACATGGCGTTGGGCAGCGCCTCCGTTACGACTCCCTCCACTTCGATTAAATCTTCTTTCGCCAAGGGATCACCACTCCGTCAGGATCCGGGGCCCCAATTTTGTGACGGCCACGGTGTGTTCAAAATGAGCCGATGGTTTTCGATCCTTTGTTACAACGGTCCAACCATCTGCTAAAATTTCGGTCTGCCATGTTCCCATATTGACCATGGGCTCGATGGCTAGAACCATTCCTTCTTTAAGAAGGGGCCCGGTATGGGGAGGCCCGAAATTGGGGACCTCGGGATACTCATGCAATCTCCGGCCAATCCCGTGACCCACAAAATCTCTGACCACCGTAAAATCATGCGACTCAACATAACTCTGAATGGCAAAGGAGATATCGGAAAGATGATGATGGATCACAGCCTGCTCAATTCCCTTGTAAAGCGCCTCTTGAGTCACCCCTAATAGAGTTCTTAGATCGGCCGAAATATTCCCCAACCCAATCGTAAAAGCCGTGTCAGAAAAATAATCCTGGACCATAATCCCTATATCAATGCTGACAACATCGCCCTCTTTGATGACCCGTTTTCCTGGAATGCCGTGGACCACTTCCTCATTGACCGAAACACATATGCACCCGGGAAATCCCCGGTAGCCTTTAAAGGCCGGTGTCACCTGATACGAGGCGATAAGCTCCTGGGCCTTGAGATCCAGATCTTGGGTCGTCATCCCAACTTTTAAAGAGCGCTTTAAATCTTTGACAATCCCCGATAAAATTTGTCCGGCCCGCGCCAACAGCTCGATTTCCTCAGGGGTCTTGATAACGGCTTCACTGTCTCTATGATTGGGAAATGCCACGTTTGCGGTTAAGGCTTGCCCTGTACCGTTCTGGTTGAGGGCTAGCTTTTTCATCAAAGAGTCTCATTAACTGTTCTTTTACGACTTCGGCATCTTGATTCGCATTGATCTTTTTTAACTTCCCCTGAGCCGCATAATATTCGATAATCGGGGCTGTGTTTTTCAAATACACCTCCATGCGGGTCTTGATCGTGTCTTCCTGATCATCGGGCCGCTCGTAGAGCGGCCCGTCGCACACATCACAAATCCCCCTAATCTTTGGAGGTTTGTTGACCACATGAAAGAGCGCCCCGCAGACCTTGCAAACCCGCCTTCCCGCCAACCTCTGAATGATCACAGGCAAGGTCGACTCCATATAGATGACGAGATCGATCGGCTTTTGAATCCGGGATAAAATCTGGTCCAGATCCCGGGCCTGCGTCTCGGTTCTAGGAAACCCGTCCAGAAGATAGCTTTCCTCGGTCTGATTTCTCGTGAGCCTGCTTTCGATGATCTTGGTCACGATCTCGTCAGGGACAAGCTGCCCGGTTTCAATATATTCCTTGACCTTATTCCCCAGGAGGGTTTTTCGATTCATCTCTTCTCTTAAGATATCTCCACTCGAGATATGGGCCATGTCCAGGGACTCCTTAAGCGATTTTGCCAGCGTGCCCTTTCCAGCGCCAGGAGGACCTAAAAGGATGACTCTCATCTTCTGCCTCGAAGCTGGCCAGTCCTCATAAACCCTTCGTAATGATGCGTCAGCAAATGCGACTCAATCTGCTTCATCGTGTCCAGCATGACCCCCACGGTGATCAAAACGCCCGTGCCTCCGAAAAAAGAGGCAACCAGATACGGCACCCGGAAGGCGGCCATGATGGCATCCGGCATGATGGCGATTATGCAAATGAACAAAGCCCCGGCGAGCGTGATCCGCGTCATGACAAAATCCAAAAAATCTGCGGTGGGCGACCCCGGCTTAATCCCTGGGATAATCCCCCCGTGCTTTTTCATATTCTCAGCGACATCCACCGGATTAAAAACAATGGCGGTGTAAAAATAACAAAAGAAAACGATCAATCCCCCGTAGAGAGCATAGTAGAGCCAATGGCCGCGTAAAAGGACGCTGGCAAAGTGCTGAAACATCGGATGAGGGATAAAGCTAGCCAGGGTCGCGGGGAAAAGCAAAATCGACTGGGCAAAGATGATGGCAATAACCCCCGCCGTGTCCACTTTCAGCGGGATATAAGTGCTCTGGCCCCCATACACCCGGCGGCCCACAATCCGCCGGGCGTATTGCACGGGGATCCTCCGTTGGGCCTGGGTGATCAGGGTCACGGCAATGATCACACCGACCAAAAAACCCACCATGATGACCAACGTCAGCGGCTGAATCTGCCGGGCCGCCGCGGTCTTGGGTGAAAGAAGCAAGATCAGATTCCGAATGGCCTCGGGTGTGGATGAGATGATGCCGGCCGTAATCAGAATTGACATCCCGTTACCGATGCCTCTTTCCTGGATCTGCTCTCCCAGCCACATCAAAAAAAGCGTCCCGCACGTCAGGGTGATAACAGTCACAAACCGAAATCCCCAGCCCGGTTCGTTGACGATCTTCAATCCCTGAAAGGCCTGCGGGCTTTCCAGCCAGAGGGCGATGAAATACGCCTGCACCAGGCAGAGAATCAGCGTCCCATAGCGGGTGTACTGGTTGATTTTCATATATCCCGCGTGGCCTTCTTTGGCCAGCTTTTCCAAAGCCGGGAAGACCGCAGTTAAAAGCTGCATGATGATGGAACTCGAAATATACGGCATGATCCCTAGGGCAAACACGGTCATCTTCTCTATGGCCCCGCCGGAAAATAAACTCATAATGCCAAAGATCGTCCCCCCGGATCTCTTAAACCATTCGGTCAGCACCGCGCCGTTGACCCCGGGGGTGGGAATAAAACAACCGATCCGGTAGACAGCAATGATAATGAGGGTGAAAAGGATCTTCTTTTTTAAATCGGGGATCTTAAAACAGTTGATAAAGGCCGAAAGCATATTCAGATTGTTTCCACCTGACCACCAGCTTGGAGGATCTTTTGCTTCGCGCTTTTCGAAAAACTTGAGGCCACGACCGTCAAAGGCCTGGTGAGTTCCCCATCCCCTAAAATCTTAAACGGTTTAAAGATACTTTTAATCAACCCTTGCGATTTCAACAATTCCTTGGTGATCACAGTCCCACCGTCAAATCGGTTTAAACTCTTAAGCTTCACCACCTGATAAATCAAAGGATTCTTGCGCCGGAAGCCCACCTTGGACAGGCGACGGATCAAAGACATCTGGCCGCCTTCCGAACCCAGGATGACCCCGCGCCCGGAGCGGGCCGATTGGCCTTTTTGTCCGCGGCCGGAGGTCTTTCCATGGCCTGATCCCTGACCGCGTCCCACGATCTTTTTTCTTTTGTGGGAGCCCGGAGGGCTTTTCAATTCATGGAGATCCATAGTCTTTAAGCTCCCCCGCTATCATTCCCTTTGTCTTTGCTCTCCTGAAACCCTAATGAGGATTCATCCTCTTTTTCTTTAACTTGCCTGACTTTAAGCCTAGAAAGCCCATCCATGGTGGCCTTGACGACATTAATGGGATTATTGGATCGATGGCACTTGGTTAGGATATTGCGAATGCCTGCCGCGTCACAGACCGCCCGTACGGGCCCGGCGGCGATAACGCCTGTCCCTGGTGCCGCGGGTTTCAGCATGACCAAGGCCGCACCACAGATCCCGTCTATCTGATGAGGAATGGTTAACCCGTTCAAAGGAACACGGATCATGTTTTTCTTCGCTGTGGTTAAAGCTTTCTTAATAGCGGTGGCCACTTCATTGGCCTTATCGAGGCTATAGCCCACCCGGCCTTTGGTATCACCCACCACAACCAGAGCGCTAAAAGACAATTTTTTCCCACCCTTCGTTACTTTCGTGACTCGATTAATGGCCACCACTTGCTCCACAAACTCCGAAGGTACGGATTCTCTTTTCCGGGCAAAACCTTTACGAGAACCTTTGGAGGCCTGTGGGGTTTCCCAGACGCCCATCGCAACCGCAGATGTCTCTTGAGCAGATGCTTGCTGCCCTTGTGTCGGAGTTGGCGAAGAAACCGGGCCTGAAGGATTTTGTGCGTCTTTGTTTTGATCGGGGGCTTTTGTATTCATCTTAAAATTCTAACCCGCCTTTTCTTGCGGCTTCTGCAAAGGCTTTGACGCGTCCGTGATACAAGTATCCACCGCGGTCAAAACACACCTTTTTGATTCCCTTGTCCTTCGCCCGGGAAGCCAACGCCTCGCCTAAAACCGCGGCAGCCTGGACATCTCCACCCTGCTTTAACCGGGAACGCAAATCTTTATCAAGTGTCGAAAGAGCAAACAAAACTTTTCCCTGAACATCATCAATGATCTGAGCACGCATATGTTTCAAACTGCGATGCACGCATAACCTTGGCCGTTCGGGGCTGCCACTAAGGCGTTTGCGGAGTCTTTGATGACGATAGATCCTTTTTTCCTCTCGGGGGTTTAGCATGATCCCTCGTCACTTCGTTTCTCGGGATGATGGGTCGGGGCAAAATCCTTCGACAAGCTCAGGATCCCGAGTCTATTCGACTCCGCTCAGGATGGTTCGAAGGATGGTGAGCAAAGTCGAACCACGAAGTCGAGGGACTCCCCGACCCATCATTTTGTAACCGATTTTCCTTGTTTTCTTCGGACCGCTTCCTTAAAGTAACGGATGCCCTTGCCTTTGTAAGGTTCGGGTGGTTTAAGATTCCGGATATTCGCGGCCACCTCTCCCACAAGGGCTTTATTCAATCCTTCCACAATGATTTCGGTGGGTTTTGGCGTTGTGACCTTAACCCCTGCAGGGACCGTAAACTCAACCGGATGGCTAAATCCCACTGTCACCGTGAATTTCTGCCCCTGCACCTGGGCCCGGAAACCCACGCCCTGAATTTCGAGTTCTTTTTTATGACCCTTGGTCACCCCTTCAATCATATTGACAAGAAGCGCTCTGGTTGTCCCATGGTCAGCACGGCTCTGTTTGGTGGCGGACAAACGTCTAACCAAAATTTCTCCGTTTTTTTGTTCCACTCCAATGGCCTCCGGCAGATTCAAGGACAATTTGCCTTTAGGGCCTTCGATGACAACGGTATTTTTTTCTAAAGTCACTTTGACTTCTTTTGATACACTTATGGGAATCTTTCCTATCCGCGACATGGGCAAATACCTCGATAACCAAGAACCAGGAAACAATAACCAAATGGTTCGACTTCGATCACCATCCTTCGAACCATCCTGAGCAAAGTCGAAGGATAAAATCCAAATTCCAATATTCAATTTCCAAATGTTTCTTTGGATATTGAATATTGGTAATTATTTGGTCATTGTATCTTGGTCATTGATATTTCTATTTTCCATGAGCAACCCACTACCACACATAACACAAGACTTCTCCGCCCACTTTGTTTTTACGGGCCTCTCGGTCGGTCATAACACCTTTCGAAGTAGAAATAATGGCGGTTCCCAATCCATTGAGGACCCGGGGAATCGCATCCTGTTTGGCATACACCTTTAATCCAGGCTTAGAAACCTTTTTAATCCCTATGATCGCCGGCTTTTTATCAGAATATTTAAGGTAAACTTTTAATATCCCCTGTTTCGTATCCTTAATAAAACGGAAGTCCTCGATATATCCGTCCTCTTTAAATATTTTCAAAATTTTTTCTCCCAGTTTTGAAGCGGGGATATCCACGATCTCTTTTTTCGCCCGAACCGTATTGCGAATCCGTGTCAACATATCCGCGATCGAGTCTGTTTGGGGCATAGGATTAAATCCTTTCACCAGCTTGCCTTTTTTATTCCCGGGATCTCTCCCTTCCAAGCCAATTCTCTAAAACAAATCCGGCACACGCCGAACCGTCGCAAATACGCTCGGGAGCGTCCGCAGATCGCGCAGCGATTGTGCTGGCGGGTGGAAAATTTTGCTTTGCGCAATGATTTATTGATGAGACCTCTTCTGGCCATGATTTCTATTCGTTTTCGTTTTTCACGTTCAGGACCTACCAGGTACCGAGTGCGAGGCAAAAGGCATCCCCAGAAGCCTTAGCAACTCGAGGGTCTGCTCCTCAGGGCCTTTATCGAACACAAAAGTCACATTCATTCCCTGCGTATGCTGGATCCGGCCAGCCTCGATTTCCGGGAAGATCGCCTGCTCCTGAATCCCTAAGGTATAATTGCCCTGTTTATCAAAAGATTTAGGAGACATCCCATTAAAATCCCGGATGCGGGGAAGCCCCACATTAATCAGCCGATCCATAAATTCATACATCTTCGCCCGCCGCAAGGTGACCTTACAGCCCACCGGAGCCCCTTTCTTCAACTGAAAATTGGAGATGGCTTTTTTAGCCTTTCTAATAATAGGCTTTTGTCCGGTGATCACGGTTAAATCCTGCGAGGCCATCTCGATGATCTTGGGATCATGCAACGCCTCTCCCACCCCCATATTCACCACAATCTTCTCAAGCCGTGGGACAGCCATGGCGTTTTTAATCCCAAACCTCTTCTGCATCGTAGGGATGACTTCGTTTCTGTATTTTTCCAGAAGACGTGGTAACATTTTTCAGATCACAGCTTCCGTTTCTTTGCTCAGGCGAAGTTTTGTGCCGTCTTTGGCCACAGACACTTCGAACCGTACGGGTTTATTGGCTTGCTTATCGAACAGCATCAAATTTGACAAATGGATCGGAACCTCAATCTGTATGATGCCTCCTTTGGGATCCTGCTGGGAGCGGCGTTTCGCTTTTTTCACCAAGTTGATCCCCTCTACGAGAGCATGGCCCTCAGAGGGAAAAACCTTCATGACTCGGCCGGTTTTCCCTTTGTCTTTGCCGCTAACCACCGCAACCAAATCATCTTTTCTGATCCTTAACACTAAACCACCTCCGGCGCCAACGAAACGATCTTCATGTATTCCATGTTTCTTAATTCCCGGGCAACGGGACCAAAAACGCGTGTCCCTTTCGGATTACCGGTTTCATCGATGATGACAATGGCGTTGCTGTCAAAACAGACATAGGTCCCATCCGAGCGCCGCACTGGAAATTTGGTACGCACAATCACCCCCCGGACGACATCCCCTTTTTTGACCGCCGCCTCCGGGGAAGATTCTTTAATATTGACCTTGATGATATCTCCCAGCTGGGCGGTCCGTTTTCCTTTGCTGTTGAGCACACCGATCATGGAGGCTTTGCGGGCGCCGGTATTGTCGGCTACATCTAAAATCGTTTTTAACAAAATCATGGGGACTTAGGGCCGGCCTTCGGCCTTTTTGAGAATCTCGACCATCAGCCATCTTTTATCTTTGGAGAGCGGACGCGTTTCCATAATCTTGACGACATCTCCGATGCTGGAGGCGTTCTTTTCATCGTGGGCCTTGAATTTTCTGGCTTTGACAATGACTTTGCGGTACCGAGGGTGTTTTGCAGCCCAGATCACCTGAACCACCCGCGTCTTATTCATCTTATCGCCAACCACGGTGCCGGAGAGAAACTTACGCCTGTTTTCTCGAGGGACCATCTCCCTTTTCCCTTTCATTTAAAAGAGTCAATCCTTCGACGCTCCCCGTCCTAAAGGACGGGGCTTGGCCTTCGACGCGCTTCGCTTGCTCAGGCCTATCCTGAGCGAAGGCCCTCGACTCCGCTCGGGCCAAGTCCTGAGCCTGTCGAAGGACGAAGTCGAAGGATTGCTCAGGATTGACTCTGAGCGGCATCTTTGACCTCAAGCTGCCGTCGAAGAGTCAAAATCCGAGCGATGTCACGCTTCAAAAGCTTAAAGCGGGCAGGTTTTTCCACCTGTCCTTGCTGGCGTTTAATATTCAACTCGTACAATTCTTTTTTAAGCTCCTTCTCTTTCTGAAAAAGCCCCTCACGATCTAACTCTCTGAATTCTTTCAACTTCATTGAATCTTTCAGGATTAGTGAACGCCAGCGCCAGTCCTGCTAATAAATTTACTTTTCACCGGCAGCTTGAATGCCACCAACCGAAAAACATATTTGGCAAAATCTTCTGGAACACCGCCAATCTCAAAAAGAACCTTTCCTCTTTTGACAGAAGCCACCCAATGATCCAGGTCCCCTTTCCCTTTGCCCATACGCGTCTCAGCGGGCTTTTTCGTCACTGGCTTATGGGGAAAAATCTTAATCCACAGTTTGCCTGCCCCTCTTAATTTTCGTGTGACCACAATGCGTGCGGCCTCAATCTGATTGCTGCGAATCAGCCCATTCTCCAAGGCCTTCAGGCCATATTCACCGAAGATCAAAGTCTCTCCCGTTGTTGCGACCCCTCGGTTTTTGCCTCGCTGGGACTTTCTGTATTTGACTCTTTTGGGCATCATGACCATGGAAGAATCTCCTTAGGCTGCATACTGGATCACTCATTCGGCAACATTTTAAAATCAGAACTACTGAACATTAACAGAGCCTAGCTTTTTCTCCTGTGTCTGCGGGGAATTGGTTTGATTCTCCGGCGCCTCCACCAGCGTGTCCCCTTTGTAGATCCATGTCTTGACTCCCAAAATCCCATAGGTGGTCAAGGCCTCGGCAAATCCATAATCGATGTCCGCCCTAAACGTCTGCAGGGGAAGTTTCCCTTGATGATAGGTCTCGCGCCGGGACATCTCCGCTCCTCCCAGCCGGCCAGAACAGCTGATTTTAATTCCCTTGGCTCCGGAGCTTAACGCTTGATCAATGGCCCGTTTCATGGCCCGCCGAAAGGCCACGCGCTTCTCCAATTGAAAAGCCACATTCTGGGCCACAAGCTGGGCCTCCACAGCCGGATTCTTAATCTCCTCAATGTCCACTTTAATATCTTCGGAGTTTTCTTTTTTCGTGATTTTAAGAAGCTCTGTCCTCAGTTTATCGATATCGGCGCCTCTGCGGCCAATAATAACCCCTGGCCTTGCTGTAAAAATCCTGACTTTGATTTGGCTTCCCATCCTTTCAATATCGACTCTTGACACGGCAGCCTGTTCAAATTTATTTCTGATGTACTTTCGGATTTTAAAATCCTCCAGGACATTCTTCACGTACTCCTTTTTATCGGCATACCAGAGGCTCCGCCAGTTTTTATTGTATCCGATCCGTAAAAGTAGGGGGCTTACCTTTTGACCCACGTTAGCTCCTTTGATTTTGTTAATGTGTTTTCACATCCAGCTCAATGGTTAAATGGGTGGTTCTGCGCAATATTGGAGAGGCCCGGCCAAAGGCAGCGGCCCGGTACCTTTTCCAGGACGGCCCGGAATCGGCTGCGATTCGCGAGATAAAAAGCTGCTCTTCGCTTAAACCCTTTTGCTTGGCATTACTCACTACAGATGCCAGAAGCTGGTTGACAAACTCAGAAGCTCTTTTCTCGCTATGCGTTAAAAGACTCAAAGAGGTCATGACATCTTTTCCCCGGATAAGGTCAATCACTTGCCTGACTTTAACTGGTGAAATTCTTAAGAACCGCGCTTTGGCTTGGGCAATCATAATCATTACGTTTTCTGCGGCGCCTTCTTGGCTTTAACTCCACCGTGTTTTCTAAATATCCGTGTAGGGGCAAAATCGCCGAGCTTATAGCCGACCATATTTTCTGTTATAAAAACCGGGACATGTTTTCTACCGTCGTGAACCGCAATGGTGTAACCCACAAAATCTGGTACAATCGTTGAACGCCGTGACCAGGTTTTAACCGGTTGCCTTTGGCCGAGGCGGATCATCTTCTCAATCTTTTGGACCAAGTCGTTGGCCACATACGGGCCTTTTTTAACCGAACGCGGCATTACTTTGTCCTTCGCTTGACGATAAACACATCGGAATATTTTCTTCTTTTTCTGGTCTTAAATCCTTTTGTGGGCTTTCCCCAGGGAGTTGAGGGATGGGGATTACCCTGCGGGGCCTTTCCTTCTCCGCCGCCATGGGGATGATCATGGGCATTCATGGCCGCCCCCCGGATATGCCCCCGGCGCCCCAGCCATCGGGACCGTCCGGCCTTTCCTAAAGAAATCGATTCATGCTCAACATTACCCAATTGCCCAATGGTGGCGCGGCAGTTGATCCTGACTTTCCGGATTTCCCGTGAAGGCAATTGTAAATGGGCAAATTCGCCCTCTTTGGCCATCAACTGGGCGGATGTCCCTGCAGAACGCACCAGTTTTCCGCCTCTTCCCGGATGAAGTTCAACATTATGAATGGCTGTCCCCAAGGGGATGCGACCTAAAGGAAGACAATTCCCGGCTTTGATTTCAACCTCCGCGCTATGAGTGCTCACAATCTCATCACCGGGTTTTAAATCAAACGGGGCCAGGACATAAGATCTCGTCTTATCCGGATACTCCAACAGGGCAATGCGTGAGGAGCGATTAGGATCATATTCAATGCCCAAGACCTTGGCGGATTGATCGAGTTTATCCCGCTTAAAATCAATTAACCGGTACATGCGCTTATGGCCACCACCCCGGTGACGAGATGTGATTCGACCATAGCAATTTCGACCGCCGGATTTTTTTAAAGGCCTTAAAAGGGCCTTATCGGGTGTGTGCTTTGTGATTTCCTCAAAGTCAGAAATCATTGTATGCCGTAAACAGCTGGTTGTTGGTTTAAATCTTCGAATTCCCATGGTTAGTACCTCGACTGCCTCGGTGACCCATTCTACGAAGCCCCCAAACAAGCCCCTGCTTTAGCGGGGCGTAGTTTTGGGGCGAAGGAGAATTATGCCACCTCTATTGTATTGCCCTCCTTCAAGGTCACAACAGCCTTTTTCCAACGGGAGGTGTATCCGAGCTGATGTCGAACCACCTTGGGTTTTCCCGGGAAGATCATCGTACGAACACCTTGGACCTTAACCTTATAAATCTCTTCCACGGCTTTTTTGACGTCAATCTTTGTGGCCCGTTGATCCACCTGAAAGAAATACTTTCTCTGAGGCTTCAGAAAGGTTCCTTTTTCCGTGCGGATCAGCATCTTGAGCGTGTCATAAGATGTCCTCATTGGATTCTCTCCAATAAATTCTTGAAGGCAGCCTTGGTCATTAATACCTTCTTGTTTCTTAAAATGTCATACGCGTTGACATCTTGAGAGCGCATCAGGCTAAAGTGGGGGATATTGCGAGAGACCTTCAAAACTAATGAGAACGCTGAATCATTCTGTGCATCTTCCTTTGACCAAATCGCAAGAATCTTACCCTTACCTTTGAGATGTAATCGATCTAAAACTTTGACAAAATCTTTGGTTTTGTTCGAGGGGGCCTTAAGTTGATCGATGCACAATAAATCGTTGGAGATATATTTGGCGTTGAGGCTCTCTCTTAAGGCGGCCTTCCTGACTTTCTGGGGGATCGAATATCCAAAATCCCGGGGATGAGGCCCAAAGACAACGCCCCCGCCGTGCCACAACGGGGATCGGATGGAACCCGCCCGCGCCCGGCCAGTTCCTTTCTGGCGATAGGGCTTCTTGCCTCCTCCCGAAACAGCGCCTCTTTCTTTCGTGGAAGCCGTTCCCTGGCGACGATTGGCCAGATACATCACGACAGCCTGATGGATAATATCGCCCCGGACATCCAATCGAAAGATCGTGTCCGGAAGATCAAAGGTTTCCGTTTGTTTTCCTTCGGCATCCAGAATCGGAAATAAGGCCATGGTGTTCTTTGCTCCTGTGAATTGCCAACTTAATAACCAATCACCCAGGGACAATAATCAAACAAAATCCAAATCCCAATCTCCAATTTTCACCAACTTCCCGTTGGTAATTGGGATTTGGATTTTGGGTATTGTTTGGTAATTGTATCTTGGTCATTGGTTATTTAGCTTTCCCAGCTGCTTTGGCTTTGCTCTGTTTCATGGGATTGCGTTTGACGGCGGCCGCGGCTTTCTTCTCCTCTAAAGATTTAAACGCCTTCTTCCTTGATCTATAAATCGTTACAAGCGCATGATCGTGCCCGGGAACCGCTCCCTTCACCACAAGCAAATTATTCTCGAGATCGACCTGCATCACTCTTAAGCCTTGCACCATCGCGGTCCGCGCCCCCATATGGCCTGGCATGTGTGTGCCCTTTAAGACCCGGGAAGGATCGGAACTCGCCCCGATCGACCCGACTCTGCGATGATGCATGGAACCGTGAGATCCCGGCCCGCCGGACCAATGCCAGCGTTTCATCCCTCCCTGAAATCCTTTACCAATGGAGACCCCTGTCACATCCACAAAATCTCCCGGTTTAAATAAATCCGCTTTCAGCTCCTGGCCGACTTTATAATCCTTATTATCGGTGGACCGGAATTCTTTGATGACCCGTACGGGAGAGACATTGATCTTCTTAAAAAAACCCAATTGAGGCTTTTTTAAACGCGACTCTTTAACGGGATCAAATCCGAGGGCGACTTTTACAGGGGCATCCAACAACCTCACAACGATACAGGGCCCCGCTTCAATCACTGTGACAGGAATAATATTCCCATCCTTGTCGAAGATTTGCGTCATGCCTATTTTCTTACCTATTAAACCACTGACCATAGAATCATTCTCTTTAATGATTACAGAGAACCCTCATTATTGTTTGATTTCCACATCCACGCCGGCTGGAAGGTTCAGCTTACGAAGGGCCTCGACCGTCTTGGCCGTTGGTTCAATGAGGTCAATCAAACGTTTATGCGTGGCCAGCATAAACTGCTCCCGGGATTTCTTATCGATGACTGGCGAGCGCAAGACCGTATAAAGCTCCTTTTTTGTGGGTAGAGGCACCGGGCCGGCAACCTTGGCCCCCGTGCGGATAGCTGTATCGACAATCTCCTGGGTGGATTGATCGATCAGGCGATGATCATAGGCCTTGAGTTTAATGCGGATCTTTTGCATGAGTACTCAATAACCAATCACCA
>CAZUJQ010000010.1:0-40401 GCA_964620805.1 uncultured Planctomycetales bacterium | reverse complement strand
TTTGCACACGTCGGATTCTCACCGACTGGAGCTTATAAGCTTTCTTGGCGCTCCTCATATATTTTCCCCCACCGCTGCGACGTTGAGGGAATGATAGGCCAGGAATGATACTTCATCTCCCCTTTATCCCTCGATGCCTTGCCCCAATATTTAAAATAGTTGTTCATCGTTCTCATGGACAACGTGTTTCGGAATCTCCAGCCACCGGTTGAAGATTCTCTGCCACGATCTGTGACATTTTTTGTTTACTCAAAATTCCAGTGCTGGTTAAGAAACCGGTGCCGCCCCCGTATCCGGCCTCGTTCACCCCGTTAGAAATAAATTTTCTAACGGGGTAAACATCGCCGCCGGGCCGGCGATTTCCATTTGAACTTCGTAAAGTTCACGCATACCCATCTCCTGTCTTGGATAGTTCCCAGACCGCTCTAACACTTTGCCGCTCATCCCGCAACTTCGCAAGACATCGCATCAAACCGCATCGCCAAAATCTATTTCTATGCCGGCCTGTTTCATGATGATGAAAAAGTACGGGTTATATTTGCGCATCATTTCCGCCCATGTCATCTGATGCTTCTTTTTCTCGAACAAACGGACAAAATTATCTTTAAGCCGTGCCAGGTATTCCGGTGGAAAAGGGCAGACACATCCCGTTGTGAATGTGATGCCATCAACGGAAACCATGCGCGTCGCCAGCACATGCCCCTCCAGCACCGTCCGGCTCAAATTGATATCGACTAAAAATATTTCCTTATCCAAGAAGACATCCATCAAATGCAGCCCATAACCCGCTTCTACTCTTTGCACGATAAACAATGAATAAATGGCATCGGCCAAGGCATCCAGCAGCTTTTGCTCATCGCCTGTCAAAATCTTCTTGTTTTGATCAAGGTAGCGTTCTATAATTCTGCCCCCATCCATGGGAATGTCATGAATCGCCCTGTCCATCAAAAAATGAGTCTCACTTTCTGAATCGAAACGAAGGGAATTGCTCTTCTTTAGAAAACGGAAATCATCGGCAGCCTGGAAGATGACGTCTTTTGAGATCTGTTTCATGATTTGATGATTAAGCCTCTTGCCGATTTCCCGCCACTTTTTATATCGTTGAAGCTGCGATGACTGTCTGAAATTGAAGAAGCTTTCCATAATCATTCCATTTTCCTCCCTCTGTCCATCGGGCTCGCTATTCTCCTTAGCAAAAGTAATAGGACTTGTTCTTTTGCTTCGGAGGAATTATTCTGCTCCAGAATATTCCTGCCCTGCTCCACCGTCATGAAGACTATCACAGATAGGCTTCGCAGAGGTGAGCCCGCGATTTCCATCGAAACTTCATAAATTTCCCGTATCTTCAACCTCCTGATATTATTTTTTCTCTAAATTTTCCCGAATCTTTAAAGTGCCCCTGACCTCTTTTCTTCATCTTAGATTTTCCCTCAGATATCGGATATAGTTCCTTGAGGCGCGTCCTTCCCTCCAGCGGTGGGCCGAGCGACTCAACTGGTCAAACACGGCCTCAAATTCCGCCCGGCTGAAAGATTGCATCGCCAACGCCAGGGCCGCCGCCTGATAAACCGCATCATGAACAAAACCCAAACTTTGGCCCTCCGGACGCCGGCGCATCTCACTGTAAATCCTTACAAATTCATCATCGGTTAAATTCCATCGACCGGCATCACAGGCCTGTACAACAGTCCCCTCTATTAAATAAAAAAACGGAATGTACTTTTTCGGATAGCGTTCCATATCTTCCACGGCAGGGGGCAGGCCTGCAGAGCGAAATAACTCCTGCAAAAAAGAGATAACCCAGGGGGCAATCTTTTCTCCATCGCACAGAAGAATCTCACGGCGGTTTTTAATCACCGGCACCCCGGAAAGGTCTTGCTCCCAGGCAATCGTCAGCCTGCTGGTCGCAAGTTTGTGATCCTCAAGAGCTTTTTGCAGGGAAGCAACCGGATCCATCGCAGGATCGTCCCGGTCATCACCGACAAACCGCTTCCATTTTTCCAAAAATTCTCCTATTCCCATTTTTCCCTCCACTAAACCAGTCGGAACCGCCATAAAAATTTCAACTTTTAAGAACCTCCTCACCCAGAAACACAAACTCATCCGCGGCCTGGACTAGCTCCGTGGCCGAGTTCATGGAAAACCCCGAGGCCTCGGCCCGGATCCCTTTCGCCTGTAAAAATCTTATAAGGTCCGTAAAATCGCCGTCCCCGCTGACCAGATGGATGACATCCAGATTCAATTTCTCCGAAAGGTTGATCACATCCACCGCGATGCCCGCACGCCAGTCGCCGTGGACGGATCCATCGGCAAGACGCTGAAAGCTGCGACAGCGCGTCTGGAAACCTTCTTTCTCCAGCATCTTCAAAAACCCGCCGGGGTCAACCTCCGGGGCGGTCATGACATAAGCGGCCACTTTGACCAGCCGCCGGTCCACAACCGCCAAATCCAAAAGCTTCTGAAAATCGACCTTTTTTTGTAAAAGCCGGCAGGCCTGGCGAAGATAGCGCGTGTCCACAAAAACTCCCAGGCGCCGGCCTTTGTCCTTGAGCGTAACAGCAGCCTTCCGAGTGGCTACCGAGGCCGCCTCATTGCGGATATTGATCTTCATGGCCAGTCGTTTCATTTCGCCTTCCAGACGTTCCTTCTGCGAGAGCGCCTCCTGAAGTCTGCCTTGAAGTTCCCGGCCCAGGCTGTCCTTGGTTCGCATCTCATCGCGTAACGCGGCCAGCTCTTCGTTTAATTCTGAAATTTCGTGCTGCATCTTTCGTTCGTCGCGCTCCAAATCATGGACCCTTTGGCGCAGCATATTCTCTTGGTCTCTGGAAATGGTCTTTGAGGTGTGTTCAAGTTCGCGAATCAGGGCGTCTTTACGCTCCGACTCGTTGCGCAGAGCGGCTAACTCATTGCGCAGCAGACCGGCTTGTCTCTCCCCATCTTGCGTTTTTTTCTTAAAATCTTCCAGCTTCTCATATACCTTGGCCTTGTCTTTTAACTCTCGGTTGAAGGTTTTCTGGATTTCTTGATTCTCCATGACAAGGCGACTCAGCATCTCTCTCACTTTTTCTGTTTCTTTCTTGGTGAGCCGGCCGTTCCATAAATGCTCCTCAAATCTAGCGCTGGAATGCTCTCTCTTGCGTAATTTCGCATCCTGTTTGTCCAGAAGGCAGTAAAATGACTCGAGAAACCATCTGAACATTTCGGCGTCGACACGCTCGTCCCTGAGCAAGGCCCATAGGAATCCTCCCATTCGGCGCTGCTGCCAGATCTCCTCCACTGACCCCATCATGCGTCCAATCTCCTCCAGCGGGACGGAGCGCATCTGCCGCAGGTCTTCTTCATGCGCTTTGTCGAGCGCTTTGACCAGCCGGCCCAAAATTCCCTCATCCTTCCAGGAGTCTTCGATCCACCCTGCAGCCAGCTCTTCGCAGCGAAGACTTTCCATCCGGATCCCCGGATAAACGAACCCATCCGACGTTAGGATCCTGATCAGTTCTTTTTGCGAGAACGACTCGCAGATCAAGGGAACCAGCTCCTGAGGTTTTATACAGATTTTTATTTTCTCAAAAGGGGTCACTGTGAGAATTTTAAATACTGCTCCCAATACTGGTAAAGCTCTTTCGTCGCCTGAATATCCCTTAAACAATACCGAGCGATCTCCAGGAAACGCCCTTGTTTGTAGAAGTCTTTGACCTGAAGACCGGTCATGCCCCCCTCTTTGGGACTTGCGATCCCAAAGGCTTTGCACCACATGTCCAAACTGAACTTTCTTCTCATGGCGTCGTAAAAGGAGAGCTGATCGGCCAGATCAATATGGGGATTCAGATTGTACCGGTAAGGCATGAGGTTTTTGGTGGGACGGATGCGGTTGATGGCGGAGCGGATCAAAAGAAAGGGGCAGTCGAAAGCCCGTCCGTTGAAGGTGATGAACTGCTCGTAGCTTTTCATCTGTTTCCAGAAAGAGCTTAAAATCTCCGGTTCACTCCCAGAAACAAAGGTTACGCGGCCCTCGCTGGATTGATGGGGGCCCTGGCCTCCATTTTGAAAGTAGACAAAACCCCGCTCGCTTTCCACATCCAGCATGCCAATGGCGATGATCTGGGCCGTTAAGGGATAAAAGCTGAGGCTCTCTTTGGCCTCCTGCTTTTTGTCTTCGGTATCGGCAAATCGCAAAAAATACTCCTGAGAACTTTCATCCAAGAGCTCGAAATCCTGACCGAGCGTTTCGATATCAAAGACGACTTTAGCCACGTCATTCCTCAGAGGTTATCAAGGTTATCGATTCTTTCAACCCCGTATAAAGTTCGTAGGCCTTTTTAACCGAATTCCCCTCGTGCACGATGGATCGAACGGCCTGGATCATGGCCACGGGGGACTCCGCCTGAAAGATGTTGCGCCCCATGTCCACGCCCACGGCCCCATCACCGAGGGCCTTGTAGGCCAGCTCTAAAGCGGCTAACTCCTCGGTTTTTTTCCCCCCTGCGATCACAACCGGAATAGGGCACTTTTTAACCAGCTGATCAAATCCCTCGCAGTAGTAGGTCTTCACCATGTGCGCCCCGGTTTCGGCGGCGATGCGGCAGGCTAAACTCAAATACCGTTCGTCGCGGACCATGTTTTTCCCCACGGCCGTGACCGCTAAAACCGGGATGCCGTACTTTTCTCCCATATCCACGGTCTTGGCCAGATTGACGATCGTTTGATGCTGATGAGGCGATCCCACATAAATCGACATGGTGATCGCCGAGGCATTCAAACGGATCGCGTCTTCGATCGATACCGTGAGATCTTCGTTGGATAAATCCTCTTCCAAGACCGAGTTGCCGCCGGATATCCTAAGAACGATCGGCACGGGAAAATTCGGGTCGATGCAGTTTCTTAAGGCCCCGCGGGTGAGCATCAACGAATCCGTATAAGGCAGAAGCGGTATAACCGTCTTCCCTAAATCCTCCAGGCCCGATGTCGGTCCCAAAAAATACCCGTGATCCACGGCGAGCATCAGGGCGCGGCCGGTCTCCGGTTTAATGATACGAGCTAATCTATTTTTCATGCCCCAGTCCATGGTGAACCTCCTCATCTTTAGCGGTCAGTGTGACTTTATTTGACTTAACCAAGTTTTCCGCTGATTTCGCTGGCATGGAGAAACGTTAAACCCACGATCTTGTTCTTCCTTTTATGCACAATGACGTCGTCTTCCATAATACTGTCATCGGCATGTTGTGGCTTCTCAAGGCTGATATAAAGCACATCGGCCTCTTCATCGTAATCAATCCACATCTGATGAGCTATCTTCATTACGCTTGGGACAACCTTCTCCACTTCTTTTAAGATTTCTTATTGCAATGAGTTCATGTCGCTTCCCATGAAGAATCATTTCGGGATCATTAACAACATCCAGGACCACATCGCTGAGTCCTGACATATAATCATGAGATTCGGTTATATGATACCATCTCTCTATAGGCAGCCTAATTTTAACACCATGCTTAGAAATAGCATAACCGATCATATTTCTCCTTTAATCTTTCATCGGTGGGGCTCAATGATCACTTTCATGGAGTTTTGAGGCCGGACCACCAACTCAAATCCCTTCCGAATCTCTTTTAGCGGCAGGCGATGGGTGATCATGTCTTTGACCAAAATCTTTCTTTGGCTGATGAGCCGAAGAGCCTCTTTCAAATCGTTAGGCGCGGCGGCATAGGAGCTAAGGATGGTGACCTCCCGGCGCCAGAAGATTTCATTGGTGGTAACCGGCAAAAACGAATCTTGCGGGGCGGCCGTGAAAATCAAGACTGTCCCGCCGCGTTCAACAGATATTAAGCCCTGTTTAAGGGCCGCCTGGCTGCCGGCGCACAAAATCACCACATCAGCCAGGCGGCCCTCATTGATCTTCCGGACCAAAGACGGGACGTCTTCTCCAGCATCGATGCCAGTCACTGCCCCGAACTTTTCCGCCATGCCCAGCCGGTAACGGTCAACATCCGTGGCCATAATTATCCTGGCTTTCAGATGATGCGCCAGTTTGATATGCAGCAAACCCGAAAGGCCGCTTCCCACGACCAAAACAGACTTCCCTCTTTTCATCCCGGCTAAGCGCTGTCCCCGGACAACGCAGCCCAAAGGCTCCACAAACGTGCCCTCCTCAAAAGAAAGACCGGCAGGGATCCGAAATGTCCCGGATTTAAGATGAAGCGCCGACAACCGCACAAATTCCGAAAACCCTCCTGGATCAAAATGGGTTTTCCTTAAGGTCTCGCAGACCGTGGGATGACCGTTCCGGCACCAGGGGCATCGTCCGCAGGGGACGTGGTGTGTCGCCACCACACGATCGCCTGCTTTAAAGTCTTTAACCTTACGGCCCACCCGAGCCACTGTTCCAGCCACTTCATGCCCCAGCACCAGAGGCACCTTGTCCTTTCGATACCACTCCATGACATCCGTGCCGCAAATCCCGCTCGCCTCAATGCGTATCAGGGCCTCATCCGGACCGATCGCTGGCTTGAGGGAATCCTTAAGCCGGATATCGGTATTACTGTAATACACGGCGACGCGCATGGAGCCCATGGTCACTTTCCTTTTTCCCTGAAAAATTTCGTGGGCTTGCCTTTTTAAGGGCGAATCTCATCCTTCTTTTCTTCTGGGTTTTTATCTTCTGGATTTTTATTCACCGTGGCTTGCGGATTGTGTTGGGTCTCTTCATAAAGCCGCCGGAAAGATTCGTTCTCCCCCTTAAGATGCTCAATTTCTTTGATGTGATCCTCAATCTCGACCTTGAAATCTTCACAAAGTTTTTCCAGGCCAAAGGCCTGGGCCCGGGCTTTGGTGAGCTCGTACTGAAGCATCTCCTCTTTTTTTAGGGCGATGGCGTTTTCCGCTTTGATTTTCTGGAGGCTTCCCTCCAGATCAGCCTTGGCCTTAAGCAAGGACTCTTTCTCGGCGTCTAAATTTTCCTGGAGCCTCTGAGTGTTCTGTCGCTCTTCTTCGTTCTTTTTCTGAAGCGTGCCCAAATCGTTTTGCAAGGCCCCGAGCTGAGCCGTATTGGCTTCCAGTTGAGCTTGGAGTTTTTGAATCTCTATCTTGGACTCTTCAATAGTTTTTTGGGCAACCGACAAAGTCTCCTCTTTTTCTTTATCAAAACCTTTGAGCCTTTCTTTTATTTTTTCCAGCTCCACTGCCTTTTCTTGAACCTGATTTTGTAAGGAGGTGTTTTCCGCTTTCAGTTGGTCAATCAAGGCCAGACTTTTTTCCTTCTCCTGGCTTAGGGCCTGTTTTTCCTGCGCCAAGGTTTCCATCTGTCGCGTCATTTTCTGCATTTGATCCTGCAAAGATCGGTTTTCTGATTGGAGGGCCGCAAAGGCGGCTTTAGAATCCTCCAACTGTGTTTTTAATTTCAGTTCCACGTCCGCGGTCTCCTGAAGCTGAAGCTTTATTTTCTCTAATTCCAAGGCCTCTGGGGAAGGCGGCCTTGCCGGGGTGTCCAGGAGTCCTTTCACAATAAAGAAAATTCCAATGCCAAAAAGTGCAATCCCACTCACGAGCAATAATGGGATGAGCATAAATTTCTCCCTTCTTAAAGTCCGGAGATCTGGATGCGGGATTCTTGATGCTAGAAGCCATTTCAAAACCTCGAATGTTAACGGCTTCCGGGCTGTGTCCCGTGCTCAAACATCCTCGCTCCCTTCGGGAGCTGCGGAACTGCGCGCGGGACACAGCCCGGAAGCCGTCCTTACAGGAGGTTTTGAAATGGCTTCTAATACAAACGTCACATTAAAGTGTCATTGCGAGGAGCCCAACGGGCGACGTGGCAATCTTTGGCGACTAAGATTGCTTCGCTCCCTACGGTCGCTCGCAATGACACATGTCAAATTATTAAAGACGTTTGTATTAAAATCTTATAAAATCTTTAACGCGCTTTTTGCCATGATCCCTAATTCATCCGCCACCTTGCGCAAAATCCCATCCACCGTAAATCCCAGCTTCTGACAATGCTCTTCATAAGTACCGTATTCCCTCAGGAATTGATTGGGAATTGCTAGAACACTGGATTGAAGCCCCTCAATATCCCGGCTTAAACGCAGCACATCATCAAAGACGCCTCCATAAACGCCGTGCTCCTCGATGACCAAACACCGCCGAGTTTTCCTTAAGCTCTGATGGATCCTTTCCTCATCCAGTGGCTTGATCGTGTGGACGTAAATCAATTCCGCCTCTATTCCTTTTTCCTTTAACGAGCTTAAGGATGCCAAAGCGGTCTTTAGCTGGGTCCCGACGGCAATAAGAGTCAAATCACCACCCGTTGTCACACAGACGGCCCGGCCGCGTTGGATGTCTCGCGGCTTAAATTGAAAAGGATGCCCGTGCATGGGAAGGCGGAAATAACTTAAAAAGCCATTGCTATACGTCTGGCGAAACAGGGCCTCAAACTCGGTATGGCTGGCAGGGTAAAAAAGCTGGGTGTTGGGCAAAGTTTTAAGCAGCGCATAATCACTATAACAATGATGGGTACAGCCTAGATTGGCATAATCGAACGCCGAGCCCACGGTCAAGATGTTTCCTCCGAGCGCCTGATAACAGAAATCCAGCTTGAGCTGCTCGAAAGACCGCTCGATAATAAAAGGCGAAATCGTGTGCACCACCGGATGAAGCCCGACTTTGGCGAGCCCTGCCGCCATGCTCACAATCGTCGGCTCGCAGATTCCAACATTGTAGTAGCGGCCCGGGCAGTCTTGGGCAAAGGCCTGGAGCCGAAAATGGCTGATATCCCCAACCAGAACCACAAGGTTGGGATCTTCTTTGCCGACTTGGTGAAGAACTTGGGCAAAAGTGTCGCGGAGGGAAGACATGGTTTTTTCAACTTTCCTTGACGTTGCCAATGTTGCCAAAGTTTCCAAGGTTGCCGATGTTTAATGTCTAATGCCAAATGTCAAAATCCAAATGAATCTTTCAATGTATAATGTCAAATCATTGATAACCCATTGGGAATTTGGAATTAGACATTTGACATTAGATTTAAAGCAACCTCGGTAACATCGGCAACATGGGCGACGGTGGCAACATTAACCGAAGGCTTCTCAACTTGGCTTTCTAAAATCCAACTCCTTATAAATCAATTCCAATTCTTCGGCATTCGGCGCCCGGTAATGCCAGGGGCCATGCACTTCCATGAAGCCGACCCCTTTTCCCTTCCGGGTATTGGCCACGATCGCTTTGGGCCGCCTCACCGACTTAAATCGCAATTGATCAAAGATACGCGCCATGTCTTTGGGATCATGGCCATCCATGATATGGGTTTCCCATCCAAACGACTCCCATTTTTCTTTTAACGGCTCAACCGGAAGAATCTGGTCTGCAGAACCATTGTTGTCCACCACACAACATAGATTTCCCAGCTTCAGATGACCGGCCACCAGGGCGCATTCCCACACGGTTCCTTCATTGGTTTCTCCGTCCCCGATCAAGACAAACACGCGGTTATTCATGTTTTTGATCCGCAGCCCCAGGGCCGCGCCCACGGCTGTTCCCATGCCATGGCCCAAAGAGCCGGTTGATCCCTCCACCCCCGGCACTTTTGTGGAATCCGGATGCCCCCCCAAAATACCGTCGAACTGCATAAACCGGTCGAGGTCATCCTGAATGATAAAACCATACTCCTTAAGCAGAACGTAAAGCGCCACACAGCCATGACCTTTGCTTAAGATAAAATAATCGCGCTCTAGCCATGCTGGATTTTGGGGATCGAATTTGAGGACGCGGGCATAGAGATATTCCAAGATATCTATGATGGAAAAGGCGCTGGGGATGTGCCCGGCCTGGGCGTTGTAAACCACGTCCACGATTTTCTTGCGCAGATCGGCATTGAAGGTTTTCTTGCGCGGCTCAGTAACAAGGAGCGCGGCCTCAAGGCGGCCCCCCCCAACGTCCCGTTGGGGGGGGCCGCCCTTCGCCTCCTGGCCCCAAAATCTCTCTGCCCTGAGATTCTTGATGCACAACCCGATGCCTTCGGATAAATCCCGGATCTTTAATTGCGGCAGACTTTCGGCCAGCCGCGTGTCGTCAAATTGCATGCGCTTGAGCCGCGGTTGTTCTTTTTCCCTGGAAGGGGAATCGACTAATTCGATGGAGCAGTCCTCCTTGAGATACGATTGAATCATCTCGGCCATTTGTCCAATTGAATAACTCCGGGGACTGACAACATTGACCTCTCCGTTGAATCCCGTCCGGATCGCCTCGCAAACCGCAGCATAAACGTCGCCCGCGTAAATATAATCTCGAAGGTCGTTGCCGTCCCCATAAATAGTGATCTTTTGCTCCTGGATGGCAGAGCGGATGAACCGTCCCAGGGCGGTCCGGTCGCAAGGGTGCGGCCCGAAGACCCCGGGAAAACGCAGAATCGAAAGGATTGTGCCCTTAGGGCACAATCCTTTTTTTAACAAAAACTCGCAGGCCACCTTGCCGATCGCGTAATAACCGTCGGGCCTTAACGCGAAGTCTTCGTTCATCTTAATCTCAGGCCCCGAGCTTTCGTGCTTAAACGTCTCCTCCAAGCTCCCGTATACATCGGTCGTGCTGATGTAAATCAACTGGCGGATGGCTTGGGGCACAACGACTCGAAGAAGGTTTTCCACCATCCGGATATTTTTCTCCAGGGCCTCATAAGTGTCTTCTTTAAGCCGCGTGATGCCGGCGGCCATGATGACGATGTCTTCGGATCCCAGGCCCTCGAGCGCCTTTTGAGCTGAATCAAAGGATAAAAGGTTGCAGTCGGCCGAGGAAAACCCCACGACTTCGTAATCTGTGCTGGAGGAAAAATTCCTAAACAGCGATCCGCCGATGAGGCCGGTCTTTCCTAAAATTATAATTCGTCTTTTCATATCTCTTCTAAAAGTAGAAAGTAGCAAGAAGAGAGTAGAGAGTAATCCAAGGCATAGCCTTTTAAAATCGTGTTACTCTCTACTTTCTACTCTCTCCTCTCTACTTTTTATCCCATTCACCCTCAGCCACCCGCAGCGATTGCACCCCTCGACCGTTCCTTCCCGGCGAATCAATTCTTTAAAATAGCGAAACTCTTTACCGTGGATGATCTCGGCTAAGGGTGTCTTCTTCACATTGCCCATCGAGACCGCCATGCAGGGAAAGAGCTCTCCATCCACATTGATGTGCACGCTGGACCAGGGAAATCGGCAGGGCCGGTAATGGGCTTTGGTGTGCTCGCGCTCATTGAGGAAGCTCAAGTCCGCCAGGCCCTGAGAGCTGTTCAGATCCGCCACCTTGGGGTGCAAAAACGCCCTTTTCTCGTGCTCTTGGTTATATTCTCTAATCTTTTCTAATTGATCTTGAATCTCCTCGAATCGTTTATAAACCGGCGCTTGAGATTTTTTAAGAATGTCGTCAAAATCGAACATATAATCCGCGTGCTGGACAGGCGACCCTTTAAGGAATTGGAAAGAATGGTGGTCGCAGCGCAATTCCTCCATGCAGTAACGATGAATCGCCCCAAGCTGATCGGCATTCTCATCCAGGACCACGGTCTTGACTTCTAGAACGCAATCGGATTTCAGCTCATCGCGCCTTTGGGCGAAATACCGCATCATGGTCTCGATGCGCTGCCACTGGCTTTCGCTAACACCCCTTAGGGTGTTGCCCACATTATCAATCGAAATCGAAAGTACCCGGAATTTAGGAAAGGACAAGAGACTCTCGATTTTCTCCTCGGTTAAAAGCAGTCCGTTGGTGATGAGATTGCAGTCAAACCGGCCGGCCACAAAGCTAAAAATCTCGTCGAACCCGGCAAACATCAAAGGCTCGCCTCCGGTTAAGGTGACCCGTGCATAAAAGGGAAGCTGTTGGGTGACACCAATCCAGTCTTCCAGCGTCATGCGATCCTCGCGCAGGTCTCTTTTTTGAAAACAAAAAGCACAATCCAGATTGCAGAGATTGGTCAAGACAAAGACATAACGCTCGGGAAGCAACCGCGGCAAACGGTAGATCACCTGTGTCCAAAATTCGTGTTTCCGGTGAAAAAGTTCCTTGGATGCCATCTTCATAGACTTTCAGGGTTTCAGAGCCAGCTTCGCATTATCACGAGCAAGACGCAAGGCCATCTCCATGTCCCGGGAGGCCCGCTCATATTGTTTTTTGACCTTATACACCAAGGCTCGATTCTTGTAAAAATCCGGGCGGTCGGGGTTAAGCGCAATCGCCTGATTGAAACTAATCAAAGCTAGATCATACTCTCCTTTTTGGGCCAAGGCCGAGCCTCTGCCATTATAGGCATCCTCGTGATAAGGGTCAATCCGAATAGTCATGTCAAAATTAAGCATGGCTAAATCATATCGGCCCATATCAAAATAAAGCTTCCCGCGGTTGTGATAAGCCGAGGCGTAATCCGGCTTTAACTGGATGGCCTTGTTGTAATCCAGGAGGGCCAAATCCCTATGGCCGATTCTGTATAAGGCATGGCCCCTGTTATGATAAGCCGATACATAAGACGGATTGACGAAAATGGCTTGATTGTAATCAAGGAGGGAGAGCTCATTCTGGCCCATGACGTAAAAGGCATTGCCTCGGTTATTGTAAGCCTGTGGGAAACGGTTGGGGAATTTACGAATCACATCCGACCATAAGGCAATGCTGTCTTTCCAGACCTTGCATCTTTGAAACGTCAGGAAAGAAAAAAGGGCGCAGAATCCCACTAAGGCCGCCCACATCCCCAGCCTCAATGGTTTTTTCGATGGATTCTCCAGCCACCCGATGCACCCTTCCACCAGGACAAAAAACAAGCCAATGCTGGGCAAATAGGTATAGCGATCATTGATGAAGAATCCGTAGCGCATATTATAGAGAGGCAACAAGACGGTAACGAGGAAAAACAGCATTCCGAACACGGCGGTTCCCGCGTGCCGGCGGTTTTTAATCAGAATAATAAGGAAAAAAAGGGGCGCGAAGAAAGAAAGATACACGGTCCAGGGAAGCGCTCCGTCGATTTTCCTGGGATAAGGATAAAGGCAGGACAACCCCCAAGGCCACACGCTTTTTACCAGATACAGAAAGAAACCATAAGGGACGACCCATAGCTTTTCAAAGACAGAGTAATATTGCGTAAAATTGTAATCGTTGCTTAAAAGCGGCTTCACGGAGAACACGCTGAGCCCGCCGAAAACCAGGGCGATCAGCAAGAACGGGATCTTTTCCAGGATCAGAGCCTTTGAATATTTTCTTTTAAAGAAATAATCGATGGCCCATAACACGAAGGGTAATGAAATCGCCTGGGGCTTTGACAAGCAAGCGAGCACGAACAACAGAATGGCAAGCCACAGATATCGTTTGGAACTTAGTGCTTTCTTAAGGTAGACGACATAAGTTAATAAGCTGCTTAAATAGAAGAACGAAAACAGCAAATCCTTGCGCTCGGTCACCCAGGCCACGGATTCAACCCGCAGAGGATGGATGCCGAATAACAGTGCCGTTATCCATGCCACAGAAATCCGTCCACTTAAAAGAAAAATCAATGAGAACACCAGAATGACATTGCCCAAATGCAGAATCAGATTGTCCAGATGGTAAATTCTGGGGTCTAATTTAAAAAAGTGATACTCCAGGGCGTAGGTCAACATCGTCAAAGGATGATAATAATAATGGTACCCTCCGCTGGGCACATTCATAAAAATTTTTTTAAGGCCGTTCAGCGACCAATCTTGGATATTGTGGTTGTTCAGAAGAGAGGTATTGTCATCCCAGTTCACAAATCCGTTGTCCAGGGAAGGCAAAAATGATAAAGAGACGGCGCTTAATAGGAAGAATATGGCAAAAAAGATTTTGGGTTTCATTGAGTTTTTTTTCAGCAATAACTAAGGTCTATGCAAATACTCATGCGGCAGAAGCTGAATGCGCTCCCAGTAGTCGTTGATCCAACGGATCACCTCGTCAATGCCCTCTTTTAAGGAACTTGAGTTTGGCAAATTTTCGAATTTGTCGTCGGAAAAGTCTCTCGGATCGCAAAAACAGGTTTTCGATACCACAAAATTGCTTTCTCGACGAGAACTACCTGAAAATACGGCCCAAAAGCCCGAAAAAGTGCCAAACTCAAGAAGGAAATCTGGGGCTGCCAGTTGAGCTCTCGTCTGGCTTTGCCGGAATCGATCACATAACGATTGTCCTGACCGAGGCGTTCGTCCACTTCCCGGACGACTTTGCCCCAATCCGTCTTCATTCTTTCACAGATTATTTTTACAACCTCACAAACCGCCACTCCCCTTTCCGGGGAAAGATGATAGACCTCGCCGTTGCGGCCATTGAGCATGACGGACCACTCCCCACGGGAGACGTCCCGGACGTGAATGTAGGACTTGACCGCCCGTCCGCCGCCGTGTAGCTCCAGGGTCTGGCCGGATTTGATGGCCATGATGGTCTTAGGAACGATTTTAAAAAGCTGCTGGCCGACGCCGTAGACATTGGTGGCCCTGACTATAACCAGAGGGAAATCAAAGTTCTTGGCGTAAGTAAACAACAATAAATCCGCCGCGGCCTTGGAGGCGGCATAAGGCGTGCTGGGATTGAACAGGGCATCTTCTTGAATTCTTCCCTGACACGAGCCATAAACCTCAGGGCTCGATATGTGCACGTAACGCTTGAGATACGACGCGTCTTTTAAACGATGGATCAAATGAGACAGGGCAACGGTATTGGTCTGAAACCAATCCCAGGGGCTTATCCAGCTGGGCTCCACCTCGCTTTGCGCCGCGAAATTCACAATATATTCCGGAGCAAACTCATCGAAGAGCTGTTGAATTCGTTGGGTGTCTTGATTGAGATCAAATTGGTAAAACCGAAATTTAGGATTCCGATGACGATGATATCGCAAAAACAGATCATCTCTTTCTGGCGAACGGCTTAACCCGATGACCTCATTGTCAGGGTCTTCCAAGAGGAGATCCACGAAATCCCCGCCAGAGAAAGAGTTGCTGCCGATGATGGCGATTCTTTTGCTCATCGTGTTCTATAAAAAGTAGAGGGGAGAGAGGAGAAAGTAGAAAGTAATGCGATTTTTAAAGCACTGACTTGGATTACTCTCTACTCTCTCCCCACCTTCGCCAAATACTTATGTGTTTGGCTTCGGTGAGGTCTCGGCGAAGCTCAATACGAAAGTAATTGAGCGGAGGCGGACTCGCTACCCTCTACTCTCCTAATACGGCCCCACAAAAGGCTCCGCGGCTTCTTGAAGATCAATGTCGGAGCGAACCGTTTTGTTCAGCAGTTCATAAGCGATCTTGATAATCTCTTTGTAGGAAGGATAGAAGACATCCTCTAGGGCCTTGGACACCGGACAGGGGCACTCCGGCAGCGCAATCCGCCGGATCGGCGCTTTCAAAGCCTCAAAGGCCTTC
Source organism: uncultured Planctomycetales bacterium (assembly GCA_964620805.1). Classification (GTDB taxonomy): domain Bacteria; phylum Omnitrophota; class Gorgyraeia; order Zapsychrales; family JAHFFX01; genus CAZUJQ01. Next base: position 25,018 of record CAZUJQ010000010.1, on the reverse strand, counting down.
TCACAAACCGTGGCCGCGACCTCCGAGGCAAAGCCGCAGCGCAGCCACCCGGTATCGGCCACGATGAGCCGGCCGGTTTTCCTAACGGACTCGATCACCGTGTCCTCATCGAGGGGCTGGATGCTGACGGGATCAATCACCTCCGGCCGGATTCCGTCTTTGCGTAAAATCTGAGCGGCCTTTAAAGCCTCTTGAACCATAACGGAGGCGGCCACAATCGTGAGATCTTCTCCTTCCAAAACTTTTTTCGCGCGGCCGAAGGAAACCGTATAGCGTTCCTCAGGCACCGGCCCCTGCAGAGGATACAAAACGCGGTGTTCCAGGATCACCACCGGACTTTCGAGTTGAAGACTCTTCAAAAGAATGCCTTTAACATCAAAGGGGATGCTCGGCATGGCCACAATCAATCCGGGAAAATGCGCAAAGACCGACTGGAGGCTCTGAGAGTGCGTTGGGCCCTGGCCCCAGCCTTTGCCGATCACCCCGCGCACCACAAACGGCACGCGGGATCTGCCGGCATAAACATATTTCCATTTGGAGGCATTGTTGATCATCTGATCCAGCGTCAAAAACATGAAATCATTGCGGGCATGGACCAGGATGGGCCGTTTACCATTGAGAGAAGCGCCAATCGCGATCCCGGTCAACGCGGCCTCAGAGGCGGGGACATCGAATACCCGTTCGGCGCCAAATTTTAAAAAGGCCTCGCGGGTCGTCCCGAAAATCCCTTTGTAATCATCCACGCCTAAGCCGAAAATGAAAACATTCGGATCATCTTCCATGGCCTGGATAAGAGCCTCGGAGATCGCCTGGGCGTAAGTGAGTTGGCGCATAGTCATTCTTATTAAAAAGTAGCGAGGAGAGAGTAGAAAGTAAAGAGTAACACGATTTTAAAAGCCCCTACCTCGGATTACTCTCTACTCTCTCCTTGCTACTCTCTACTCTAATACACATCCCTCAACATCTCCTCCGGCGAAGGCCACGGGCTTTGCAGGGCCTCGGCATAGGCTTCATCAGATTCCCGTTCCCAGCGGCGTTCTTCCTTAAGAATCTCCTCTGCGGTCATGATGTCCTCCGCCACCAATCTTTTTTTAAAAGATTGAATCGGGCATCGTTCCATCCAGGAGGAGACCTCCTCCCGGCTTCGATACCCGCGGTCATAATCAAACAAAGGGCCGACGTGTTCTCGGATGCGATACGTTAAACACTCCACAAAACTGGGATTGCCGTCTCTTCTGATTTGGTCAACAGCATTGAGCATGGTCTGATAAACACAGATAACATCGTTCCCATCGATCCTCTGGGTTTTTAATTCCTTAATCCGCAGGCGCTCGTAAATCGGCGACGGCGGCTGGCGTACCTGGAAAGGCGAATGGGTGGAATACAGATTATTCTCACAGACAAAGAGAACCGGCAGTTTCTTGACCACGGCAAAATTCACGCTCTCGGCAAAGATGCCTTCTTCGATGGCGGCATCGCCGAACAACGCGACCGCAATCCGCTTTTTTTGATCCATCTGAAAATTTAAAGAAGCGCCCACGGCCACGGGGATCATGGCCCCCAAAATAGGCGAGGCGTAAACGCCCCGGTCGGGATCGGTCAAGTGCGCTGATCCCGCGCGGCCCTCGCTGGTTCCCCCCCAGGCGGCCACAGAGCTCTCGAAAGAACGCTGTCAGGTCTCCTCCTTTGGCCAAAAAGGCTGCGTGACAGCGATGACCGGCAAAGATCTGATCGTCTTCGTGCAAGGCCTGGCACAACCCGGCTGCCACAGCCTCCTGGCCAATCGAAAGATGCGTGGGCGTGCGGATTTTTTGGTCTTTTGTGTAGACCTCCACGATCTTCTCTTCGGCCTTGCGGATCTTGAGCATTGTGGAAAGAAGCTGGCGTTTTGTCTCAGCCGATATAAGAGGCATTGTAAATTTACAAATTACAATCCACAAATTACAAACAAATCCCAATTTCAAATACTTCAATTACCAAACCATCGCTCTCAATAGGCTGGTTTGTAATTTGGATTTTGGGAATTTGTAATTTGTTTGTGATTTGGAAATTGTGTATTGGAATTTTTATCATTTTAATCCCACCGCCTGCATGGTCCTGATATTGTAATATCGGATGTCTTCCAAAGGATCGCGGACAAAATGGTTTTCAAAGGCCCTCTTCAAATCCGCCACCGCTTCCTGGATTGTGCGCCGGGGGACAAACCCTAGCTCTCTTTTGATTTTCTCCGAAGAGATGCTGTAGGAGCGTTTATCCTGCGAGGGAACCACCTCAATCGAGAGGTCCTCATCGCCTAAGACATCCTTGATGAGCCGGGCGATCTCGATGACTTTCTGATTCTGATAACCCACATTAAAAATCTGGCTGGCGATTTTTCGTTGAGGATACGCAAGGCATTGGACGTAAAGATCGGTCAGGTCTTCAATATGAATATTGGGCCGCTTCTGCTTGCCTCCGAAGACCGTGATTCTCCTTTTCTGAAGGGCCTGGCTGGTCAGCAGATTGACCGTTAAATCCAGCCGTAAGCGCGGCGACCAACCGCAGACAGTCGCGGGTCTTAAGATCAAGGCCGTAAAATCATCCGATTGGTTTTCCAGAAGATGCCTTTCGCAAAGCGCCTTATCCTTGGAATAGTCGGTCAAGGGCTCTAAGGACAAATCCTCGGTTACTTGCGGTTCTTTTTTGAGACCATAAACGCTCGAGCTCGAGGCGAAAATAAAGCGTTGGACCTTCTCTCTTTTGGCGATCTCAACCAGCCTTAAGAACGCATCATAGTTGATGGATTTTCCCAGCGAAGGATTCAACTCATAGCTGGGGTCATTGGAGATGGCGGCCAGATGAATGATGGCATCCGTCCCTGGGATTTCCCTTCGCAGGAGATCTTTGTCCCGGATGTCTCCTTTGATCTGCGTCAAGCCAGGATGATCTCGAACAGAGTCCAGGACGTGTTCTCCATAAAGATAAAGATCAATGACCTTCACCTCATAATGGAAACGAAGGAGCTTGGGAACCAAAACCGCGCCGAGGTATCCGGCGCCGCCGGTCACAAGAATATTCCTCAAGCCTCCTCCTGGGTTGCCGATGTTTCCGAAGTTTCCAAGGTTGCCAAGGTTGCCTTATTCGCTCCACATCTTTAAAGTTGCTTGAGGTTGCCTCAGGTTAATCCTTTCTAACCTCTCGTAACTTCAGGCAACCTTTAAAAGGCAACCTCGGCAACGTTGGCAACATGAGAAACATTGGCAACTTTATTGCTCCCCCTTGTCCCCAAGATCTCCTCACAGGCCGCGGCCACTTTCTCCGGGGCAATGGCGTCCATGCAAAAGCGCTCAAATTTACAGACCGGCAGATAACAGGGCATATGGGGACACCGCAAGTCGGAAGCGATCACGGTCACATTCTGGATCCCCTGCATCCGCCGGGCATTGGTGGGCCCAAAAAGCGCGACCACTTGTTTGCCTAGGGCCCATCCCAGCGCCTGGCCCAGGGAGTCCGAGGTGACGATCACCCCACAGCTATCGATCCAATCCATGTATTGAAAGATGTTTTTATGGCCTTTCTGCCAGCTTAAGGCGTAGCGATCCTTCAAAATATCCTCGAGGGCCTGCCATTTTTCCATGGGCCAGGCCTTGGTCGGCCATTTGGATCCGACGGAATAATTCAAACCGATATCATACTTTTGGGGGCTTCGCTTTTTCCGGGTCAAAAGGGGGATCTGGCCGCGCCATTTCTCTCCGACGGTCTCAAACAGGATCTCCAGGGCGGATTTGTCGATCTCCTTGTGGTTTTCCTGGCCGGCTAAAAGATAACGCGTGGCCCGGTTGTGAGTCGAGATGTCATGGAGATTATCGTTAAAATAAAACCCATATCTTTTTTTGGCCTTGACCTGCCGGAGGAACGTGCAAAGGCCGATATCTTTTTCCAAATTGATCAGAAGATCATAGGATGTTTCCATCATTTTCCTAAAAGCCTGAGGGCCGAAGACGAGCAGTTCATTAATATAAGGATTGTTTTCCAAGAGACGCCGTGCTCGCCAGGCGGTCACCCAGGTCACCTCATCCTCTTTATAAAGATGAAGAAGGGCTGTGCAGATCAAAACGTCTCCGAGGCTAACGGTTGTGGAAATCTCCCGATCTAAAAACTCGGAAAAGCCGGTTTTGATGATTAAGACATTCCTGGGCTTGGCCATGTTTACCAGAGAATATCAACGGACGTGTAACCGTATTGCTGAAGGTGGTTGGTCTTGATCTTCACATCGCAGGGGATGCAGGTCCCATAAAAGGAACACTCGCGATACCTGTGTTCGAGCTCCAAATCGGGGTCCAAAAGACGGCCCAGGGCCAGATCGTCCCTGCGGCCGTATAAATCCGAATGACAACGGTAGATCGTACCGTCCGGGCCGATCGGGAAAACCGTGTTTTTGCATCGCACCTTAGGCCGTGTCACCCTTCCGACACAGGCCTCAGGATATTTGTATTCTCCGTAGAGTTTCCCCTGATATTCACCCAGAAAGCTTTTTGTCCGAAACTCCACGCCGTGCTTTCCAGCGTATTGCCGGATTTCTTCCATCAGCTCTGGGTAAGCAGGATGATCGATTGTGTACAAGCCGATACTAACGATTCCCTGCAACTCTTTGATCCGGTGGATGAGCTCCTTGTAATCGTTTTGTCCCTAGTGAAAGCTGACCCGCAGGGTGGGATACGGGCTGGGGCGCCTATTCCAGTCGAGGGTGCGTAGCTTTTGGAATTTTTCAAGGGTGACGTTAGGAGGGAGTGCGGTCAAAATGTCAACTTTGTGATGCACGTTCTCCAAAAGCTCCCAAATCCCTTTATAGAGAAATGGTTCCCCGCCTTGGAACGTCAAAGGAATATTCTCTGGAAGCTGGAGACGATTGAGCCCTTCAATCCATTCGTGAGGTTCTAATTCCTGAAAAATCTTCAGATTAATAAACTGTTCGTTGTAATTAGTTATACAATAAGCGCAGGAAAGGAAGCAGCGGTTAGTGAGATAAATCCCGATATAGTCGGTGTCCACTGGGATATTCACTTCCGCGAGCTTTTCCTGAACGGCGGGCATATCTTTAAGGAAGGTTGAGGTTCGTTGTTCCAATAAAAATGATTGAATGACATTCTACTACTAATGGCCGTGTTTTCCAAGCTCAAAAATCTTCGAATCATTTTCCTTGTCCTGACTTTGCTTTGTGGAATATTCCTTCTGGCGCCGACCCTGGATTTTCAGGCCTTTCTCTCTCAGGGAGACCATGGCCGCGACCTCTACGCCTTTGAAAGAACCATGAAAGGCGACACGCCCTATCAGGATTACTGGTGGGTGTATGGCCCGCTTATGCCGCTTTACTACAGCTTCTTTGATCGATGGCTGGGAACCAATATCCAAAGCATCCGCTTTGGTGAAATGCTTCTTAAGCTGGCGACGGGCCTTTTGGTGTATCTGACTTTGGTCGTCTTCTTTGACCCCATCATAGCCTTCTTGGGAGCAGTATGGTTTTTGGTCTTCGGGGCAGATTTCTTTTTCACGTATAACCATACCGGTGGGATTCTCTGCCTGGTATGGATTGCGTGGTGCCTTTTTCTCTATTTGAAAGCCCCTCGGATCCGCTATCTCATGAGGGGACTCATTGGGATTTTTCTCTTATCTTTGATCAAGATCAATTTCGGCATCTCAAGCTGGCTGATCTTTCTTTTCCTGGTATGGCTGATCGACACAATCCTCAAAAATCCGAAAACACCAGAGAAAAAATATTTTTATATCCTCGCCTTGGGCACGCTGGTGGCGGTATTCCTGATTTACGGATTCCTGGTGAAAGGGCTGACATCGTATGAAATCCGCCAATGCTTCCCTTACATGAAAGGAGATCAGCCCTTTGAAACCTCCATCGGAAAAGCCATCCAATTCCTGGGAACACTCACCCTCCACAGCATACGCTCCAGTTGGGCCAATATCATCTTTGCTGGTCTTGTGCTCCTTGGCCTGGGTCAAATGCTTTATATGATCGTTCTTAAAAAATGGCCCAAAGATTTACGGGATCGGATCTGTTTAGGCATGACGATCATCCTTGTTTTTCTGGTGGTCAGTCTGCAGGAATTTTTGGTGAGCGGGGTCCATTACCGATCCCTTTGGGCCCGGCCTTTTCAGACGATGAGTTTATTCGCCCTGCTCGGTGCAGCCTCTTTAAGCCTTTCCAGATTGACCAAGGGGATGCTATGGGCGGCTCTCCTTTTAGTGGTGATTTTGGAATCCACAGCCCAAGTGACATTTGTTCAAAAATTTAAGGTGCCTTACCGTTATCTAGACCAACCCAAAGCCAAGGTTTTCGTGGGCAATGAGCTGCGCTGGATCCGCACGGTGCGCAAGACAACAGGTTACCTCTCCTCCCATCTCAAAGAAAACGAGACCTTTTTTGCTCTTCCCTATGATTGTCTTTACTATTATCTGACAGACAAACAAAGCCCTACCCGGCAGCTCATATTTTTTGATCACATCAAGATCCCTCCCGAGCAGGAAAGAAAGGTCATCGAGGAGCTAGAACAAAAAAGGGTTGGTTTTGTCCTTTTATCGAACCGGATGGGCTCGGCGGAGCCTGGCCTGGGGGTTTTCGGGCAAACGTACTGCCCGGTCTTGGCGAGGTATATTCAGGATCATTTTAGAATCGTCGCCGTCTTTGGAGACTGGAAAAATCAACCCGGCTGGGCCTGGAATCATGGGACGATGATTTTGAAAAGAAGCTCTCATAAATAACCAATGACCAAGATACAATGACCAAACAATCACCAATATCCAAATTCCAATCATCAAGGACAAGCCTTTGGGTATTGAATATTGGGATTTTGGATTTGTCCTTCGACTGCGCTCAGGATGGTTCGAAGGATGGTGAGCGAAGTCTTGGTGATTGGTTATTAACCTCAAACCAATGAAGTTTCATTCCACTCAAGAAAAACCCAACAGCGCAGCCGATCAATTATGGAACCTGGCCATCAGCTTGGCCATTGCCTGGTATCTTCTTTTGTGCCTGCTTCATTATCTGTCCGGCCGGTCGCTGTGGAACGACGAGTTCTGTATTTTTCTCAACATCAAACAACTTCAAGGGCAGGAGTTTTTTACAAAAACCCTGGCAGCGGCCCAGGTTTTCCCAAGGCTTTATCTTTTCTTGATCCAAAAATTCTCACAGATCTTTGATTTTCACCTTTTGGCCTTAAGGCTTCCCTCTTTCGTGTGCATGCTGGCGGCCTTTCTTGTCTGGCTAAAGATAGCCTCCTATGAATTCAAAAATAAGATCGATTATCTGACCTTCGTTTTATGCTGGTCTGCATCGGCGATCCTGATTTATTACTCCGCTGAGTTAAAACAGTATTCCCTGGACGTCTTAGCGGCTTGTTTATTTCTGATCTTCCTTTATCATCAAGAGCGTCTGGAAAATTCCAGCCCCCCTTTGCGATATCTCGCGATTCTCATGACTCTGCCGGCACTGGTTTTGTTCTCCTATGCGGCGTATTTTTTCGTGCTTCTTCCTTTGTACAATCTTTGGCTTTCCGCTAAAGAAGATAAAGGCCGGCTCCGTTTCCTCGTGACCTACGCGATCTCGTTTTTTGTGTTTGGCTTTTTGTCGTATTCTTTTGACATCCGACTGCGCCCGACACAGACGCTGCTCCAAGGCTGGGGGGACTATTTTCTTTCCTTTGACTCCGTGGGAGATTTTTTCAAAACCTTGGGAGAAGGTATCAGAAATCTTCTTTCGCGCTGGTTCGTGGAGCGCCCAAAGGTTTTAAAATATATCGGATTCTTTTTTGTGATAGGAGGATTTATCCAGCTCTTCCGGGGATTTTTCCATAATATCAAAAAGGATCGCTATCGTTTACGATCCATTCATACCGTTGCGCTCGTGGTCTTCCTCGAGCTATTTTCTATGGGCGCTTTGAAGAAGTATCCTTTTACCGTGCCGCGGACTTCGCTTTTTTTCTGCCCGGTGATTTTATTCCTCACGGTCCAAGCGATTGCGGATTTGAAAGCCCGTCAAGTCTTTTTAGGCCGGCTATTGCAAGGTGCGTTTATCTATTATCTGATTTTTGTCAGCCTGGGGATATCCTTCTTCGTTTTTAACAAAGCCCTGACGTTTCGCCCGGTATTATGGTGAGGAAAGGGCGACTGTGATAAGGAACCCGCCCCGCTGGATACGGAACAATACCGGCACATAAAGGACGCCTCTTTGAACAAGATAAACCTCAACGGGAAACTGACTCTTGAGATTGTATCCTGCATCTAGACCTAAAATCTTCAATTTCAATCTGACAAATCTTGTTTCGCGGCCATTGTCTGCGAGAGAACTTCTTAGAACGACCTTGCCCACCACGGTGTAAATGTCTCTGTTAATATTGAGCGTGGATTTGAGAAGATCGGTTTTCTCATAGTCCTGGGACATCAACCAGGCTATCAGACTTAAAGGATCTCGGGTATCTTGCTCAATATCCTCTTTTCGGTTTTTGCGGACCATCCCTAATTCGTTATGACAATATTCGATCGTCCTGCCGGCTTTGCCTTTACGCCTCGTCCAGGGGCTCGTCAATTCAAAAGTATAAGGAAGAAGGCTGTCCTCGTTAAAGACAGATCGAAAATCGATCCCTATGTTCGAAAACTTTCTTAAAATCCCCAAAGGTCTTAAGGTCAAATAGGCCTCCCCAACAGCCTGACCTTGATAAGGAACTCTCTGAATCTTCAACTGAAATTTACCGGATGGGACATTCATCATGTAAGCTGTGTAAGAGAACTCTGCCAATTCATGGCCTAAGGGAGATTTTGTCCGATACAGCTTGATCAAACGCTCCAGGTCCTGATTTTTGATAGAGATGACCGCGACAACCCCATAGCTTATGGCCAAGGCTGTTAAAAAGATTGTGAATATTTTTAAAACTTTTCTAGAAAAGCGCATGGTCCTATCTACATCTTTAAGAAGTGATCAATCACCAGTTGGGCCTCCGGCAACGATCGGCTTGTGAATAAAGTCCTCTGTCCTTCGTTTGTGGATAAGCAGAAATAAACATCGTTGATTTTTGATATTCGAAAGTTTTTATAAACGATCTCTTGCGAAAGATCGTTTCCTTGATCTAGGGAACGGGGATCGGCATTAGCCCACACCTGGTCAATCAGGGCCCGCAGTTCATGCTTCCTGCGGCTCACCAGATGATCGAGTCCCTGTGCCCATCTGAATTTGCCCAGATTAAAATCCCCCGTCCCCTTTTTCCAGCCGAAATAGAAATCGTTAAACCAGACCAGATGAAATCCCCGATAATCTTCCACGATTTCCCCGACAGACCTTTGAGGATCCAGGACCAAACCATGAGAAGCCTCTGCAATAAACTTGCCGAAATCCGTTTTATGAGAATCCTCAGAAGAATCTTTAAAAGGATTTCTTGCCAGGATTTCCTCTTTGCTGATGAAAATAAATGCCTTTTTTAAGAAGGCCCGACTTTCCGGGACGCTAGGCTCACGGTATTTGAGATAAGCCGCCAAGACCAGACTCATCGCATAATCCTGGGCCTCGGTCTGGATCATAGTGTTGATATATTCCATTTTGGGATCGCCGTCATAATAACGGGTGTATATCTGGAGGATGATATCGGCTAAGCGAAAAAATATATCCTGGGGCTTGATGGCCATGATTGAATCTGTCGAAGGTCCCATGACAAAATTGATTAAAAAAGGCCTCCTTTCCATGGCCTCTTCGAATCGCGCAAGGGCACCGGCCTCATCACCGATTTTTAACTCTTCCAGCCCTTGGGTGAAAGACCCATAAAAAGGCTCAATACTCTTTCCCGTGCTGTCGAGAACAGTGGCCTCACGAACCCTGTAGACGACGCTAGAATCCGGACACAGGGCGTTGATGACAACCGGATTCCTCCTGAAATCCCAACCCACCGCTGCCAGGGTCTGTCGGAAGGGATCGTAACGGCTGAAATCGAATCTTTGAAGAAAACCTTCCCTCCATTGGCCGGCATAGGGAATATCCTTCAGCCCTTCGATGCATAATGACACCCCTTGCCCGGTGTTTTTTTGAAGGATATCCTGCCGAATCAGGTTGGCTATTTTGATGTAATCGTAGCTCCAGTGATAGTCGGTCAATTGTGTTGCCAGCAGCCGCATCTTGATCGAGATGGCATTCCCTAAAAAGAAAAGAGAAAACAAAAAATACAGAATTTTCCGGTATCTACTCCCCCAACGCTCAGAGACCAGTCCTCCCAGAACCTCGACAAAAAACAAACACACGCTTACGCTAAAAAAAACCGAGATATAGATGAAATACCGCGAGGGGATGGCGTCCTTAAACTGCCCCAAGTACCCCAGGACCGCCGCGTACCACGCGACAAATATCATCAGATGCCTATTTTGGGTCATCATAGATCTCCAGAAGGCCAGCAGCATCACCATCGACAAAAGGATTCCTGCTTTTGTCCAGAGATTTTCTGAAGGGAAAACCATCACCTGCCATCTTTGCAGGACATCTGCGGACAAAGCACTGTGGGCCGCTCCCCAGAAAAGGTATAAACAAAAAAAGAAAATCTTAAAGCCCCCTAGCAAAACAACCAGCGTCATCCCGCCCAAAAGAGGATTAAGGATATTGTTCTTTTTTTGTGCAAGAACACGCCTCAAAAACCATCTGACCAGAAACAGCCCTCCACCAAAAGCCAGCCACAAACCTAGCCCCCCCATACACACCCCCTTTGTCTCCCATAATTTTGTGCCAAGGGCTTAAGAAATCGCTCAACACGGCCCCTTCTCCGCCGTAGCCCAAGACAATCATCTGGTAAAAAGGAAAAATAATAAAAACCGGTATCCAGCGATCAAATTGATCCAAGACTTTTTTGCTCTCTGTGTTCGAAAAAAAGATGTGGATAAAGATGCTTACGGGGACGATCAGGATGGACAACCGTAAGAAGGAAGCAACAAACGAAAGCCCTAGGGTAATCCAATAATATCTTTTGTCGGATGGATTTTGCTCCAAACGTTCGTTGGCTTTGAGATAAAAAAATGTGATGAGAAGGATGAAAAAGACAACCAGCAGATGATGGGCGGCAAAGGGCCACGTGTAGGCATGAAAATGTCCATAAAATCCCAAATACATCAAAGAGGCCAGAAAGCTCACCTCAAAGGAAAGACCCATTCCTCTTCTTAAGAGCAAAAAAAGCAATAAGACATTGGTGAAATGGATCCCCAACGAGACAAAAATGTAATATTTTAACTGCATCCCAAACATAGAAAACAATGCATGAAAATAGAGCCAGTCGGAGAAAGTTAATTCTCCTGTATGCAGTTGTAGGAGAATTGAAAGAAAGGATTGGGTGCGCATCTGTTCAAGCCAGGGCATAAGCCACAGCATGTCGTCTTCGAGATAGGCATCGATGATTCGACTGTGCAAGGCGAAAATCAAAAGGAAAGGGAAAATAAGGCAACAAGCCCAATAAAAGGAGGGGCGAAAGATGTGCTTGTCGTTTGGAACCTTCAAAATGGCAGCTAGGTGGTTGGTTTATTGAACATGAAGATATGATCCGGCTTCGCCCCTGCTGCTTCGTTTTGCTTCGCAATCCGAAGCAATACGGCAGGGGCTTCGCCGGACACAGACATCGTTTTCTAAATAACGAAAAGAACTTCGCCTGACTTTTAGGCGAAGCCAGGCGAACCCCGCCGCATTCTTGCAGAATGCAAGAGGCGAGGGAAGCCTGGCGGGGACGACGGGATTTTCCCGCTTTTTCTTATTTATCTTTTTGTGGTAAGCGGGATCCCGCCTTCCTTAAAATAATTATCAGAAAAAGGCGGGAGAACCTGCCCCCAATTTTTTATAGCAAAACGGGCCCGACGAGATTTGAACTCGCGATCTTCAGATCGACAATCTGACATGTTGACCAGGCTACACCACGGGCCCAATATATCGTATTTTCGATAATGGACGAAGAAGGATCCCCTGGCCCGCCTATAATAAGTGGGGGATGAAGGGCTCGAACCATCGACCTTCTGCGTGTAAAGCAGACGCTCTAACCAACTGAGCTAATCCCCCTTGAATCATAAAATATGTGTGCCAGGGCGAACCTCCGACCCTTCGGATGTAAACCGAATGCTCTGACCAACTGAGCTAATCGCCCCCACATTCTATCTTCAAATCTGCTGTCCCGACGCTCCGACCTCTGATATCTTTCTAGGATGTCAGAGGTCGGGACTCCGGCCCCCGACTTTTCTAGAAAAAATTATTGTAGTCGGGGCGTCGGAGAGTTATTCGTCCTTTTATCCCGTTAGAGAACTGCGTTCTCTAACGGGATTTATTCACGTAACCGCAAGCCGGCTTTTAAGGCCATATCGGCTTTTAACCACTGAGTCTTCCAATGATCATCAAAAAAAAGATCATCACAAAAATGGCCACAGTCTCAATAATGCCGAGAGCAATAAGATAATTGCCGAAACCTTTCCCGGTCTCAGCGGTCGCATCGGCCGCCGCAGCTCCGATCTTTCCCTGGATGAAAGCAGAAAGGCCGATGGCCAGCCCCCCTAAGAGTCCAATGAACCAAAGATACCCCCCTTTATCAATGGCCCCGGCAATAGCGTTCATTAAAATCATACCATAAATCGTCTGAGATAAGGGAGCTCCGATAAAAACCGCTAGAATAAAAGGTGCGGGTTTGTTTTGGACAAAGCATTTTTTCCAGGCGCCTACCGCAGCCAGCCCCGCCGCGCCAACCCCTAGAGACGAACCAACCGCCGCCAAACCCAATGCTGCCGTCAATCCCAAATCCTTAAATTGCGTTAATATCCCTGTTTCCATGTCTCCTCCCCTCATTTTTCCCTCATTTCCTATGCAAGAAATGACGAGGCTCCTCTCCCCGCCACAATTCTTGGCGAGTGACGGCCTGTTTCGCCAGATGCCTCAGGTATTTGACCAGTCGGGGTGTTTTTTACAGTTGTCTCCGACTGGTCATCCTGAAGCCCGAAGGGCTGAAGGATCTTACGAGATCCCTCGTCACTTTGTTCCTCGGGATGAGGGGTCGGGAAAAACTCCCCGACCCCTCAGGTATTTGCCTGTTTCAACTCTCTAAAGGGATCATACTGGATCCCGCTCCACTCCATGTTCAGATGGCTGGAAAATTCCAAGACATTCAAACGCACGCCATGGACCAACACACCGAGAAGGCATAAGAGAAGGTTTAAAAACAGATGAACGAATGCTAAAATCAAACCTGCCACAATGGCTGTGCCCACATTTTGGAATCCTACACCCAAAGCCATGTGATTGAACGCATCCGCCACCGCTACGGTGGCAAAGCCGACCGCAAAGAGCCTAATATAAGAAACAACGTCCGTAAAGGCTCCTATCACGCTAAAAATCAATAAAATCAGGCTAACGCCAACATCTTTGGCCTGCTTTAGGATATCGATCATAACGGCCACAACACCCAAGCCTACCAGAAAAAATTTTCCAGAACCGACAAGATCCAAGCCCACAATTATCGTATTTGCAAAAAAATACATACCCCACACAATCGCAATCCACCCGATCTCCGAAAGCACGGCTGTCATGTCCGGTATTTTCATAATCAAACGCCACACATGGGCAAGGGTCAGGTGAATGGCTCCTATAAAAAGACAGAGCATCTGTAAATTCTCGATGTCCGTCAACCACGGTAAGAACGGTTTCAATCCCTTAAATAGCGCTGTTCCGAAAAACGTCCCTGTCAAAATTCCCCAAAGAATCGCCGCTGAACTTAAAACATACCCTAAAATGAATGGAGACCGGTCAGTCATCCTCCCGGCGAACCTCCGGTGAGCAAAAACGCTCATACCCAGGAATATTAATCCATAACCCGCATCACCCACCAAAATTCCAAAGAAAATGGAGAAAAAAACCAAGAAAGGCAGACTGATGTCTCTTTCTCTATACCCTGGCAAGAGGTTCATGACACTAAACATCGGTTTTATGATCTCCACCCATTTCGGATTGCGCAAAAGTGTTGGAACCTTATCATCAGAGAACGGATCAGTTATGATGACCCCCCATCCTTTTTCCCGTGCCATGGTCGTGAGGATTTCACAGCTCTCCTTCGGTAAGAATCCCTTAAGATAGGCCAAAGGCCCCTCTTGCCCCATGCCTTCCAAGACCTCTTGAAAGTTCAAACGGGCCCTGCCTTCATCAAGGGCTCTTGTCAAACTTTCGCGATACCGGGAAAATTCCCGGATTCTGCTTTCGACCACGGCCTTCTGACAAAGGTCTTCTTGCTGATGAAACAACATTTCCTTCAGGCTCACGGATGGCAACGCGACACAAGGAAAAGATAAAGAAATCTTTTCTGAAGAAATCACCGCGCATCGGGCAACTCCGTCTTTGATGGAAATCACCTCCGGCACGACATCAGAAACCACCTTTTTCAAGTCCTTGGAAAGAATCTCATAGAGTTGCACATGCAAACCTCTTTGAACAAGGGCCCGGATATCCTCAGGATCAAAATCGCCCCACGGCTCCCAGAAACGAATCTCCGCTCGGAGGGATTGAATTTGTCCAGCGAGTTTATCCTTGGCGTCCGCCAGTTCCAATAATTCCCGCGCCTTGAGAATAGGATTTCCGTCCTTTAATGGAGAGGCCTTTTGTCTGCCGCTTTTGATGATTGCCAACGCGTTCTCTAAGAGATTGACTTCTTCTTTCAACCGCGCCATTCGCTCTCCGCCAGGAATTTTTTCATTCTCTACATGAACAACTCCCACCTGCCGAAGCGTTTCTAAAGCCTCCGGGGCCTCCTTTTGCTGCATCACCAAATAGATTTTCTTCATGGGGACGATCATGTTCGTGATTCCCTGCCTTGAGCCATGGGCCATGGGCTTTGAGCTTCTGGCCCACAGCCCATAGCGCACAGCCAACATCTATTCTACTTCGCATAAGCAATAGGAATGGATAGTATATGCTTCGTAGAATATTCTCCTCGGAATAATTCTCCGAAGCATATACTAGCGTTTCCTATTACTAATGCGTAGGAGAATATTTATACGGCAGCTATTGTTTCAAGTTTTCGTTTTGCCACCTTGCTAATCCCCACACTATTGGCCATCTGATCCCCCAAATAAATGCGGATCATCCGGATATTCTCCTGGCATTCGGGGATTTTGATCTTTTCAAAAAGATTGACCCGTTGGGTGGTGATCCGAAGCTCATGCTGGAGAATAGCAATCTGTTTTTTGATGACCTCCATCTCAACGAGCAATTTCATGACTTCCCGTAGCTCCACCATGGCCTGATCAATCCATAGAGGTGTGGAATAGAAATCATAATCGGGCTCAAGAAATTGTACCTCTTTTAAAAACGGAATATTGGCGCCCGCGATATTCAGGGTTCCGGTCACAACCGACCGAGGATGAATCCATTTTTTCAGGTCCGTTTTTCCTAAGGTTTCTGGCGAGGGATGCCTTATAAATGGGAAATCCCACCAAAGAGGCTCAGAGATCGCCGGATCCGCCAGCAGACCAATCCATGAATTCATCTCGTTTTCTTTCTCTTGCAGCGCCTGCATCTTGGCGTCGTGGAGCTCGCGCGCCTCCAAAATCTTAATCTGCAACTGCTGTTTTTTAAGCTGAAGTGTGGGCAGATAATGAAGAAATTGTTTTAGACTGTCGCGCTGGCGCTTGAGCTCGCTTTTGCTGAATTTGATTTTGGTCATATTCTCGATTCTCGATTCTCGTAATGAATGCCCGCCTTGGATTGGTGGCTGATATTTACATCCAGTATCCAGCATCAAGTATCTAGGATCAGGTATGCGCCGGCCAGTACTCCTTAATCAAAGAACTTTTCATGCCGGTTTCCGCCGGCTCAAAAATATCCGCCAAGATGCCCCATCCCAAGCTCAAGGCCTCCTCCAGCGGGATATTCACCGAAAGATCCATAAGCTCGTGCTCAAAGCGTTTTCCGTATTTTAAAAGCTTGTGGTCCCATTCGCTCATCTGAAATCCCATGGATCTTTTTTCAAGGGTCTCGCGGTATTCGGCGAAAAGCTGGATCATCCGGTCCATGATGGAGCGATGGTCGGAGCGGGTCTTGTCGTTAACCAGCTGCTTCAAGCGGCTGAGGCTCCCGAAAGGCTCAATGTGGCCTCCCCGTAAATAAAACTGGCCTTCGGTGATGTAGCCGGTATTGTCCGGCACAGGATGCGTGACATCATCGCCGGGCATGGTTGTTACCGCCAGAATGGTGATGGAGCCCGCGCCTTCGAAGTCCACGGCTTTTTCATAACGCGCCGCCAACTGGCTGTAGAGATCGCCCGGATAACCGCGGTTGGAAGGGATCTGTTCCATGGTGATGGCAATCTCTTTTAAGGCATCGGAGAAATTGGTCATATCCGTCAACAAAACAAGGACCCTCTTTCCCTGTAAGGCGAACTGCTCCGCCACCGCCAGGCTCATATCCGGAACCAGAAGGCACTCGACCGTGGGGTCGCTGGCCGTGTGAATGAACAAAATAGAGCGCGCCAGGGATCCGTGCTCTTCCAGGGTATCGCGAAAGAACAGATAATCGTCATACTTTAATCCCATCCCCCCTAAAACAATCAAATCCACCTCGGCCTGCATGGCAATCCGCACCAACAGTTGATTGTAGGGCTCACCGGAAACCGAGAAGATCGGCAGCTTCTGTGACTCCACCAAAGAGTTGAAGACATCAATCATCGGGATGCCGGTCCGGATCATCTTGCGTGGGATGATCCTTTTGGCAGGATTCACTGTTGTGGTCGAAACATCGATCATGGGATCGGTTAAGGTCGGCCCATGGTCCCGGGGCCTCCCGCTCCCATTGAAAATCCTTCCCAGGAGATTCTCGGAGAAAGAAATCTGCATGGGCCGGTTTAGGAATCTCACTTTATCATCTGTCGAAATCCCGCGGCTTCCGGCCAGGACCTGAAGATAAACATTGCTGCCATCCAGACGGATCACCTGGGCCAGCGAAACCCCGCTCTTGGTGTGCACCTCGGCCAGCTCGCGGTTGCCCACCCCTTCGGCCTGGACCGTGATGACATCTCCGGAGATTTGGATGATTTGGTTGTAAACTCTATGCATATTCTGAATGATGCTTCTCGTTATAGGGTTTGCAAGGTTTCCACCGAAGCCCCGGTCAGCTTCTGGCGGATCTCTTTTTCTTGGGCAGAAAATTCCTGCGAGGAGAAGGCCGTGGAATTCCAGGTGATAAACTTCTGCCTTAAATCCAGGAAAAACCGCCGGGCAGCATCTTTGTTGTCGAACTGAAATGGTAACTGAATGATCTCATCGAGACACTTGAATACATACCTCTGGCGCTCGGCATGGGTGGCCTCATCCTGCTTGTCGAAGGCATTCTGCTGCAGATAAACGGCGTCAAGGAATTCTCCTTTAAGATAATCCACGAACTCCTCGGTCGAGATGCCTTCTTCGCCCACGACCTTCATCATTTGGCTCGTCTCTTTGCTTTTGTGCAAAATCATAAGGCCTCTCTGACGCTGGTCTTCGTCAAGAAAACTTTGGTATCTGCTCCAACTGTCCAAAGGATCAATCGCGGGGTAGCGCCGGGCATTGGCCCGGTCCCGGGACAATCCGTGAAAGGCGCCCACCACTTTTAAGGTGGCCTGCGTAACCGGCTCCTCGAAGTTTCCTCCAGCCGGACTTACGGCCCCGCCGATTGTAATCGAGCCCAAACTTCCATCCCTCAACTTCACTAAACCGGCGCGCTCGTAAAAAGAGGCGATCCGGGTCTCCAGATAGGCCGGGAAGGCCTCTTCCCCGGGGATCTCCTCGAGGCGGCCGGACATCTCGCGCATGGCCTGGGCCCAGCGCGAGGTGGAATCCGCCAAGAGCAACACATCCAATCCCATCTGGCGGTAGTATTCGGCGATCGTGACGGCCGTATAGACGCTGGATTCGCGGGCGGCCACCGGCATGGAGCTCGTATTACAGATGATGACCGTCCGGTCCATGAGCGTCTGCTTGGTGCGGGGATCGATCAATTCTGGAAATTCTTTCAGGACCTCCACAACCTCTCCGGCCCTTTCTCCGCAGGCCGCGATAATGACCACGTCGACTTCCGCGTGACGGCTCAAGAGGTGCTGAAGCACGGTTTTCCCGGCCCCAAACGGCCCCGGCGTGCAGAACGTGCCGCCGACCGCGACCGGCACTAACGTATCAATAATGCGCAATTTCGTCACCAGGGGCTGAACGGGTTTTAATTTTTGGGCATAGGCCCGGATAGGAACTTTCACCGGCCAGATCTGCTTCATGGTGGCCCGATGCTCTTTGCCCTGGGCGTCTTTCAGGACCGCTATCTCGTTGATGATCGTGTACTCGCCTTCCGGGGCTAAACGGCGCACTTCTAATTCTCCCGTGAGATGGAAAGGAACCATGATCCGGTGCTGGAAGATCTTTTCAGGGACTGTTCCCAGCCTTTCCCCTGCCCGGACCCTGGCTCCTTCTTTAGAGTTGGGAATAAAATGCCATCGACCTTCTTCATCGAGCGGCTTTAAGTAAACCCCGCGCTTTAGGAAAAATCCATGAAGATGAGCCAGTTGGGGCAGTGGGTTCTGGAGCCCATCGAAGATCTGGCCCAGAAGCCCCGGGCCCAGCTCCACGCTCAAAAGCTCATTGGTGAACTCCACCCGGTCTCCGATTGTGATTCCTTGGGTGTCCTCAAAGACCTGGAGCTCGGCGCGGTTTCCCTTGACCCGGATGACCTCTGACTTGAGGCGCTGGTTGTCCCGAACGACATAGGCCACCTCATTTTGCATCACCCGCTCTTCAAACTGGACGCTCACCATGTTGCCCGTGACGCCGGTGACGTGGCCTTGTCTTAAAACATCTGACATGTTACTCCTTTTTCCGTGAGACGTGAGACGTAAGATGTAAGAGGTGTTTCTACGTCTAACGTCCCTCGTCTCACATCTTACGTAAATCTTCTATGGATATTCAAAACACCGGCATCTCGAATTCTTTGTACTCAGCAAGAAGTCCTTCTCCCCGATGAGATTCGATCATCTGATACCGCTCCAAAATCTGCAGCTTCAAAGCATAGATCAAAAGCCACTCGACATCGAAATAATGGTCAAAGGTCAAATCGTCCAGCCGCTGCCAGCGGAACCGATCCAGGATCTTTTCCGCGGCCAAGGGATCGTCTGTCCCGATCGCCTGGGCCACCACATTAGCCAGGAAAGGTTCATAGCTCCTTTCTCCCTGCAGGTAACTTAAGGGATCCCTCTTGGCCTTGAGGGCCCGGGCAAAGGCCAGTTCATTTCTGAAATCTTCGTTGAAGCGAATCCACAAGCGAACAAGGGGATTTTTTAAAGCCTTGGAGGGGGACTTTCCCAATACTGCATTTTGAATCCATTCCGCATCTTTGGGACTCATCTGCCTCTGACACTCTTCTAAAAATTTTTCCAGAGGAAAAGGTGGTGGAGCGCCGAACTCCAGAGAGGGAAGGCTGGAGACGAAATAATAGTATTTCTGACGCATAGATCAAATCACAATATCCAAATTACAATTTCCAAACAATTACCCAATATCCAAAATCACAAACTTTAGCGATAAGATAATATTTGGATTATTGGAATTTTGGTATTGGCTATTGTTTGGAAATTGGTTGTTGGAATTTGTTTATTTCTCCTAATCTCTACTCCCCCGCCTCCTTCAAAAAAGAAGCGATCTCCGGAGAAAGAGCGCCGCTCAGATATTCCGCCAGACTGGCATCGCTAAAATCGAAGCTGGATTTCCCTCCATCAAAACTGATCGTGAATCCCCCTTTAATATCATCGGAGGAGCGAAATTCAATGGGCTTTTTCAACTCCTGATGAAGTTTGGCGATGAAACCTTTCTTTAACTTTTCCAAATCCGCCGGGCTTAACACAATGTTGATATTCTCCGGACCAATTTTGTGTTCTAAAGATTTTTTGATAAGACCCTCCAGGATATGCGCCAGGACCTCGGGGGCTAAGGAGGCCGTGACCTGAGTCAGAACAAGTCTTTCTAAGATGCGTTGGATTTGTGTTTTTAACTCGAGGAGCGTATCGCGGCTGGCCTGTTTCAAGGCGGTGCGGGTGGTTTGGGTCAGTTTCTGACATTCTTTGTGGGCTTGGTCAATGAGCTGGGAGGCCTGGCCTTGGGCCTGGCTGATAAGGACCTCCGCCTTTTTTTGGGCCTCGGCCTCGATTTCCCTGGCTTTCTGTTCCGCGGCCTGGACGCCTTCCTGTTTGATTTTATCGATGAGCTCCTGAAGCTGCTGGGACATCTTGCTCTCCATTCTCTGGAAAAAACTCTAACAATTTCCGTGAGATGTGAGACGTATTTATTTGCGTCTAACGTCTTACATCTTACGTCTTACGTCTTGACTTGCTATTCTTATCTCATCCAAGATCTTCTCGGCAGCCTTTAAAGGCTGGGGGGCTTTGATAATCGGCCGGCCAACCACTAGATAATCGCTCCCCTTTAAGATGGCCTCTCGAGGAGTCACTGTCCTTTGCTGATCATCCACCGGTATGTCTTCGGGTCTAATCCCCGGAGTGACAATAATAAAATCCTGACCCAATTCCCGACGAATAAGGCCGGCCTCCTGAGGGGAGGCCACCACCCCCTCCAGGCCGGAGTGCTTGGCCAACAAAGATCTCTCTAAAACAAGAGTCGTTATGTTATCGCCTTTTGCTTCGCTTGTCAATACTGTCACCCCCACAACAAGGGGCGGTTTGACATTAAACTGCTTGGCCGTCTCCCGGCTGGCTTGGACAGCGGCTTTCAGCATGGCCTCCCCGCCTTGCGTGTGAATGGTCAACATAAATAAGCCGGGAATCCCCCGGCCCCGCGGTTTGGAAAAATTAACGCCCATCGCGATGGCTCTGCTCGTAGACTGGGCCACGGTGTTAGGGATATCATGGAATTTCAGATCCAGAAAGACCTTTTTGCCCTGAGATTGGAGGTAACGAACGATCTCGGGCCCGCAGGCCACAAAGAGCTGACTGCCCACCTTGAAAATCTCGACAGTCGATCCCAGGGCCTCCACCAGGCGTGCGGCCTCTTCGAACGTATCCACATCCAGGGCAACGATGAGTTGTCCATGGGATAAAGTCATGAAACTCCCGCTCTCAGTCATCAGCTTTCAGCTATCAGTCGTCATCTGAAGACTGACGACTGATGACTGACGACTTTACTAACTCTGCCTCTTACCTCTCTGCTTCTTGTTTCTCCCTCCTCAAACTTCCGATCAATTTTTTTATATCTTTTATTTTATTGCGTCTCATATGCTCTTTAATCCCCTCCAAAACCGCCAACGGTGAGCGGGGATTGATAAAATTGGCCGTACCCACCGCAACCATACTGGCTCCGGCGATGATAAATTCCAGGGCATCTTTGGCGTCCCTGATCCCACCCATGGCCAAGACCGGAATCTTAACCGCCCGAGCCACTTCGTAAACCATCCATAAAGCGATCGGTTTGATCGCGGGCCCGCTTAAGCCGCCGGTAAAATTTCCCAAAACCGAGGTTCTCGTTTTAATATCAATCGCCATGGCGCTAAACGTATTGATCAGGCTCACGGCGTCGGCCTTGGCCTTTTGGGCGGCGCGGGCAATCGCGACGATGTCCGTCACATTCGGTGAGAGTTTGGCAATGACCGGATACTTCGAGATCTCCTTGACCAGCTTTACGACCCGAAAGGTCGCTTGGGGATCCTGGGCCACCAGCACCTTATGCTTTAAGTTGGGACAGGACAGATTCAGCTCCAAGGCGCTCACCCCTGCGGCCGCATTAAATTTTTCGGTCAGGACTTTAAACTCTTCGTCGGTATTTCCCAGGATGCTGATGATGAGCGGGACCCCAATCTTTCGCAGCGCCGGCAATTTCTTCTCAATAAAACCATCGGCTCCGGGATTTTCGATGCCGATGGCATTGAGCATCCCGGAAGGTGTCTCCAGGATCCGGGGAGGAGGATTCCCTTGCCGCGCCTTGAGGGTAACGGTTTTGGGGACCAGAGATCCTAGCTTTTTGACCTCTTCGAGATCATAAAACTTTTCGGCATGGCCGAAGGTGCCCGAGGCCACGGTAACCGGATTTTTAAGAGTTAAGGAGCCGATAGTGATGGAAAGGTTCATGGAGATTATTGAACTCTTTTAGCTTTCAGTCGTCAGCTTTCAGCTATCAGTCGCAAAGATCAAAAGCTGATAGCTGACGTCTGACGACTGATGACTTTGTTTGATTTTTACTTCAACAACGCCATCCTCAATCCAATCAGCATTAAGAAAATCCCAAACGCCCGTCTTAAATGGGTATCGGCCACGCCCTGCACCAGATGGGCGCCCAGAAACGCTCCTAAAGCAAATCCAATGGCAATAGACATAGCCATCAGCACATTCACGTTTCCAGCCTGATAATACCGCCATACCGCAAAAACAAAGACCGGAAGGACCATGACCGTCAGAGCGGTCCCTTGAGCCTCATGCTGGGTCAATCCCCAAAAGTAAACAAGGGCAGGGACAATAATTGTCCCGCCGCCGATCCCAAAGCCGCCGCTGACCATCCCACCAATTAACCCAAGGATTAAATAGAAAAAGATGCTCATCGTTCATCTCCTGGTATTGTGATTCGTTCATTCGTGATTCGTTAGTTCGTCGACAAATCACGAACTAACGAGCAAACGAACAACGAATCACGAAAACACGACCTCCCGAATATCAAACACCGGCCCGTCATAACAGACCGTTTTGTACCCCGAGGTGGTTTCAATGGAACACCCTAAGCACGCGCCCAGGCCGCAGGCCATGGTTTCTTCACAGGAGGCCTCCGCGCGAAACCCCTGCTCTACCACAAACTCCTTAACCGAAGCCAGCATGGGTTTAGGGCCGCAGGTATAAATCATCGTGTGAGCCGGATCGGCTTTGATTTTAGAAAATAATTTTAAAACCCTGCCCTGGACCCCCACGCTTCCGTCATCGGTCGCCACAAAAATCCGACAACCGTTTTGTTTAAACTCTTTCATGGGCCAGATGTGGCTTTTGGTCCGGCCGCCGTACAAAAGCATCATCTCATAGCCCTTCTTCGCCAACCGATCGGATAAGATCAAAAAAGGTGCGATCCCGATCCCTCCGGCGATCATGACCACCTGGCGGATTCCTTGCGGGGGCAGAGTAAACGGATTTCCCAGCGGGCCCAACACATCCAATTCTTCTTTGGGTTTTTTGAGCGACAAAAAGTGCGTGCCCTGCCCCACCACTTCGTAAAGGATCTCCACATGCCTCTTGGCGCGGTACACGCTAAACGGCCTACGAAAAAAAGGCTCCAAGCCATCCGAGACCTTGATATGAATGAACTGGCCCGGTTGAATCTTATCTAAAAGCCCCGGGGCCTTTAAAGAAAGGCAGAAAAAATGAGGGCAGATCTTTTTATTGCTGACAATTTTTAAGCTATACTGAATTTTGTTCTTCGATTCAGTTTGTTTCACAATATCCCTCTAAGAGTCATGTATTCTTGGAAGATCTCCAAGAAAACCGCCAAAAGCGGCCATAAGACCAGTCCCCTCTTTTCATCAGTTTTCCAGATTTCTTGTATCGGGAAAATTTGATTCCAAGCCTTCTTTCTAAAATCCAGCCATTTAGGGAAAATGGCAGGAATCATTTCAGCATAACTTTCGTAAGCATCACCAAATCTCTCCTGCAAATGATTTTCTTCCTTTATGATGACGCTTTTAAAGCGAAGATAAAAAAGACATGCCCAGATAAAAAGAGCCCACCATGGCCAAAGGATTAAAATAAATCCCCCGCTGATAAGAAAGGTTCCCCAATACATGGGATGTCTCACGATGCTGTAGGGGCCCGTTGTCACCAGACAACGGCCATCGGGGGATTGGACTTTTTTGTGCCCCCGGGCGGACATGCGGATCAGGGTACCAAACAAAGTTACTAAAAGCCCGATAAAATCCAGGATGTCATCCGAAAATACGCTTTCCGGATAAAGGAAAGGCAGACGGAACAAAAACCCCGTTGACAAAACAACCCCAAAAAGGATGATTCCATTGGTTTTGATCCGACGGCTTTTCATCTCGTTACCCTATTTCTAAGGGCTGACACCGTCTGCAGAGGAAACTGCTTCGTCCCGCTTGCACAATACGAGAAATAAGGGCCTGACATCGGAAACATTTTTGGTCCTCTCGGCCGTACACCTTGAGCCGGTTCAGGAATTTTCCTTTCTGCCCATGCAGATCCCGGTAGGTATGCATCGAGGTTCCGCGCAGTTCTACCGCTTCCTTTAAGACGGCAAGAGTGGCTTGGTAGAGGGAATCCATTTCCCGGTCGCTTAAACTGTTGGCCGGCCGTTCTGGATGGATGCGGGAGGTAAACAAAATTTCCGAGGCGTAGATATTGCCGATCCCGGCCACAAAGCCCTGATTCATCAAAAGGGATTTGATGGGCGTTTTCTTGAAGGCCAGAGCCGCCTTCAAGAAAACGGGGTGAAAATCATCTCCCAAAGGATCTAGACCCAGAGACTGTAAATACTTGATCTCATTTAAATCTTCGACAAACTGCAATCGCCCGAAAGTTCGCTGATCATTATAATTAAGAGTCTGGCCATCGGAAAGATAAAACCTCACTTTCGCGGTGGACAGGGGTTTGCCGTAGATCAACTGGCCCGTCATCATGGGTTGGACAACCAGATACCCGTCTTCTCGAAAGGCGAAGACAAGGGCTTTACCGCGGCGCAAGATCCTAGAGAAGGTTCGGCCTTTCAGCGCCTTTATAAATTTTCTGGGATCTTTGTTGCTAACGACTCGGCCGTCAGAGATCCGCACATCAAGCACCTTAAGATTGAGAATGACTTTTCCTAAATCCCGTTTAATGGTTTCGACTTCGGGCAGTTCGGGCATTTCTTGGTAAATTCACAAATTACAAGCACCAAATTACAAACTTGAGTTTGGCAAATTTTTATGGTATGGATTTGAACTTTACAACTTGAGTTTGGCAAATTTTCGAATTTGTCGTCGGAAAAGTCTCTCGGA
>CAZUJQ010000009.1:0-40636 GCA_964620805.1 uncultured Planctomycetales bacterium | reverse complement strand
GGTTATATATGTTCATACCTACATAAATCCAAATTGGAGTACTCAAAATTAATATACTTGAGTTTGGCACTTTTTCGGGCTTTTGGGCCGTATTTTCAGGTAGTTCTCGTCGAGAAAGCAATTTTGTGGTATCGAAAACCTGTTTTTGCGATCCGAGAGACTTTTCCGACGACAAATTCGAAAATTTGCCAAACTCAAGTTTCTTAGATTCGAGAATCTTCTCGTACTTTTTCAACTTTTTGTTGGTGACGGCAAGATTTTCACCGGCCATTCTTATTTTTTCTTTGATTGCCAAGAATATTTTGTCCCGGTCTTTGGACGCTCTATAAAAGAAATCAACCACGGCCTCATCGAAATTCGTCGCTGAAATAGGCGGCGTGTCGCATCCCAGTCCTTGTTTAGATCGGGAGCATTGATAGTAGAAGAATTTTTGTCGCGAACTACTGCTGGTTCCGTAATTGATTAATAAGCGGCTGTTACAGTGCCCGCACCGCAGTAATCCTTCCAAAAGATAAATATAATGCCGGGCAACTTTCTTTCGGAATTCATGCTTTGGGAAACGCAGTTTGATGGCCTTGTTCGCTTTTTCCCACAAGCTTGCGCTGATAATTGGCGCGTGCTGACCGGGATAAAGTTTATCGTTCCAAGAAATGTATCCTTTATAAAAAGGATTGCGGATGATCATTAAAAGTGACTGTGGCCGCCAGTAGATGCCTCGCGCGCTTTTGATTCTCTCGTCTTGAAGCGTTCTGCCGATCATGATGAGTGATTTGTTGGCCGCGGCCATCTCGAAGATTCTTTTGATGACTGGAGCGACTTCTTCATCCGGGACGATTTTTTTAGGCTGGCGTCCGTTGGGTAAGGGCTGGCCGTTCGGGATCCGTTTGTAGCCATGAGCCAACCGGCTTCCCGGCCAAAGTCCCTGCTGGACCCGGGCATGAGCCGATGCTGACACACGTTCGCCAATCATTTCCCGCTCGAAGGAGCTTAATAATCCAATCATCCCGATCATGATCCGCCCCACAGCCGTTGAGCTGTCGAGGTTTTCACGTACGGAAACAAATTCAACTTCGTTCTCTTTGAAGAGGTCGATGAGTGAATAAAGGTCTCGGGGATTTCGCGTCAGACGGTCTAGCCGGAAGAAAATAACACCGTCGAAAGATTTGTCTTTGGAGCCGACTTCTTTAAGGATTTTTTGGATCCCGGGTCTTTTGAGGTCCTTGCCGGAATAACCGTCATCACGTTCGGTGTGGACGAATTCATAACCGAGCGCCTCGAGCATGTTTTTGCAGTGGAGCTCTTGGGCGTCGAGCGTTGTAAATTCTCCCCGCGCCTGATCATCGGTTGAACAGCGGGTGTAGATAATGAAGCGTTTCTGGGAATTGTTCTTTTTGATCAAAACAAGACTCCTAATATCTCAGCGATAGTCATGATTTCATCATCTTCTAGGACTAAATATCGTTTGTTGTGCCCAATGTGTTCGACGGTCATAACACCTTTACTTGAGTTTGGCACTTTTTCGGGCTTTTGGGCCGTATTTTCAGGTAGTTCTCGTCGAGAAAGCA
Source organism: uncultured Planctomycetales bacterium (assembly GCA_964620805.1). Taxonomy (GTDB): domain Bacteria; phylum Omnitrophota; class Gorgyraeia; order Zapsychrales; family JAHFFX01; genus CAZUJQ01. Next base: position 39,071 of record CAZUJQ010000009.1, on the reverse strand, counting down.
ATTTTGTGGTATCGAAAACCTGTTTTTGCGATCCGAGAGACTTTTCCGACGACAAATTCGAAAATTTGCCAAACTCAAGACCTTTATTCTCAGAAACGAGCCTTGCGACAATTTCAAAAGGCTTTTTATCAGCACTTATTTTTTCGTTGCCGGTGAATTCTCTCGATTTCTTGGCTGTTTCTTCATTGGTCACATCGACTTGAATGAGCAGAATGGATCCGTGCTTGTTTGGATTAATAAAATAGGATGCGGTGGAAACGATTATTCGTTGTCCGTCCTTAGCCAGCGGTTCCATGAAATTCCCATGGATTCTGTAAAGATACGACTCTGTTATGAATTTGAAATCTTCATCTTTGGACTTTTTGTTTTCTGGAAATGAAGTCAATAAAGGAAAGGAGTCAGCATCGATGACGGTGGGATACAGGGATCTTTCGAGAAGTTTCCGCAAAGGTTCCGGCGCGCGCGCCAGATGAAGCGCAAACATCAAGTTGTGTTTTTCGTTATCGTTTAGCCCAAGGGCATTCTGGATTTCCTCGAATCGCTCATAGGTGGGCGGGGTCGCCCGGCCGGATTCAAGGTTCATAATATAGGTAGGCGTGACCTTGAGGAGGCGAGCCAGATCGGTTTTGGTGATGCCCCTTTGTTCTCGGTATTTGGTTAGTAATTTGGCAAATTCCATGTTTTTTCCGTGTTAATTTTTTATCATAATTTTCTGACATAATTATAGTGATATGGTTATGTTTAGTCAAGTAATAAATAATTTTTAAGGCATATGTCAAATAATTTAAACAAATTATTGACATAACTAAATTAGTTATGCTATTCTGCTTTTAGCTGTAAATATTCATAAAGAACCAGAGAGGGAAAAAATGTTCAATGCAAGAAGATTACGGGAATGCCGGTTAAAAAATGGCCTGACCCAGACGGAGTTGATGTTTGAGTTGGATAAGCGGGGACTACGGGTTTCCCGGTGTACGCTCCTTAACTGGGAGTCCGGGCACACGATCCCGAACGCGAATGCCCTGAACGTATTGGCCGGATACTTTAAAAAACCCATTCAATATTTTTTTGCCCATAAACATAACTGAATTAGTTATGTGCAAAGACCATGAAGCGAGAATCACATTTTCATAAACGTTTTGGAAATCCGCCAAGGATTACGTTGACCTTTGAGCGCACAACGGATCAAGCGCTTTTAAGAGAAGATGCGCAACGAACGTTTGAGGCTTATTCCGATATTTTAAGAAGTCTTCTTAAAAGAGAACCGACGCAGGATGAGTTATTTGGCAACGTCCTGATTTCGGAAGCCGCGGGACTGGTGAGTGTAAATAATGAATGATCTGTTAGAGACTGAAAAAACAAAAGAATATCCGCTTTTAGTCGGCTTTCTGGCGAATGAGGGCAGGCAAGTCAAGGTCTGGTGCCCGTTTTGCAAGAAGTGGCATTATCACGGTGTGGACGCCGGGATGTTCAAACGCAAAGGATCGCATCGCGTTGAGCATTGCCATCCTACGGATTCTGTTTTTAGTGAAACGGGTTATTTCATCCGCATCATTTATAAGAAAGAAAAGAGCGACATGATTCTTTAGGAGAGGAAATGATTGTCTTGCCGAAACAACTACAGGACGAACAAATTGGTTTCGTTAAACTTCGACCGAATACCAAGGCGCCATTTGAAAAGGACTGGCAGAATAACCCGTATTCATATCTGGAGATTCAAGAATGGATTGGCCAAAACAACAACTTCGGCGTGCAGGGCGGATACGGCCAGTTGGTTATTCTTGACGCGGACACTCCGGAAATTGTCGCCATTGCACAATCTAATTTCCCCAAAACTTTTACTGTCAAAACATGCAGAGGGTTTCATTTTTATTTTTATTGCGAGGGGATCGACAAGAAAATTGTTTTGCAAAAAGACACAGCGGTCAAGAAAGACGATCATTTTGGCGAGATCATTGCCAAAGGTTCACAGGTTGTCGGCCCCGGTTCGGTTCACCCAGACACCGGTGCGGCGTATGAAATTGTGGAGGACATTGCCATTGCCACGATCAGCCGGGAGAACCTTCTTTCCGCATTGATGGAATACATCCCGCATGAATTGCCTAAAAAGGATATTGAAGTTGAAGTCTGCAATATCAGCATTGTTGATGTTTTGAATAAGAAGGGCGTTGAGATGCGCCGCGTCGGAGATCAGCTTGTCTGCGGGCACCCGATTCATGGCTCGACGAACAATAATAATTTTGTGGTGAATCCTGAGAAAAATGTCTGGCATTGCTTTCGGTGTCGTTGCGGCGGCCCTCTTTTGTTGATCGCGGTTTTTGAAGGTGTGATTCAATGCCACGAAGCCATCCCGGGCGCGTTACGCGGAGAAAAATTCAAGGAGGCTTTGCGGATAGCGAAAGAGGTTTACGGATTTGATATTGCGGAAACTGAATCATCCGATGAGCCGGGAGGATTTTTCAATGACATGTGGAACGCGCAGATTTTCGTCAAACAGCATGGCCACATGATCCGCAACTGCGGCCAACTCGGCGGCTGGCATATTTGGAATGGCAAGATTTGGGAATTGGACGAGACACACCGAATCACAAAACTGGCGCAGGAGACGGTCAACTCCCTTTATGAAATGGCCCGCAAAGAGGAAGATCCCAAGAAACGGAAATTTTTCTATCAGCATATCAAATCCTCGGGCAACAAGGGCAAGCTCGAAGCCATGGTCGGCCTGGCGCGCAGTAATGCGGACATATCGGTCACGGCAGACCAATTCGATCGGGATATTTTTATGTTGAACTGTCAGAATGGCGTTTTGGATCTTAAACACAAAAAGTTTTTGGATCATTCATCAGATCTTCTTTTAACCAAAATTTGTAACGCCAGTTATGACGAAACCGCTGAGTGTCCTCGCTGGAAAGATTTTCTGAGCAGAATTTTTCTTGGCAACAACGAGATCATTGATTTTATGCAAAAGGCCGTCGGCTACGCCTTGACCGGCGATGTTTCCCGGCAGATATTTTTTATCTTTTATGGCAAAGGATCCAACGGCAAGTCCACTTTTGTCGAAACCATTATTGCCATGCTGGGCGATTATGCGGCTACTGCGGCCACATCGACATTTACCTACAAGCGGAATAATGAAATCCCTAATGATGTGGCGAGGTTAAAAGGCATGCGGTTCATCAACACTTCCGAATTGGAACAGTTCCGCCATCTGGATGAGGCGCTGGTCAAAAAGTTCACCAGTGAAGAACCGATTCCTGCCCGCTTTTTGCACCATGAATTCTTCGAGTTTAAGCCGACGGGCAAGATTTTCTTTTCGACCAATTATAAACCAACGATCCGGGGTACGGATGACGGGATATGGCGACGCATCAAGTTGGTCCCCTTCACTTATGAATTTCCTGAAGATCAGAAGATTGAAGGTTACGCGGAAAAATATTTGTTTGCGGAGTTTCCCGGCATTTTGCGCTGGGCGGTTGAGGGTTATTACAAACTGCAGGATGAGGGCATGAAAGAACCGGATGCCGTGCGTTACGCAACGGGTCAATATAAAATTTCCGAGGATACGGTCGGTCAATTTCTGGATGAATTTTGCGTGATTTTGCCTCAGGCCAGAGTTTTGGTTTTGGAATTGTATGACCTTTACAAAAATAATACCGACCGTTTTATGAAGAAAAAGGATTTCAATGATTATTTGGAGAGGCGAGGTTTTGTCAGTGCCCGGGCAACGGCGGGGATTCATAAGGGCAAATTTTTCTGGAACGGGATTGGGATCCGGGAGCAAAAACAATCGGATGATGGGGAAAGGAGGGATGAACGGCCATATTAAGCGGTGAAGTTTTCTCGGCTTTGAGTTTCACTCGCGCTTCACCCGAGGGCAGTTGCTTCACCGAATCAGCGTCGTGAGTGAAAGAAGTGAAGAATGAGTGAAGCAAAAGCAAAAAACATTTCACCTCTTAAGGATAAGTAAATCAATGAGTTATAAAGTAGTGAAGTTAGTGAAGTAAATTATTATATTTTAATCATGAAATAAAAAATAATAACAAAAATGTCCATGGACAGGCCGTCAAGGGTGGTGCGGAAAGTTATGACAAATAACTGTCAAAATCTCTTCACTCATTTCACCGCTTCCCTTGGCCAAGAACGGAGGGTTTTATGGGTAAAGAACAAAGGAAAAGACCGTCAAGGCCGGTCATCAGCAACGCCAGCCCCTATTTAATGGAGCGAGATAGGGGAAAAGATGTTGAGGTGCAACGAACAAAGGAAAACCAATCAAACCAGCGGAGGACAAAATGAAGCTCAATTTCTTAAAGGTCTTAACCAATCAGAACAACACGCCGGAAGAAATCGCTGAGCAGATCGTGGCCTTGGAATTGAAGCAGATCGAATACGAGAAACAGCGCGATCTCCTGCGGGCGCAGGCCAAGGAACTAAGGCAAAGGAAGTTATGTGGCGATCCAATTTCCGACGATCAAGTCAAGGAAGCTGACCGCAAAGCTGAAAATGCCATTCTTGATTTGGAAGCTGTTGCTGAGAGTGTTGCCAAACTCACAGAAAAACTGCATAAAACCTATCAGGCGATTATTGACAACGCCCACATGGTAACGGGAGAAAGGGCAAAAGCTTTAGAGCCCGAGCGGGATCGTCTTTTTGATGAGTTGGTTCGGGCAAAAGCCAAGGTTTTTGTGATTTCCCAGCAGTTGTGGGGCTATATGGCCGATGTGAGATTGCGGCGGGGGCAGTTTTTTGATGACGGCCCCGTCTATGAACAAAGGATGAAAGAGGAGGTGGCGAAGTTGATGGTCAATGTTAAGGAGCCGACCTACTACTCCAAATGCCAGGATATCAATCACTATGGCAGCTGGGCATCCAATCTCAAAATTCATGAGGAGTCTGAACGCCTGTTAAATAATCAACGCGTCAAGATGGGTATGCCGGTCAAAGAGCAGGTTTGACCTGAATCTTTTTGGGTCCTTCGGACGGGGGTGCCGGTTCGCGGGTCGGGCGAGGCGCATCCTGTCAGTGATTTTAAATTTAAAAATCGATGTCCATCGATTTTGATGTCTTTGTTGATTACCGTCGATAATTCTTATTTGTCTGTGTTTGATGCTGGTGATTTTTCAAACGGACATAAACGGACATTTGACGACAAAAAATCTTGCACAAACTGGGAGTTGCTGACAAGAAATTCTGACGGTGATTGCTGATGTTTAATCATGGTTGTCAATATTAGAATTTTACCGGACATTTCAAATGTCCGGTTGGAATCAAACGGACATGATCGGACATAAAACGTGTCGCTATGTCCTATTTATAAATTTTGGGAGGTGAACATGAATCCAAACGAGTTAATCATGGCCAAGGAATTGGCCAAGCGGCTCAATGTGCCGGTAAGCTGGATCTATCGCCGTACCCGCCTCGGCCAGGAAGCCATTCCGCACGTCAGGATGGGCAAGTATGTGCGGTTTGATTGGGAGGCGGTGGTAGAGTTTTATAAGGAACTTGAGTTTGGCAAATTTTCGAATTTGTCGTCGGAAAAGTCTCTCGGATCGCAAAAACAGGTTTTCGATACCACAAAATTGCTTTCTCGACGAGAACTACCTGAAAATACGGCCCAAAGGCCCGAAAAAGTGCCAAACTCAAGTAAGGAAGATTTGCAATAACGGGAATATTCTTCAGCATTACCTCGAAAAATACTGCAATTGACTTTGTGCCTTATGGATAATAGAATGATAAGGATTTTTCAGGATTTATGAGGATTTCCCAAAAAGCGATTTTATCCCCTATGTGAGGTAACCGGCTATGGAAGACTTACGGAAATATCTTACAGTCGAAGAAGTTGCAAGAAAATTAGACATCACTGAAGAATGGGTACGCGATCTCATCGCCCGCAAGGAAATCAAAGCGATTAAAATCGGGAAATGGCGCATCAAACCGGATGATTTAGAAAAGTTCATCGATTCAAGACGGAATGTGCGTAAATAAAATCGAACAGGTTGTTTTGTGACAACAGATATCGAAAATGAGATAACTAAGCTTGCGCCAGTAATTGCCCGGCAGATTTCTCAAGCGGCAAGACAGGCGGCAAACGAAGCAGATTTTCGCAGAGAAGCTGCACGGGTTCTTGAAGAAGCTGGCTTGTCAGTGGGCCTCACAATTATACCTCGCGATGAATTTTCCGTGGCCAGAGGGCGTGTTGATTCTGTTTATAATCGTCTGGTTCTTGAGTATAAGCGCCCGGGCATCCTAAGAAATTCTAATGCCAATACCGCCAATCAGTTAGTCATTAAACAAGTAAAAGATTACATCACCGACGTTGCTAAACGGGAGAAGCGCGAGGCGCACCGCTTGGCAGGCGTTGCCACGGATGGCTATTATTTTATTTTTGTGCGGCGCGTCGGCGAGGGATGGTCAGTCGATGATCCATTGGAAATCAATGCCGCTTCGATGGAGCTTTTTCTGCGGTTGCTGTTCTCCCTCTCAACAGGTGCGGCGTTGGTGCCGGAAAATCTGGTCAATGATTTTGGACCCAAAAATATCAGAGCCCAACGGGCTATACGGGCCTTATATACTGGCTTACATAGCACCAAGCATCCGCTCGTGGGTAAGTTATTTGAGCAATGGCGTTTATTTTTCAGTGAAGCAACAGATTATAAAGAGTGGTCGGAAAAGATTGAATCAAAGCCGGAGTTCCGTTCTTTTGTCAGCTCTTTGTGGAGTAAAGAGCAGATTAAACATCTGGATGCCGCCAAAGTCTTTTTTGTCTTGCATACTTATTACGCTTTGCTGATTAAGTTGGTCGCGTCGCTCGCGGCCGCTCGGTTTGCAGGCGGTGTTTCAGCGCCTTTATCTTCTTTGGCCTCAAAAAAAGGTGAAGACTTAAAGCGAGCTATGGCTGATTTGGAACGAGGTGGACTTTTTCGTGAGTACGGTATTCGCAATTTTCTTGAAGGCGATTTTTTCGGCTGGTATTTACCCGCTTGGAATGAGGAAATTGAGGACGGTGTGAATGATCTCATTAAGCGCCTTGCAGATTATGACCCCGGCACGCTTGAGCTCGCCCCGGAGAATGCCCGTGACCTTCTGAAGAAACTTTATCATTTTTTATTGCCTAGAGAAATTCGTCATGATTTAGGCGAATATTACACACCCGATTGGCTTGCTGAGCGGCTTATCCGGCAGACCTTGGGGAGTCGCGATCTGGGTGATGTGACCAAACGGGTTTTGGATCCTGCCTGCGGTTCGGGAACATTTCTTGTCATTCTCATCAAATATATCAGGGAGCGTGCGGAAAAGGAAAAACGCAGTGATGCGGAAACATTGAAGCTTATTCTCAAGAATGTCGTTGGGATTGATTTGAATCCATTGGCTGTCATTGCAGCCCGGACAAACTATTTATTGGCCTTAGGTGATTTGCTTAAGGCGCGTAAAGATGATATCGACATTCCTGTTTATCAGGCGGACTCTGTTTTGACGCCTGCCCGGGGCGAGGGATTATTTGAGGGCGGTGTATATTCGTTAAAAACATCTGTTGGGGTGTTTAAGATACCGTCCTCTTTTGCCTATCGGGAACGCATGGATATACTTGCCGACATTTTGGATGAAAGCGTTGATTCCGATATTAATCCGGAATCATTTATTCATCGAGTTGAAAGAGTCGTTTCATTGGGTGCCCAAGAATGGGCAGAAACAAAACCGGGACTCGAAGCATTATTTAAACAACTTAAGGAATTGCATGACCAAGGATTGAATGGGGTTTGGGCACGAATCATTAAGAATTCTTTTGCGCCATTATTTTTGGAACCTTGCCATTATATTGTAGGGAATCCTCCATGGGTAAATTGGGAGCATCTCCCGGATGAATATCGGCGGCACAGCATGTCTCTTTGGCAATATTACAATCTTTTTCCAAAACGCGAAGGTGGAATGGAAACGATACTTGGCTCCGCAAAATACGATATCTCGATGCTTATGACGTATGTTGTTATGGATCGCCATTTGAAACAACAAGGAAAACTCGGATTCGTGCTTACTCAAAGTCTTTTTAAGACTTCAGGGGCAGGTCAGGGCTTTAGGCGATTCATTCTTCCAGATAAAACGGAAATCGGACCTTTGGTTGTAGAAGACATGGTGGAATTAAAGCCCTTTGAGGGTGCCGCCAATCGCACGGCCGTCGGTGTGTTTGTCAAAGGTAGAAAGGTTTCATATCCAATTCCATATCAATACTGGCGAAAGAAAAAAACTGGGCGAGGTGGGTCAATCGGCTTTGACACTCCATATGAAGAGGTAACAACTGAGAAGATCACTTATAGCTCTTGGTATGCTGAGCCGGTTAATCAAAAACTTGAGTTTGGCAAATTTTCGAATTTGTCGTCGGAAAAGTCTCTCGGATCGCAAAAACAGGTTTTCGATACCACAAAATTGCTTTCTCGACGAGAACTACCTGAAAATACGGCCCAAAAGCCCGAAAAAGTGCCAAACTCAAGTCAAAAAGATATAACTTCATCTTGGATCACAGCGAGAAAATCTGCGCTCAATGCTCTCCATAAAATTTTGGGCCCCTCTTATTATGTCGCACGCGAAGGAACTAATACCGGTGGTGCAAATGGTGTTTTTTGGGTCAATATCCACGGCAAGCGTCCTGGCAATTTAGTAATTATTGGCAACCTCATTGAAGGTGCTAAGAAGAAAGTGTCTCAGGTGCAGATGGCTATGGAAGAACAATTGGTTTTTCCGCTTTTGCGAGGATGCGATGTGCAAAAATGGGTAGCTCAACCCAAGCAACATTTCGTGCTTACTCATAAACAAGGAGCCCGCCTGAAAGCCATACCGGAAACAAAAATGTCACAAGAATATCCTAAGGCTTTTGCATTCTTTAAAAACTTTGAGCCCATCTTGCGACAACGTCCAGCATTTAAACGGTATTTTAAAAGTGATGCACCATTTTATTCTATTTTCAATATTGGCGATTATACGTTTTCTCCTTGGAAGGTAGTTTGGCGGGAGCAAGCAGCCCAATTAACAGCGGCAGTGATAGGTTCCATTGATTCGCGGCCGATAATTCCGGATCATAAGCTAATGTTAGTGGATGTGGACAATGAACCAGAAGCGCATTATTTGTGTGCCGTTTTAAATTCCTCACCCGTCAGACTGGCAGTCGCATCGTATGGAGTCGAAATTCAAATAAACACGCATGTTCTTGGCAATATTGCAGTGCCTAAATTTAATAAAAGCGAATTACATTTCAAGCTTGCCATGTTATCAAAACAAGCACATGAAGTATCCTTAGTTGATGGCGGAGGAGTAGGAGAAATTGAAGAAAACATAGATTCTTGTGTGTCTCATTTGTGGGGATTAAAGCAAGAAGAGCTTAAAGAGATCAAAAAGTCTTTGGAGGAAATGTGAAGTACGATAATCCATTTCGTGATTTAAAACCAGTTTTGGAGCTGATTACCAAAGAGGCCAAGGTCCTCCCGGCCACGGGGCAGGCTATGGAAGATATGGTGCGCCCGGATCATGCTGAAGTGATTGATCGCCTTCGCATGGGAGATGACAATTTTTTTGAAGTGCTTCTGGAAACACCCAATAGAAATCCCTATGTGGAATTGAAGCCTTTTTACCGCGAGGAGAAACATATCTTGCGATATTTTATCGATGGTTCCGCACGGACCTTTTTCTTGGGGGATGTTGTGGAAGGGACAAGGCGAACTTCTATCCATGTATCGCAAATCGGAACCGCGGCTGTTTATCGTAAAGACAATGGTCAGGTCAATGTCGCGAAGTCATATCATAAGATAATTCTGATGATGGATAAAAAATCCGTTTCTTTCGGAGATCAGGTTGAAGAATTGATCAAAAAAGCCGGAAATCGTTTTGGCTTTTGCGACATACAAGAAGCGGACGGTGAAACTGAGCGAACCTCACCTGGGAAAGAACCCCGTTCCCGTGCACCGCACAAAGCACATCATTTGATGGCAAAGCTCGAAGAAGACTTGGGCCGGGAATTGAATCGCGCCAAAGATCATTGGCTGGTCATGGATGGAAACGCCGGGAAAGATCTTTATATGTACAAGGATATCCCCAATATCTGTTGGCTTAATAAGTCATTCAGCAAGGAACCAACGTTTCAATTACAAGGCAAAAGAGGTGGCAAAAAAGTCAATCTCTATGAATTGCTGGCGGATTTGCCATATTCAGCCAGGACGTGTGCTTTTTCGGCACGGGCAGGCGATGCCGTCATATGGTTTGCCCGGCTTCGTGAGCAGAAGCAGATGGATTATCCTTTGATGGGTGTGGTCAAGGTGGAATTGCCGAATCCCGGTAAAGAGGCGGTGTCTTCCGATCTCATCAATGAGTTGTCATCGGCGTTGCTGGCAGAACGTCAGGCGACACCGCATGGAAAAGATTCAAGATGGCACTCGCATATTTATGCCATTTATTTGGCTGAGCAGGCAGTCAAAAATGGTTTTGTATCAACGGAGGCATTAAAAGCGGGCCTTAAGTGGCCGTTCAAGATTTAAAAGTGAAAAGAAAACGGAGGCGTCATTATGGCAGAGGAAAATAAAAAAAGTGGCAAGCAGATTATAGGTAAGGCATCGGCGACGCAGAACGAGCCCAACTCATCGGAGAAATTCTCTTTTTGGCTTGCCCCGGAGGAGATCGTCAATCCTTTCGATATTATTGAAGCGGATCAGATGCAGGGAACGCGCACCTTCGGTTTGGTGACGAATATTAAGCAAATCACAGACGCGCCGTCCCATTTGTCGAATTATATTTCCAGTGACTTCGGCAGTACTGCAGGTGAAGCGCAGACGCCCCGGCAGGGTGCTAATGTTGCGGAGGTGAACGTTCTGGCTAACTTTGACCCCGCGACTGAACAAAAGTATCCTATGGGAATATACATGCCGGTGCAGAATGAATCGCCAATCCAGTTTGCGGATGAGGCCGGTATTTGGGTGGCTCTTGGCATAGATAAAATGTTTGAATATGAAAAAGAGCATAACGAAAAAATCACGGTCCCGGCCGGAATGATCCGTATGTCCAATGGAACACGGGCCCGGGTCTTTCTTGATAAACGGTATATTTTAGGCCCCGAAGGCGCGCATATGAATATAGCTGGGATCTCCGGTCTTGCGACAAAAACTTCTTATGCGATGTTTCTCATTCAATCGGTATTGCAATCGTCAGACGCCAATGAAATTGCGGTCATTCTCCTGAACGTTAAACAGAATGATCTGCTTGTTATTGACAAAGCACGTACAGGCATTAGACCGGAGGAAATTGAATTCTGGGAATTCATGGGACTCAAACCCAAAGCATTCGATAATGTCCGTTATCTATTACCATGGGGCAGGTCCACCCAGACCACGGGATTACCGAATTGTTTTGGCGAACCCCCGGATCAATTTTTTACGTACTCTTATTCCTTGGAAGATGTGATCGGTAATCCCGCCAATCCCGGCCCCGGTCTGGATTTGTTAATCAGAGTCCCTGATCCATGGGATACTCTGGGAGCATTGATCGGAGAAATTCAGCAAGGTGTCATGAATGGAGAAAAAGCATGGCAGTCCGTACGCGCATGGGATGCGCTTCTCAACGGTGCCCCGTTAATGGACAAAGGAATTCCCCAAAAATACGGCCAGGTCGCCGCTTCTTCAGTCGGCCGTTTTGTGCGGATTTTAAGGCGCGTGGTAAAAAACAGACAGTCCGGCATATTTGTTGAACAGCGAAATCCCAAACGGGCCGCAAATCTTGGCGAAGAAATCCGAAAGATTCAGGGCGGCCAGACTATGGTTGTTGACATAGCGAAACTCCAAGACGAAGAGCGTTCCCTGGTCTTCGGGCACATTATCAAGGAAGTGTATGGGATGTATGCCGAGGCATCCATTGACGAACGCGGGGAATTACCCAAGAAGGTGTTGATTTTCGTCGATGAGCTGAACAAATACGCTCCTGCCCGCAAAGGCGAAGGCGAATCATCGATACTGGATTATGTGCTGGATATAGCGGCCAGAGGAAGGTCATTGGGTGTCGTCCTAATTTCGGCGGAACAGTTCATGAGTGAAGTTCATGGTCAGGTGGTCGGTAACTGTTCCACAAAAGTTATCGGTCGCAGCGATTCTTCTGAGTTGGCGGACCCAACATACCGATTTATCTCTCAGGATGTTAAGGCAAATTTGACAAGACTGAATAAGGGTGAGTTGCTGTTAACACATCCTATTTATCGACAACCGGTCCGTATTGAGTTTCCGAAACCGGTTTATCAGGCAATTGGTCATAATAAAAAATGAACAAATCGTTTTGCATTGAAGATCGATCCGATTGGAAATGGTGGGTGACGCCCCGCTATTTACGTGAAAAGCTGGTTCACCGTTGGTGTGTTTTCCCGCACAGCTTTACCAGTGAGCTTGTTCATGGCCTTATCGATGAATGGAAATTGAGGGCATCGGACTGTATCTTGGATCCCTTCTGCGGAGCCGGGACAACACTCTTGGCCGCTAAAGAAAAGGGAATTCCAGCTATCGGCTACGATCTTTCGCCATTTGCAGTTTTCGCTTCCCGGGTAAAGCTGGGCAACTATGATCCAGATAAATTATCCAGAGATTGGGTGAAGTTGAAAAGTAGAATTGATCCTGCCAAGTGGAACGGGGCCTCGCGTCCGTATCCAGAGCTTGTTAGAAAGGCGTTACCCGGGCATTTATTGGGTGCATTTGACAGCGTTAGTAATCAAATCGAAGAAATGGATTTCAATGAGACCCATCAACGATTCTTTAAAATGGCCTTGCTCTCAACTCTGCCTAAATTCAGCCGGGCAATAGCAACAGGTGGATGGCTGAAATGGATTGGCCAGAAAACCACTACCAGATCATTGCCCCGGATGTACGACAAACAAGTGCAGTTTATGGTTGACGATTTACCACGAAATGGCGCGATTAAAAGTAAAGCTAACTGGAAAGCTGAAATCTTCGATGCTCGCGAGTTACCGAATTCATCGAATACTTTTTCAGCAATCATTACCTCGCCGCCCTATCCCAACCGGCATGATTATACCAGAGTCTTTGGAGTTGAGTTGATGTTCGGTTTTCTGGATTGGGAGCAAACACGTAATTTAAGATATCAGAGTTTTGAATCGCATCCGGAGTCACGTCCTGAGAGGCCGGATTACAGCGATTATTCTGAGCCAAAAAATTTGAGCAAAACGCTGAAACGTTTAGAGAAATCATCCGTTGATCGTCGTATGCCTGGAATGTTGAAGGGTTATTTTATTGATATCCATTTATCATTGCGGGAAGCAAGGCGGGTTTGCAGGAAAGGCGCAAAGATTGCTTTTGTGGTAGGGAATGCACAATACGGGGGGATCCCTGTTATCGTTGATGAATTGATCGCGGAAATCGGGACAAACTTGGGGCTTAAATACGAAAAAATTTTGGCCGTCCGATATCGCGGCAACAGTGCCCAGCAGATGTCAGAATATGGCCGCAAACCGTCACGAGAAAGCATTGTCATATTTCAGAAAAGATGCTTGAGTTTGGCAAATTTTCGAATTTGTCGTCGGAAAAGTCTCTCGGATCGCAAAAACAGGTTTTCGATACCACAAAATTGCTTTCTCGACGAGAACTACCTGAAAATACGGCCCAAAAGCCCGAAAAAGTGCCAAACTCAAGTTCCTTATTATGCAGTCGATTAAATCCTTCAGCGATGTTACACGAAATAGATATCGCCGCTCTTCTCATCTGAGCAACAATACCGAATTGTTCTTCTTTGGGAAAACTTTTGGTTACTTGATAAATCTCCAGCACTAACTTTTTCCCTAACTGCCAGATATCCAAATCTCGAAAATTTCTGATTTTCATAGCTTTTTCCCATAATACGAGATACGCTTCACGATTCACGCTTCACGAGATACGCCTAGTTATTTTTCACATATACCAGGACGCTCCTCGTCCCCATATCCCCCTCATATCCCACAATATTGACCGTGATCAGATGAGGCCCGTCATTGAGATTCACGGTGTTGAGCCGGTAGGTAAAAGGGTTGGTCCCCTCTTCGTCTTCCATCAAAAAGACATAGTCGATGTACATCCCCACTTCGTATTTTGTGCCGGTCAGCCAGTCCTTGTCTTTTTCATCCAGGTTGATCCTGACCGGCGCTATACCCCGAACGATATCCCAGCCATCATCGGTTTTGCCCACGGCCTCGGGGAAGACGACATTGAGCTGCGGGGCTTTTCTTAATCCCTTAATAAGGCCGTTGTAGCTTTTTCGTTTTTCTTCTTCCAGGGGAAGACAGCCCAAAACAAGCATCATGTCTTTGCGGTTGGTGAAATCAATTTTGCCGGCTGCGTCTTTCCTGTCCCACGTTTCCACATGGGGCCCTTTGAGGCGTTTCTCCCAGTCGACAACATGATGAAGCAGCGGTCCGCCGTCCATCAGACCGATGCGCACGCGCACCAGCGCATCCTCGGGCAGCGTGTATTTGATCTGGCCTGTTTCCAGGTCGAAGGAAATATCCGTGGCCAGGATTTCATCGCCGCCTGCCGGTGCGGCCTCCAACGGCTTTGTTTCTGCTGATTTTAAAGGAGCAGATTGGCATCCGGCCATTGTTAGTGATAGTAAAATGAAAAACCAAAAATAGCGCATAATTTCGTATCTCGTGAAGTGTATTTCGTATCTCGTACGTAAAACGCTTCACGCTTCACGGACGACGAGATACGATTATTGAACTACTCTACTTCAACGATCATACTCGCCCGGCCCACAACCGCCTCAGATGCGGACTCCAGGTCAATCTTTAATTCATGGGGGCCTTGCCCTAGTCCCCGGAGATTTCGTTTAAAGCTGAAGGGCAGGGTTTCGTTTTTAAATTCCACTTCAAAACGGCTGTTGATATAAAGAAGGACATTATACCGAGCCTGGGGATTGGCAGCCTTGGAGCCGTCCTGGACATTGATTGTAAAAATGTTGGTTTCGGCGGGGTCGGCCGGGGCGTCTTTCGTCGCTTCGAAGTGAACGGATAAAGGCAGAAGGATTTTACCGCTATCGGCCAGGGCCCCTGTTGCCAGGGAAATGGTCAACATCATAGAGAAAAGCATCAATTTATTGATAGCCATGGGACTCCTTCCTCCAATAACTGTATCTCGTATCTCGTGAAGCGTATCTTCAGGCGTATCTCGTGAAGCGTATCTCGCGTTTCACAACCGCTTCACGATTGACGAGATACCTTATTTCAGATTTCATCGCATATCAAGCCACACCGGATCGATCGACTCTTCCTTATCGTTGGTTAATTGCACCGGGTTCTTTCCTCCAAGATCCATCACCCAGATCTGCTGCGAGCCGCTCCTATCCGAGACAAAAGCGATCCTTTTGCCGTCTTGAGAAAACGCGGGGTGCGTATCCAGCGCTGAGTCGTTCGTCAGGCGCTGGGAGGCGCCAGAATCGACATCTATTAAATAAATTTCATAATTGCCGTTTTCTCGATTAGAAGAAAAGGCTACAGTCTTCCCATCGGGAGAAAAGGCCGGCAGATGATCAAAACCTTTTTTACCAAAGGTCAATTGCCGGGCATCTGCCCCATCGGCACTCATGATCCAAAGATGGTGGGATTGATTGACCTGATCAGCCTGAACAAAAACGACTTTGTCGGCCGCGGGAGAAAGATTGGGCTGATATTTCAAGGCAACGCCGCGGGTCAGCATCAGGGCGTTCTCGCCCTTCAAATCCGATTTCCAAATGTTGCTTTTGTCAATGAGCTGGGGATCAAAACGGACGAAAACGACTTCCTCTTTGACCCGGGAAAAACTGGGATTGTTGATGCTGCCGTATTTCTTCAGGATTTCTTTTTCATCCGTGCCGTCCGAATTGATGATATAAAGCTCGCCGTTGGCGGTGCGAAAACCTATTTTTTTTCCTTGAGAGAACCCTTCGGAATCGCGCTTATCAAAAGGGCTGGCGGTGAGCTGCCTTTTGTTTTGCCCCTGGGAATTCATAACCCATATCTGCCAGTAGCCGTCGGTCAGCCGGCTGTAGGCGATTGTGTCGGCCTTGGCTGCTGTTGGAAATGAACCTCCCTGCAACAAGATTACAGGGTATCTTTTAAAAAATTCTGAAGGTTCATTCTTCGAAGCCGAATACTCAACTCTACTACGCTCAAATACTTCACTGTATTTCGTGTTTGAGCTTCGTAGAGTTCTACTTTCGCCTTCATCCCCGCGGCAAGCCGCGGGGTATTCGGCGAAGTAGAATAAAATAAAGAATGAAAGAAAAAATAATAATGGCCTGCCGTATCTCGTATCTGGTGAAGCGTATCTCGTATCTCGTGAAGCATCACTCGTGAAGCGTATCTCGTGAAACGTATCTCGTTTCGCAAACGCTTCACGCTTCACGAACAACGAGATACGAGATACGAACCCCGAGATACGATCATTTAAACACCCGAACATTCCCATCCCTGATAACATTGCTCCCATCCTGAGTCACTGTGGTTAAAGTCAGTTTATAATCGCCGGCTGGGACCGCATCTCCCGAACTATCTCTCCCATCCCAGACAACGGTGTGCACGCCGGCTGACTTGGCTTCATTGTCGACCAAGGTTCGAATGACCGTCCCGGCAGAATTTTTAATGACCAGCGTTACGGTTGAATCTTCGGAAATGCCGTATTCAATATTCGCACTCTCACTATAAGCAGGGAGAAAGGCATAAGGATCCGCCCGTAAGGCATCAACCCGTGGGGGATCGGTGTTGCGGATGACAACGGCGTGACTGGGGAGCAAATTGGCCCAGCCATAAATCACATAGGTGCCGGCGGCGAGGATATTCCCGTTATTGTCCCGGCCGTCCCAGACATCGGAGTTATTAACAATATCGCGGGGCTTGTTTAAGAAAAGCGTACGGCTGGCCGTTGTCACCCCAGAAACCCCCGCTCGCAACGTGACCCAGGCCGGCGCAACCAAATTATAAGAAAGGGTGGTGGTCTCTCCTTTATAGGGATCAAAGCTGGGGGAGTTTAAAACCGGGGTCTGTATCTGGACACTGCCGGGGACATACGCTGGATTATAGAGCGAATGTCTGGTTCCAGTGATCTCTGTGGCTTCAATGGTAAAGACGTAAGAATCCTGCGGCAGGATCACCTGGCTGACATCCTTTCCATTACAGGTGTAAGTGTTCTGGCCTTTGGGGAGAGGCCCGGAAAAGAGCGTTTGAATTAGAGTCTTTTGCAGGACATTACTGGCATCCAGGGTGGCCTGATAGAGATTGATGACCGTCTGGGAATTCCGCTCAAGGCTGAACTGCAGCGTCGCGGTCTCGTTGATCGCCGGGTTGATGAACATAGGAGAAACGGATACGTTTACGACCAGATTGTCAACCAATGTGATGGTATAACTGCCGGTGCTGTCATAGGATCCATCATAAATCCATAAATAGTATGTTCCATTTGAAGAACTTGTGGCTGTTATGGTGCCATTATTATAAACGCTATTCCCAACAGGAATCCCATTTGTATCTCGTAATATTGCTATAGGGTCAAAAGATCCTCCTGATGCATTCTGAAAAGAAATAACTATCCTGTCACCTTGCTCTGTAGCAAAACCATAAACGTCCTGCGCTGTTATAAAGGTTGTTGTTCCATTTACTATTTGCCCCCACGTCATTGTCGTCACCCCTACCGGATCATTCAACCGCTCCAGCGTCACTTGATACGTCCCGGCCGTATCATAGGATCCATCATGAATCCAAAAGTAATACGTCCCGGCCGTCTGTATCGTTGCCGTGAACGTCCCGAGATCATACAGACGCACAGCATTACCAATCACGTTACCATTAACATCCCGTAATTGTACATATGGATCAAACGCACCCCCTGTTATTCTTCTTCCAGCCATCATCACCTTGTCCCCGGCCTGCGCGACAAAGCTGTATTTAACAATCTCTGCAGGTGTGCTGATGGTTGCCGTCACCGTCTGTCCGTACACAATGGGGGTATAGGTCAATTGGGTGGTGGCGCTGACCGCCGGACAGGGCGCGGATTCATTACCCGCTGCGTCAAAGGCGCTCACTTGATAGGAATAAGTGGTATCGGGCATTAACCCTGCATCGGAGAAACTCGTCGATACGCTTGTCGCAACCGGTGTGCCGTCCCGGAAAATTCGATAGCCTGTAACCCCAACGTTATCTGTCGAAGAACTCCAGGTTAAATCGATTTGAGTTGATGAGACAGCGGTGGCGGCAAGATCCGCGGGGACACTGGGTGCTGTGGTATCCAGCGGGGAGACCGGCACGGCCGATTTCTCATTCGAATCCGGCCCCGTCCCGTAGCTGTTGCTGGCCGCAACCACAAAATAATACATGATCCCGTTGGTCAAACCGCTGACGGTATGGCTCGTCACATTGCCCAGAGGCACCGTTGTCGTGTAAACACCACTCGTGGTTCCGTATTTGACCGTGTAGCCCGTTGCCCCAAAGGCAGCCTTCCAGCTCAAACTCACTTCGCTTTCCCCTGCTACAGCGCTGTCCAAAACCGGCGCCGGCGGCGGGCCCAGCGGTTTGGCGGATTTCTCCGTTGAATTGTTGCTCGTGCCGGTTGCGTTATTGGCCACCACCACGAAATAATAGGTCATCCCATTAATCAATCCCGTTACCTTAAAGCTCGTCACACTACCGGCCTCCACCGTAGATGAATAGCTCCCGCTTGCGGTGCCGTATTTGATGGTATAACCGATGGCACCGGGCACAGCATTCCAGCCCAAAGTCACTTGGGCATTGCCGGCCGTTGCACTACTTAATATCGGCGCCGCGATTGGCTTAGCGGACTTTTCATTCGAATTGGGGCTGTTTCCACCCAAGTTGCTCGCTATCACAACAAAGTAATACGCCGTCCCATTGTACAGCCCGGTTAAGGTGTAGCTGGTGACCTTGCCCACGGCCTTGCTTACCTTATAGCTTCCGCTGGCTGTCCCGTATTTCACGGTATAGCCGGTGGCCGTGGCGGAAGCGCTCCAGGATAACGAAACCTTGCTCGTGCCGGAAACCGCGGTATTCAAAACCGGCGCCGGAGGCGGCGGAACCGGCCGGGCCGATTTTTGATTGGAATTCTTGCTCGTGCCCGTTGCATTGTGGGCCACCACCACGAAATAATACGTCGTCCCGTTGGTCAGTCCCGCCACCGTATGACTTGTCACATTGCCCACGTTGATGGTAATGGTATAGACACCGCTTTTTGTCCCATATTTCACGCTGTAACTCGTTGCCCCGTTCACAGAACTCCAACCCAGACTGACTTTCGTGTCGCCAGCGGTGGCGGTATTTAAGGTAGGCGCCGCAATCGGCTGGGCCGCTCTTTCATTGGAGTTGGGGCTCGTTCCGCTGGTATTCGAGGCCACCACCACAAAGTAGTAAGTTGTCCCGTTGGTTAAACCGGTCACCGTGTAAGCCGTCGCCGTGCCGGCGGATTTTGTCACCGTGTAGCTGCCGCTCGCTGTCCCATATTTGACGCTGTAGCCCGTTGCCCCGGAAACCGTGCTCCAGGACAAACTCACCTGGCTTGTCCCGGCTATGGCGCTGTTTAAGGTCGGTGCCGAAGGAACCGCGGCAAAAGCCTTCGAAGACAAAAAGAAAAGGAAAATAAAGGAAATGAAAAGGGGAAATTTTTTATGAGGGAGGATCGCTGGCTGTCGTCTTGGGGGGAGCATAAAGGGTTTTAAAAGTTTGCCGTCTGGATCTGAGAGCTAAAGGGCTCTCGCCTTATTGAAATGGTTCAATCCTAACATGTCTTTGATTATTTATCAAATAATTTTTAATTTTTATCAATTTAATCAATCCATTACTCCTTCTCAACTAACGACCCCACCACGGGAAAATTTTTCAGATGCTTATCCCCATGAGGGGAATCCTTGAGAACTTCGGTAAGATCCCGCCCGGCCGCGGCTTTTCCATGACTGGGGTCATGGAGGCCTCCCCGCCATAAACGGCTTTGGGTCACATCGTAAATGACGCCGTTGACGGCCACGTAAGCCGGCCTCCCGTCCCGGCCGTTGTAGGAACTCAATTCCTCCACCGTCATGCGGACCCTTCTCTTATAAGATTTATCCGGCGGATGCTTGAGGTTCCTTCGAAGTCCCGAAGGGTAAGGAGCAATGCCGCCGGCTTTGCCCAATGGCGTGGCGTAAACCACCTGACCGCCCGCATTCCACGCCGAGACGCCCCCCTCCAGAATATAAACCTTGTCAAACCCTAAATCTTTAAGAGTGTTGGCGGCATAGGGAGCGCGCCAGGAGGACAATATGCAATAGGTGACCGCCGGGATTTCCCGATTCACCTTGTGGGCACGCTTCTCGATCTGATCATAAGGGATGTTGACAGCGCCCTCGATGTGCCCAGCGTGGAATTCTTCGGCAGAACGGACATCGATCAACGTAACGCGTCTTTTCTCTTTTTGCCATTCCTTGACGGTTTGGGGAGAGACGTAATCGGCCCGGGGGAGCGTCGGTTCAGCGTAAGCAAACCCGATGAACAAAACAACCATCAAGATAGGAAACTGAAAAAGTTTCCGATGCATCAAAATAAGCCCTGCTCTATTTGTCATATCTGACCCCGATAGGGTGTCTGAAGGGTTTAAGACGGTATTCGTTTCCTAACGAAATTCATATAAACATTTGTTTACTTTAAGGCTGATAAGGAATTTCAAAAGCGTTCACATTAATATATCCCGTTGGAAGAATCGCCTTAATGGTATCGAATAGGATATATCCCTCTGTATCTTTTGTCTTCAGATTGGTGGTCGAGACAACTAAAAACCGCTCTCCCTGTATCTCTTTGAGACCCTGAATCCTGATTCCTTTGACCACAGCATAGGCAAAGTAGATATCGTAATAGATATTCTCATTGAAATCGAGCCCCTTCATTTGTGCCCATAGCGGCGAAGAGCCAAATGTTACCAGCCCCACACACCCTATAAGGATTAAAACCAAACTCAGCATCCCAATTTTAAGCTTATACATTCTTCTCTCCTTTTTATTCTTTATTTTCCTTTCTCATACCAACCAAAGGCCTGCCCCTCCATAAGCTTGCCCAGTTTTCCAGACCGTGGCTCCAGGACCAGAATACCGTAATCCTTATGGGTCATCACCGCATACCGTCCTCCCGGCACCCACTTAAGATGCACCAAGGGCAAAGGCTTCTTACGGATTCGAAATAATCGGATGGGTTTTCCCTTAAGGTCCGCCCAGTAAAGATAATCCTTTTCATCAAGGCCCAGCCTTCTTTTTTTCTCGGAAATCCACAGCAAATTTTGCTGCCCGACACGCTGAGAGTTAACCCGAGACTGACGCAAATAGGGATCGAGCCCGAAGACCCGCAGATCCGATTCATTTAAAATATCGGTTTTCGAAAGAAAACTTGTCAGAAGCCGCGGCTTGAAATCGGCCAAGGGAATCTGATAAATCCTTATTTTGTAACGCCGTTCCCTCGAATCTGGCTTGACCAGTTGGGCAGCATAGCAATAAAGGGATTCCCCTTTCTTATCCCAGAAAACGGAGGAAACCGTAAAAACCGGCATTTTTGTCAGGGTCTTTTTTTGATCCTTCAAACTATACACATAAAAAAGATCTTGAGAAGAAAAAGGGGACCAACGGTGAAGCTCATAAAAAATCTTCCGACTATCCGCTGCCCATTGTACCATGCGGAATCCCCCTTTGACCTTATTCTCTTTGACCTGTTTTCCCAGAGAATCGATGCGGGAAAGCCGGTGTTTTTTCTGATCGTACAAAAGAAGGTCAAAGCGGCTCACCATAAGAAGATGCTGTCCGTTGGGAGAAAAAGTAAACTGCTGGATGGGCGAATCTCCCTCGTAAAGGAACTTGAGATCGCTTCCATCCAGATTGATTTTGCCCAATGTTGTCCCCAGCACAAAATACAGCGGAAATTGACTCTGAACCCAGCGGGTATCCGGTAAAAGCCGACTCAAGAAATCGTCCTGTTTTCTCCATTGATACTCCATCCAATAGATGAAGCCGGTTAAAAAAAGCAATAAAAGACACCCCGAAGTGACAACCCAAAAAAGAAAACTCTTGAATAATTTTCTTAACGAAAACTTCATCTGTTGACCTTGGGACCCGCCTCATTCTGGCGAATACGCCGAAGGGCTCTTGTCATCAATCCCAAAAAAGAAACCCAAACAATCTCTTGTTTGGGTTTCCCCCTTTAGGGTCTGGCCTCCGCCCTTTAGCGTTCTATCCCACCGGAGTTTTAAAATACAACGCCTTTGCCTTTTATTCCAAGTAAGACTTAAGCTGCTCCCATGTTTTCCTGCCGACAATCCCATCGGGTGTGAGATTATGGGACTTTTGAAATTCAGCAATGGCCTGTTTTGTCTTTTCACCAATCCTGCCATCAATAGAACCATTATAAAAGCCGGCATTCTTAAGGGCCAGCTGCACTTGATCTGCACTCGCCTGAACCCTAATGATCCCCTCTTTTTTATAACCAGCGTCTTCCTTAGACGACATAGATCGCCTTGCAGGAGAGGATTCCTTCCCTTTCATTGCTTCGGATAAAACCTTAACTTGGTCTTTTAATTCACTGATTTCTTGATCTTTTTGCTCCAGCTCACTCTCCAACTGACCCAAACGCATTTGCAACTGATCTTCTGACATCTGTCCCCGTGTTGTTGCGCAACCCACCAAGCTTATGATCCCCACCAATCCTATGAATGATCTTAACCACACGTCTTTAACCCTCCTTTGTTTTTAAAATGTTTGGATTGATTTCTTAAGCCGACTTGCCCATCTAAATTTTTATAAGTGTGGCTATTTTATACGATCTCTTATTTTTTGTCGAGAATAGATTTAGCAATATTTCGAGGTTGCTCTAATCCTTCTAAAGCCACCACCAAGGAGCGCAACAAGAGCCACACAAATTAGACACATAACAGTACCATACCCCAACGACAAAAACCATCAAAAACAACCCCATCCATTTTGTGTGACGGATCTCTTTGGCCATGTCAATCGGTTCCATCTTCCAGTTGATGCATCTGTAAAATGCCTTTTGGAATTCGATCATCTGGATGGGCTTAAGAAATACAAATAAGCCAAAAAGGAAGACCGGCACGGAAACGACTACCAGAAGGATGATCTCCATCAAAAGACCCCCTTTTTCGCTTACGCCACCCACACCGTTTTGATATTCACAAACTCCCGCAGGCCAAAAACCGACAACTCCCGTCCGTAACCCGAGGCCTTAACGCCTCCAAAAGGAAGCCGCGGATCCGATTTTACCAAGGCATTGATAAAACACAAACCCGCCTCCAGATGCCGTGCGGCCAGCTCTTCTGCCCGTTGAACATCGCGACTGAAGATCGCCGCGCCCAATCCAAAACAACTGTCGTTGGCGACTTCCAAGGCCTCGGTTTCATTTTTCACGGGAATGATGGCGGCCACCGGACCGAAGATCTCTTCTTCATAAGCGGGCATCCCCTTATGGACCTGGGTTAATACCGTTGGGGGGTAGAAGGCCCCCGGCCCCGGAGGGATCTCACCACCGACAAGAAGGCGTGCTCCTTTCTTTATGCTTTTTATAACCTGTTTATGGAGTTCCTCGCGCAGATCCCCACGCGCCAGCGGCCCTAACTGGGTGGTCTCCTCCAAAGGATCACCCATTTTTTTTGACTTCATGAGATCCACGAACAATGCCTCCACTGGTTTTTGGATCGCTTGGGGGACGATGAATCTTTTGGCCGCGATACAGCTTTGACCGCTATTGACGAGCCGTGCATTCACGCACTCTCCCACGGCTTCTTTAAGGTCGGCATCAAGGAATATCAGATAAGGATCGCTTCCCCCCAGCTCTAATACCGTTTTCTTAAGAGCCCGTCCCGCTGCAGAGGCCACCTTTTTTCCCGCCTGAGTGCTTCCGGTTAAGGTCACGGCTTTGATGAGGGGATCATCAATAAGAGAGATGACCTTATCAGAATTTAAAACCAATGTCCGGAATAAATCCTTCGGGAATCCCGCCTCCTGAAAAATCTTTTCAATCGTTAAGGCGCACCCCGTGACATTGGAGGCATGTTTTAAAAGCGCGGCGTTGCCGGCCATCAAGGCCGGCGCAGCGAAACGAAAAACCTGCCAAAAGGGAAAATTCCAAGGCATGATGGCCAGAATCACACCCAACGGCTGGAAAGTGACATAGCTGCGGGAACCCTCGGTAGGAATGGTTTCCCTGGCCAGAAACCGGGGAGCTTCGCTGGCAAAATAATCACAGGCCCACGCGCATTTTTCGATCTCCGCCCTGCCCTGCGTGATGGGCTTGCCCATCTCCTGGGCCATCCGCTTGCCCAGATCTTCTTTTCGGTCGCGTAAGATTTCTGCAGCCTTCTTCATCCTCTGGCTGCGCTCTAAAGAATCTGTCCATCGCCAGGCCTCAAAAGATTGTTGGGTTTTTTGGAGAATCCCTTGAATACCCTTAAAAGGCATCTGGGTATAGGATTTAATCAACTTTCCCGTTGTAGGATTAACGGATTCGATGGACATAAAATTTTCCTTTTACTGGAATTTTAGTTTATCAAGAATCTCTGAGTGTTAGCAAGTAAAATTAATTAGAAAAAAACACAGAATGGGCGAAGGCAAAAAAATGTGGGATGATAAGGTGGTAAAAAAAATGAGCGGAAAAGTTTTTTAATCTTTTCCGCTCATCGCTTAGGCCATTGCAAAGAAGCACGCTACGTGAGACTGGCCGGCTTGGGGGAGGAGAACTGCTTTGTCTTCCACAAAATATGAATCTTCAGGCAATGACAAAATCTTACCTTAAAGAAACTGGCATCTTTCGCTAGATAAAAATACCCTTTGATACGAAAACAGAAGCTTTCCTGTTGAGTT
Organism: uncultured Planctomycetales bacterium; assembly: GCA_964620805.1. Taxonomy (GTDB): domain Bacteria; phylum Omnitrophota; class Gorgyraeia; order Zapsychrales; family JAHFFX01; genus CAZUJQ01. The sequence goes on along the minus strand of CAZUJQ010000009.1, from coordinate 14,204 downwards.
TTGGTGTTCCGATGCTTCCTTATATAAACGACCGGGACCGATAAGGCATGACCCGTATCCGTTTGAGGGCTTACAAGGTAGATAAAGCTCTTCTTAACGAATGTCTGACACTCCTGATCCTCGGAGCGTTCGCTGACACAGAGGGTTTTTTTTCTCCTCTTAAGGGAGGTCATATTTTTGAATAATATTTCCCTCATGATTCTTCCTTTTTTAAGCCTTTCTCCATCTTGACAACCGACTATCAGAGCCATTTGTGTAAAGGGGTAAGGACGAAAGGAAGTATAGCATGACCTTTTTGAGAAACAATATGTCCCGGCGCGTTTTAAGCAAGCGTTTTCACTGACACAAGAGAAAACGGTTTCAGGAAACAAATTCGTAAAAATAGCTTTAAAATCGGGGAATTTAGAGGAAAAAATCAGGGGAGGTTTAGGGACCCAAAGATTTTCTATCTTTTTCTTCTAAGAAATAAAACGCGAGACTCTTTTCCGGTTAGAAGACGATGGATATTGGAACGATGCCGCCAAACCACAAACAGACACAAGATAATTCCCAAGCTGACGATCTCCAAGGGCTGGTTTAAGGCCACCATCAAAAAAGGAACAGCGGTCACGCTGACCATCGAAGCCAGAGAGACAAATCCTGTCGCCACAAAAACACTAAGCCAGATCAAAACCGCCCAGAGCAAAATGGGACGCAGGACCGTGATCTTTACGGTTAATCCGATCAAAACGCCAAGACTGGTTGCGACCCCTTTGCCCCCTCGAAATTTTAGAAATGGGCTGAAGCTGTGGCCTAGGACCGCAATGAACCCCAGCAAAACACGCTCCCAGACACGACCGACGCCGAAAAAATCGGCCAAAACGCTCGGGGCAACCGCCCCTTTCATCACATCCACGATCAAGACAACCCCTCCCGCGGTTTTTCCCAAGACCCGGAAGGCGTTGGTGGCACCGACATTCCCAGAGCCCTGCTGCCGGATGTCAACCCTTTTAATGAGCCGGCCAAGAATATACGCCGTAGGGATCGATCCCACTAGATAACTCATCAACAGGCTACAAACGATTTTGAGTGGAGGAATCATTGAGAACTTTTATTCCGTTTCGAATATACCCTAATCCAGAGATGACCGTTAATCCCACAGCCCCATACCACACCACCATCGAGATGGACCATTGCAACAAGATTCCAATAATACAAAAAACCTGAAAAAACGTCGTGGCCTTGCCCCATAGGCTCGGCGTAATGGCAAGGTTCCCCACCACCAGATGAATAATCATGGCTCCCAAAAGAAGAGTCACATCCCGGCTGATGACAGCGACAACCAACCATAAAGGAAATCGAATTTCGCCAAAGGCCTCAGCCTTGATGGTAAGGCATATAAAGGCGCTAATCAGAAGCACCTTATCCGCGAGGGGATCTAAGAGTGCGCCGGCCTTGGTTTTTTCTCTTCGAGTTCGGGCGATGTATCCGTCAATCACATCCGATATCACCGCTAATAAAAATACCATCAAGGCCACATATCTTAAAATTTCCCGGCCCGGAGAATAATAAAGGATCGTGGCAATAAACAGCGGCACAATTAAAATCCGACCTATTGTGACTTTGTTGGCAAAGGTGAGGGGCATTCAGGGTCCAGCTTCTATCTCATTTTCTGGGTCCAATTCTTTCAATCTTACTTTATGCTCCGGACAAACTTCGACCCGATGACTGAAACGTCTGCCGTCAACGGGACAATAGCGAAGAGGCGGCCGGTCTTCTCCCGTGAGGGCCTCGCTCAGCTGCTCTATCGCCTTTTGGGCTTCCTTATCTTTTTGCACCTGAATGGAAAGCTCCTGGATCTCGCTTTCACTCAACTTTCTTCCGGCATAATAACCAGCGACCGATGTCAAGGCGCCAGCGGCTTCCTTATCACTTGGGATCTTATGAGTGTCCCGGGGATCCCGGTGGAGAACCGAGAAACAACCCCCCACAGAAAAGATAATCAACAAGTATACGATAAGCTTCATTGTTAAATCCTTATTTCGTAACTACTCAGGTACCCATATCCGTCAAGAACCAGATTGCAGGTGATCTTAATGGAAATTGACTCTCGACGAGAGCTTATTTGAGTAAATTTTAGGCTAAAATTTCTTATCGACGAGCCAAGGTACCTGAATAGTAACCTTATTTCATTTTATGATCCTGATTCGATGGAGAGGCCAGTAAATCAGCTCGGCCCGTCCGATGACAAAATCCTGGGGGACAAATCCCCAGTAGCGGCTGTCCCGGCTGGAGGCGCTGTTATCGCCCAAAACATAATAGTGATCTTTCTCGACCTTGATCTTTTGACCCACCTCACCGTGGTCGCCTCGATTGTAATAATAAATCCCATTAAAAGGAGGATCTTCTAAGGCTCGACCGTTTATATAAATCCGTCCGTCTTTGATCTCCACGGTCTCCCCTCCCACGGCAACGAGACGCTTTATAAAATCCTTGCTCTTGTCCTCGGGGTAAACAAAAACGATCACATCCCCTCTTTTGGGCGGGATGAACCCCGGCAGACGATAATGGGTAAAGGGGAATTTCGGGCCATATCGATATTTACTCACCAGGATTCGATCGCCTTCCAGGAGGGTGAGGCGCATGGATCCGGTGGGAATTTTAAAGGCCTGGATAATAAAGGTGCGGATAAAGAACGCCAAAACCAGGGCGATGACAATTGACTCAACCCATTCGCGCAGGGTTGATCCCTTATATCTCATCTGGCTTTGAACCCAAGAGGAAATATTTTTCATGGATTTATATTTTCAATGCGGCCAGAAAAGCCTCTTGAGGAATTTCAACATTGCCGATTTGTTTCAACTTCTTCTTGCCTTCCTTCTGCTTCTCCCAGAGTTTACGTTTGCGGGTGATATCTCCACCGTAACACTTGGCCGTTACATTTTTCCCAACCGCGGAAACTTTCGCGCTGGAGATAATCCGTCCATCGCAACTGGCTTGGATGCGCACCTCAAAAAGCTGGCGAGGGATAAGTTCCTTAAGCTTGCTGGTCAGGTTGAGCGCCTTCTCATAAGATCTCTCTTTATGGACAAGGCATGAGAAGGCGTCACAGATTTTATCGTTAATCAAAATATCCAGCTTGGAGATGGCCGCTGGCTGATATCCCTGGAATTCATAATCGATCGAACCATACCCTTTGGTTAGGGACTTGACGAGATCGTTGAAATCCACGATCACCTCCGAGAGCGGAATGTCAAAAACCACCTTCATCCTCTCCGAGACAAAATCGCTTTTTTGATAGACACCGCGCTTTCGTTTCGCCAGCTCCATGATGCCGTCCAAAGAAGAGACCGGGGTAAAAACCGATACCCTCAAAACCGGCTCCTCGATGCGTTGGATTTGAGCGCTGTCCGGGAGCTCCCCTGGACTTTCGATCTCCAAGATTTTTTGATCCCGGGCAATCACCCGATAACTAACGTTCGGCGTGGTTAAAATCAAATTGAGATTGTACTCTCTTTGCAGCCGTTCCTGAACGATCTCCATGTGAAGCAGCCCCAGGAACCCGCAGCGAAACCCGTGGCCAAACGACTGGGAGCTTTCCGGCTCATAGACAAAGCTGGGGTCATTCAAACGCAATTTCTGAATCGCCTCTCTTAGCTCGAGAAAATCTTTGGCGTTGACGGGATACACCCCGCAAAAAACCAAAGGTTTTAACTGCCGATAACCGGCCAGGGGCTCTTGGGCGGGATCGTCAAAAGAGGTTACGGTATCGCCAAACCGGACCTCCTGAGGATCATGGACATTGCAGGTCAGGTACCCGACTTCCCCAGAGGAGAGCCCTTCGACCTTGGTGGCTTCAGGGCGAAAGACGCCGATCTCCTCGATGGTGAAATCCTTATGGGTATGCATCATCTTAATATGCCTACGCTCGCTTAAAAAACCGTTCATCACCCGCACATAGATGACGATCCCTTTGTAAATGTCGAATTTCATGTCGAAAATCAGGGCCTGCAATTTTCCATTGGGGTCTCCTTCCGGAGGTGGGAAGAAATGGATGATCTTCTCAAAGACCTCTTTGATCCCTATCCCTTCTTTGGCCGAGACCAGCATGATGTCCTGCTCTTTGAACTTGAAAATCTCCCTGATCTGGCGTTTGGTCCCCTCGATATCCGCGCCGGCGATGTCGATCTTATTGATGACCGGCAAGATCTCGAGATTATTTTCAACGGCCAAATGGTAATTGGCCACGGTCTGCGATTCCACGCCCTGCGAGGCGTCGACCACGAGCAGGGCGCCCTCACAGGCCTTCAGGGATTTCTCCACTTCATAGGAAAAATCGACGTGGCCGGGGGTATCGATGAGATTAAAAACATAGGGGGGGCCGTCCTCGCTTTTATAGTCAATCCGCACCGCCGAGGCCTTGATGGTGATGCCCCGCTCACGCTCCAGATCCATGTCGTCGAGCAGTTGATTTTGAAATTTGCGTTCATCGATCGCGCCCGAAAAAAGCAGAAACCGGTCCGCCAAGGTAGATTTACCGTGGTCGATGTGGGCGATGATGGAGAAGTTTCTGATGTGGGATTGATTCATGTCCATTGATAAAACAGAAATGATTAAAGGGCTTTATATTATAAGGTCTTTGAGGATATCCTCAATAGATTTCTTAATTCTCACGTCATGGCGCGAAACAACAATCCCATTCCTTTAAAGATCAAGTCCTCGTCCACAACATTTATCTTCTGGGAAATAAATTTGCTCATTAATCGACTGTATCCCCCCGTCAAAATGATATGCGGCTTGGAATCGAGGGCTTCGGCAATCCGTTCAATCAGCCCATCGCATAAAGCGCCATAGCCATAAAAAATTCCGCTTAAGATACTCCCTTTTGTATCCCGGCCAATGAGTTCTCGAGGGGCTTTGATGCGGACTTTCGGCAGGAGCGCGGTTTTCTTCCACAAGGCCTCCGCGCTCAGGCGTATCCCCGGCACAATAATGCCGCCCAGGTATTCTCTTTTTGCAGAGACCACATCAAAAGTAATGGCCGTCCCAAAATCAATCACGATCAAAGGCGTTCCATAAAGCTCGGCGGCAAAACTGCACACCAGCCGATCCTGACCAACCTGACCGGGATTGCGGTAACGATTGATAATCGGGACCTTGATATCCCGGCCGATGGTGAGGGCTTTCACCTTCAGAGCCGCGGACAACACAGATCTTAACCTGCCGGTTAGATGGGGAACCACGCTGCAGATGACAACCGCGCCCGGTGGATAGGGTGATTTTCCAAGGGCCTGGACCGCACTCTTCAGGCGACGTTGGAGGTCACTGGGTTGGAGGCTGCTTTCAATCCGCCAGCTTTTCAGCACTCTCTGGTCTTGCACAAGACCCAGCGAGATTGTGGTGTTGCCGATATCGACGGCAAGCAAACTCATTCTTCACCTCTCGAATTGACGAATATCAAGACATCGTTCATTTTAACCTTGACCCCAAAACCTAACCAAGTGTGCGTGAGATTCTGATTCGGCTGGAGACCCTCCGAGATTGGCTTGGCCGGACCGTCCGTTCCTGCCTCTTTTCTTCTTCCGGGGGGATCCCGAATTCTTTCATTTCATTAATCTTATCCCGGATCATGGCGGCCTTCTCAAACTGGAGATTCCGGGCGGCTAGTTCCATCTGGCGCTCCAACTCGGAGATGAGATTCGACAAGGCGTATTCTTCCTGGCTTAAGCCCGCCGACTCCAGGACCATCTCCTCGGCCTCAGCCCATTCTTCGATGCCCTGACGGATCGCCTTTTCAATTGTGCGCGGGGTGATGTTGTGTTTCCGGTTGAACTCCATCTGGATCCGGCGCCGGCGCTCGCTCTCCTGGATGGTGGAGCGCATCGCCGCTGTCGTCTGATCGGCGTACATGATGACCGTGCCGTGGATGTTACGCGCGGCGCGGCCCGCCACCTGAATCAAAGACGTCTGCGAGCGCAGGAACCCCTCTTTATCGGCGTCGAAAATGGCAACCAAAGAAACCTCCGGTAAATCCAATCCTTCTCGGAGGAGATTCACCCCCACCAGACAGTCAAACTTTTTGAGGCGCAGATCCTTCAAGATCTGCGTGCGGTCAATGGTTTCGATGTCGGAATGCAAATACTTGACCCTGAGGCCTCGATCCTCGAGATAACCCGCCAAATCCTCTGCCATCTTCTTGGTTAACGTGGTCACCAAGGTCCTTTCATTGGCCTCGGCCCTTTTTTGCACTTCCTCTAAAAGATCCTCTACCTGACCCTGGGTGCGATGCACCGCGATAGGCGGATCTACGATCCCCGTGGGACGGATGATCTGCTCTACGATCTGGCCTTTGGCCTCTTGCCTTTCAAAATCCGCGGGGGTCGCTGAGACATAGATCCTCTGGCCCACGAGCGATTGAAATTCCGGGAATCGCAAAGGCCGGTTATCCAGACAAGAGGGCAAACGAAAACCATAACGCACCAGCATCTCCTTGCGAGAGCGGTCTCCTTCGTACATACCGCCCAATTGCGGGACCGTGACGTGAGATTCATCGATCACGGTCAAAAAATCCTCCGGGAAATAATCCAAAAGACAAAACGGCCGGCTGCCCGCAGGCCGATGGGAGAGGATCCGCGAATAGTTCTCGATGCCGTGGCAGGTGCCCATTTCCTTGAGCATCTCCATATCGTAGCGGGTACGGGAATTCAATCTCTGCGCCTCCAGAAATTTCCCCTGCTGATTAAAGTCGGCCACACACCGCAAGAGTTCTTCCTCGATTTCCTGGAAGGCCGCCTCCAGATGCGGCTGGGAGACAATAAAGTGTTTGGCAGGATAAATCGCCACCTTCTCCAATTCCATCATTTCCCGGGCGGTTACGGGATCCATCTGGGAGATCCGCTGGATCTCCTCGCCGTTGAATTGGATTCGGACCGCGTCCTGTCGATAGGCGGGAAAAACCTCCACCACGTCGCCCCGCACGCGGATCCTTCCCCGCGTAAACTCGTAGTCGTTTCGTTCGTACTGGATGTCAATCAAACTGCGCAAGACGTGATCCCGGTCCATCGCCTGGCCTTTAGAGAGATACAAAAGGGATTCCTTGTACTCGGCAGGCGAACCCAGATTATAAATGCATGAAACACTGGCGACCACAATCACGTCCCGTCTTGACATCAGCGAGGTCGTCGCCGAAAGCCTTAAGCGGTCCAGCCGGTCGTTGATGGAGGCGTCTTTCTCAATGTAGGTGTCGGTTTGAGGGACATAGGCCTCTGGCTGATAATAATCGTAATAGCTCACAAAGTACTCGACCGCGTTAGAAGGAAAGAATTCTTTGAATTCACTATAAAGCTGGGCGGCCAGGGTCTTGTTGTGGGAGATGACGAGCGTGGGGCGGTTGACTTTTTCAATCACGTTGGCCAACGTGAAGGTCTTGCCGCTTCCCGTGACGCCCAGAAGGACCTGCGCCTTTTCGCCCCGGCGTATATTCTCGGAGAGCTGGTCAATCGCCTTGACCTGCTCGGGGATGGGCTTGAATTGGCTTTTGAGAAGGAAGGCGTTCATCGGTGAGATCAAGAGGCATGCTCAATCCACATGAGCGTCGAGGCAAGGGGCTTGCCCTGAAGCGTGCTGTAAAATGTGCGATCAGCCGTTATCAAGGCGCAGTCCCTACTGAGAGCAAGAGCTAGATACAGACTGTCATAAATGGTAATGCCCATTGGCTCGGCAAGGTCCCAAGCAGATTCCAGGAGGGCTTTGGACGCATACGTTTCTAACGGCAGACGCTTGAACTCTTGCAGGACACCGCGTGCTTCTTCGCTTGTAATCTGAGAATTGCGAAGCTTTTTCCAGATCGCATTGGCGACTTCTGCCCAGATTAAGTCAGGAGCTAAAAGCTCTTGCTGAACTTTTAAGAGTCGACATGCAGCCTCGCTGTGGATTTCCGAGAAAAACCACTTAACTGCCACGCTGGCATCCACCACGATGGTCTTCACCGGTTTCTGTCCTCACGGATCGATTCCGCGCTATCGCTCATGGGACGGCCGGAAAAATGCTTGCGCCATCGCTCCGAGATGGCTTTGGCCTCTTTCATTGACAAGGCCGTTGCCTCATATAAAATGACTTTGACCTCGCCTTGCAAGGACCGCCCGTGCCGTTTCGCGATCGCCTTGAGTCGGTTAACGATATCCCCATCCAAATCTCGGACTAAAATGTTGGGCATAAGAGAAACCTCCCAGATTTTCTTGCTGCTATCAAAATGATAGCATTTAAGAATTTTTTTGTCAACCCCCTTATCCACAGTCCCCCCGATCAGGGACACATCCCTTAGCCTCCTGTCCCTTTTGAGGAGGAATTTATTCATCATGACTCACTTCATTAAGTTTATCGACAAGTATTTTTGATAAGTCTCAAAATCCCCATCGGTCGTAAAAATAATAAGATTCTCCAGGTTGGCTACCGCGCAGATTAAGAAATCTATCGTTGACCCGTGAACACCTTTTTTCCGACAAAGATTGCTGAATTCCGCAGCCTTTTCAAAATGACCTATCGACAAAGGGATATCTTCAAAAACGGACAAAATCTCTTTGAGTTGATGGAATTGTTTGGGATCGGAAATACCGGAAAGCAATTCCTGCCGGATGGGCCCTATCATGACAAGCCTGCCATCATGGATGAGATCTTTAACCCTATTGGCCAATACTTCATTGGGAGACCGATACCGTAACACCTCAGACCATATACAAGTGTCGACAATAACCCTCATCGGCTTCTAGCCTTTTTGTAATCATATCGACTGTCAAATTCGATCGTACCAAAAAATCGGGTCGATTCTTGCTGCTTTTTGTGAGTGATATATTTCTCTAAGGCAGCGGTAACAGCCTCTTTCTTGGTTTTATGGTGACCAACCTTCTGAGCCAAAATAATCAATTGATCGTCTAATGCCAAATTCGTTGCCATTTCACACCTCCTTCTACACAAAACATAACACAATTTAGGATATTCGTCAATTCAGGAATTTGTTCATCTCGCGTCACTGGTTCCGGTGGCTCAATTCGGGTTACGGCGGCTTAAAGCATGTCCGGATCGCTTCATACCAAACACGATAACCATCACCACTCAAATGCAGACGGTCAGACGCGTAATATTTGGATTGATCATTGGTAAAGACTCGATCGGTGCTAAGGTCGATCAGATCCACATAAAGGGCGCCGGTATCTTGGACCGCCTTTTGATAAATTCGCCGGACAGCATAAGAACGCTTTGAGAGAATCCAGCTAACGGGCCAGATAAACATCGGGGCCGTGCCGATATCTCCGGAATGCAAAATAACGACCTGTTTTGTCTTCTTTCTAACGAATTCTAAAATGAATCTCAAATCCCGGTGGATATTTGTCAACGACGTCAGCCGCATGATGTCATTGGCGCCGATCTGCAGGATGATGATATCGTAATCATTACGCTGAATAAGGTCTAATTTTTTACGAAGGCCCGCCAGCCGCAGACCAGTTTGGCCTATATTTTCAATAGAGGCCTCAGGAAAATCGCGAGAAAACCAGCCCGCAATCGAGGTCTGCGGCGTGGCGCTGCCGATGCCGACGGCGGTGCTGTCTCCCAGGAAAAGAATCTTTAAGGCGGCGTTGTCCCGGATCCGCTCAAAAGGTCTGGCCGAATAATCCATGCCCCTGCTCAGGAGAAAAATCTTCCCGCCATCCAGAACCATCACGAGCAGGCACAAACCGATGAGTGCTTTCCCCAGTATCTTAAATTTCACATTCAATCAAGTTTAACTCCGACCATTCAAAACACAGCCCCTTCAAGCAAAAAGCTCCATCTGCCGGTCTTGAACCCTGCGAAAGGACGCCATGGACAACTCCGGCCCTTCCGAGAATCCCGCCCGCCGGCAGCTTAACGCAAAAAGCTGGGTGATCTCCTGGGCGTAAATCCCTTTTCCCTCCATCCGGGAATGAAAATCCGGATCGTTCAGCTTTCCACCGCGAATCGCGCGGATCCGGTTGAGAACCTTTTCCTTGCGCTCCGGGAAATGTCGGCCCAGCCAATCTTCAAAAAGCGAGGCAACCGCATAGGGCAAGCGCAGAATCACGTATCCGGCGGATACAGCGCCCGCCTCCCGGGCTGCTTTCAAAATCGCAGGGATTTCATGGTCAGTCAGCCCGGGAATGATCGGGGCGACATTGACTCCGACTGGAATGCCAGATTGTGCCAACATCCGGATCGCATCGAGCCGCCGCCGCGGCTGGCTGGTGCGCGGTTCCATGATTCGCGCCAACTGGGAATCCATGGTGGTCACGGAAAGATAAACCATAACGGCTTTGTGGTGTGCCAGCTGTTGGAGGATGTCAATATCCCGCGTGACAAGATAATTTTTGGTGATGATCACAACCGGATTGAGAAATTCCGCAAAGACCTTCAGGCACTCGCGGGTCATCTCCAACCGGCGCTCAATGGGCTGGTAACAATCCGTGATGCCGCTTAAGCCCACCACCTGGGGCTTCCATCCCCGAGAGCTGAGTTCACGGCGAAGCAACTGGGCAGCGTTTTCCTTCACAATGATCTTGGATTCAAAATCCAGCCCAGAGGCAAATCCCAGATATTCGTGGGTGGGCCGGGCATAACAATAAATGCACCCATGCTCGCAACCGCGATAAGGGTTGACGGTTGCCCCCAGCCCCACATCCGGGCTGTCGTTATACGAAATAATCGAGCGCGCCTTTTCCTTAAAAACCTCCGTTGGCAACGGCCCCTGCTCAAAATCCTCCTCAAGAAATTCTGGATCTTTTTCAAGGTGAATTTTCTCAAACCGGTTGGGGGGATCGAAAGCAGCCCCTCGTCCTTTCAAGACTTCATGTCTAGAAGGTGTATCCATGGTTCCTCAATTCCGGGATCGTTCTTTAAAGACTAAATGTCAAAAATTAGGACATCGCCTGGGTTAAGTCTTGAGTTAAGGTAGTGAGTTAGGTAGTGGGGTTAAGGAGTGGGTCAGAAACTCACTACCCACTCCCCACAACTTAACTCACGACTTAACCCTCACCTCACAACTTAACCTAGTTCGGGATGTCTTGATATTCTGCAACTAAAGGTGTGACTCGATCTTTCGAAACAGCTTATTGGCCAGGGCGTTGTTCTTATAGCGCCGGAATTGTTTCAAAGGAAGCGACACAACGGCGGCATAACGGATCTCGACTTCGGTCTTGTCTTTCAGGGCGCGCAGATAAATATTCAGCCGGGCATACCGTGAATAAAGAATTCGATAGCTTTGTTTACTTTCGGTAAAAATGAGAACCTGCTTTTCTCCCGGTTTCGGCCGGGAAGTCTGTTCGAAGACATTAGGATCGTAGGTTTTTAAAATGCGCCATCCTAAATCCGTCAGGGCTTGTTGCGTGGCCTTTAGAGTTTTGTCGTAAGTCGCATTGAATTCCTTCTTATGCGGATAGCGGTCTTGAATGTACTCTGGGATTTGAATGCTCACGCAGCCTGAGGCGAGGGTTAGGAGCAGTGTTATGTAGACGAGTCGTTTCATAGTATTAGCTTATGGCGTATAGCTTATAGCGTATGGCGTATGGAATTCCAGCCATTTCTCATACGCCATTAGCCATACGCCATTAGCCATACGCTAACAAATCTTCCCATGCTTGTATGGCCTGTCCTTGTTTTTCTTAGCCTTTTTCTCGATCTCCTGCTGGATGTCGATCTTCAAACCGCCGCACAAATCGAACAAACGGATAAAGGTATCCGCCAGCTCTTCCCGGAAATTCCCCTCGTTCTGCACCCGATGGGCCTCCATGGCCTCGGCCAATTCGGTGACGATCAACATCAACGCCTCACCGATATTGCGCTGATCATCCCAAAAACCTTTCTCTTTGGCTGTCCGGTGGCAGAGCTCGGTCAGCTCCCGCAGGGTCCATTCTTTCATGATAAAATTTTATTTAATTTTCTTTTAACGCGAATTTTCACGAATTGCACGCGAATGAACGCGAATTTCTAAGAGAATTCGCATAAATCCGCGTTTGATCCGCGACCATTCGCGTTGAACATATCTCTTTCAAATTGACTGTTTAATTCCTCTCCAAAAACTTTTTCATATCCTCCGGCAACGGCGAGTGGATTCGGATTTCCCGTTTATAGACAGGATGCATCCATCTCAAGCTGGAGGCGTGAAGCGCGGTCCGTCGGAATTTAACCGGATAATCCCTGCCAAAGGCGTATTGGCGTTCTCCGACCACCGGATGGCCCATGCGGCTTAGGTGGATCCGGATCTGATTGGTTCGTCCCGTGATCGGACAAACCTCCAGGATGCTAAAATCCTTTTTCGTCTCCAGCACCCGATAACGGGTGATGGCCCATTGAAGAGGTGCTCTTTTATGAAACCGGGCCCCGACTCTTGCATTCTGCAAGAATGCATCGGGGCGGGCCTTAAAAGGATCCCTGATCCGATCTCTGATCTCACCAGCAGAATTTTTAAGCCTTCCCTGAACAAAGGCAATGTAGGTCTTCCGGACTCTTCTCTTTTTAAATTCCTCCATCATTGCTTTTTGATTCTTCTTGCCCTTGGCAAAGAGGATGACTCCCGAGGTATCCCTGTCCAGCCGATGACACGGGTGGAGTCTTCCCTCCCTGGTAGGAGAAGCGAACTCTTTATTGACCAGATTCAAAAGCGTATATTTCTCTTTTTTGGGAGAGGGGATCACCAGAAGGCCCGGAGGTTTCTCAAAAGCCATATAGTAATCATCATCATATAAAACGGGGATCCGGCTGGGTGACGACATGGGCACGAGGACACTGCTAAAGAATTAAAAATTCTGGCTGGGCGAACTTGAAGCGCTTGTTTTCGGTTTCTTAAGCAAAGAAGAGATGTAATCATTCAAGTAATTGACATCTTTTTGCTGGATATCGGTAAAATAGATGGCAACATTAAAATAATGATCGCTCATTGCCTCGGAGCGGACCACGACTCCCTGACAGGAAATCCTCTTGGTCATGACTTTGTTATGCCTCTTTAAAGGCAGAAGCAGATGAATCTGGAGCTTGCTCATAAGGGGGAGCTTTTTGTCAACACGGCAATAGACGCCGTTAGTGCTAAGGTTTTTGGTTTCTGTAACCACATCAAAATCATCGCTGGAGATTTTGATAGGGATATTGTTCTCTAACCGCGGCCATCGGCGGCGTTCGGAGGTAAAGTCAACCATGGTTATCCTTTTTCGGCTAGGGCTTTCTTTTGCTCCGCCTGCTTGCCTAGCGACGAAACCGCTGGCCCACTCGATTCGCTTTTAGCGGGCAGGGTCTTCCAACAGTTTTTATTGCAATAGTATTTGCCGTTGCGATAATAGCGTTTAACCTTCTTTAAAGGTTTGCTGCAAGCCGCACAGGTTTTGATTTCCGGTGTGGCTTTGGGCTTCTCGGTGGGTGTCTTTGGTGCTGTTGCTTGGGCGTCAACCATGAGGAAATTATACTCCTTTCCAAAATGCATGCAATAAATTATTGTGAAGCATTCCCAAAGAACTCCGCCAGCAACCGCTCGTCCTTTCGGCCGGGAGAACGCTCAACACCGCTGGAGACATCCACGGCATAGGGAGAAACGCTTTTAAAGGCTTGTGCGACATTCTGGGGATTGAGCCCCCCTGACAAAATAAAAGGCCGGGGAAGCCTTTTATGTTTTAAAATCTCCCAATTAAAGGTCTTTCCGGTTCCCCCCCGCCGGCCGGGCTCGTAAGCATCCAGCAGATAATAATGGATTCCCTCAAAGCTCTCCATCTGAGACCAATTAAGCCGCTCCTTGACTCTAACAGCTTTAATGATCTTATAACCTTTAAACCTTCTACAATAGCCAGGCGGTTCCTCTCCCTGGAACTGCAAAGCCCTTAAATGGCAAAAATCGGCAATCTGCTGAACTTTGGCCTCGTTTTCATTGACAAATACGCCCACCGGAACGACAAAAGGGGGCAAGGCCTTAATGATCTTCTTGGCCTCGATGGGGGGGATAAACCGTGGGCTTTTTTTATAAAAGACAAACCCCAAAGCCCATGCCCCCATCTTACAGGCCATCAAGGCGTCTTCTTTATGAGTAATGCCGCAGATCTTAATACGGATAATATTTACTCTCATCCAGCCACCCGTAGGTTTCAACAAAGACCTTCATCTTAAAAACCTCCATGTCTTTGTTGAAACCTAAGCATGGGTGCCCCCACGCCTAGATTCTGGAAGAATCTGTGGGG
>CAZUJQ010000008.1:0-42026 GCA_964620805.1 uncultured Planctomycetales bacterium | reverse complement strand
AATCAATTGTAAAATTTAAACTCGTACCGTGAAAATTTTGCCAAACTCAAGATATATAAATAAAAGCGATTTTCAAAGAGTCGAATCAGGAACGGATCAACCTTAAAAAACGGCGCTTTCCCACCCTGATTATTCCCTCCTGAATCGGCCAATCTTCTTGAGTCAAAGGCGTCCCCTCGTGTGTGATGGCCCTTTGCCGGATGAGCCGGCGGACCTCATTGCGGGAGGCAACCAGCCTCATCTCCACGATAATGTCCGTGATCTGTTTGCCCTCAGCGGGCCTGAAGACATATTCCGGCACATCCTGGGGTTCTTTCTTCTCCCGAAAGACCTTCTCGAATTCGTCTCTGGCCCTCAGGGCCTGGTCCGGAGAATGGAACTGGACCACGATCTCTTGGGCAAGCTTGAGCTTTGCCTCTTTGGGATGAAGGGAGCGGATCTCGTTTAGATCAAAATCGGTCAGTAATTCGTAATACCGAAACATGAGATCATCGTTCACGGACATAAGTTTTCCAAAAATTTCTTGGGGAGGTTCGTGAATGCCGATATAATTGCCTAAAGACTTGCTCATCTTCAAAACCCCATCGGTTCCCTCTAAAAGTGGCGTCATGATAACCACTTGGGGAGGCATACGATAGGCTTCCTGCAGTTGACGTCCCATTAAAAGATTGAACTTTTGATCAGACCCACCCAGTTCGATATCTGCTTTTAAATAAACAGAATCAAAACCCTGAAGCAACGGATAGATAAACTCGAGAAGGCTGATCTCTTTTTTCTCATGAAATCGCTCTTTGAAATCCGCACGGGCCAGCATCTGGGCCACGGTGGAATAACTGGCGAGCTCCAGTATGTCGTTTGCTTTGAGTTTGGCGAGCCATGCGCTATTGAAAACGACCTTGGTCTTTTGGGGGTCTAAAATTTTGAAAACCTGTTTTTGATAAGTCTTGGCATTCTGGGCAATCTCGGAGGCGTTCATCTTAGGCCGGGCCTGATCGCGTCCCGAAGGATCGCCGATCTGTGCGGTAAAATCCCCGATTAAAAAAAAGACCTGGTGGCCTAAATCCTGAAATTGTCTCAGCTTCCGTAAGAGGACCACATGACCCAAATGGAGATCCGCTGCGGTGGGGTCGAATCCGGCCTTCACCCGAAGTTTTCGTTTGGTTCTAAGGCTCTCTTCGAGTTTATGACGCAAGGTCTCCGTGCTGATGATTTCGGTGGTGCCTCGGGCGATCTTGAGGAGAAAATCATCTATGCGCATAAATTCCCACAGACTTATTTTGAATGGCTTAATGCTGAAATTGAGGTAGGTTAAGACAAACGGGTGCTAACACCGATCTTCATCTGTTCCACATCGACTTTAATGATCTTGACTCTGAGTTTGTCGCCGGGTTTAAGAGCCGCGGCTTGGGCTTTATCAATTTCGGAAGAGTACACTAACGCTTCAACATCGTCTTGAAGCCGGACAAAAACGCCAAAGTTGGAATTTAAAACCACCTCGGATTCCACCTCTGATCCGATAGGATATTTTTTCGCAATCTCCGGCCAAGGATTAGGCAAAAGCTGTTTCAATCCCAGATTGATTTTTCGATTCTCAGGATCCACGGCCAAAACCATGACCTCGATGGGCTGCCCTTTCTTTAAAATTTCCTGCGGGTGGTTGACTTTTCTTGTCCAGGACATATCAGAGACATGGATCATTCCTTCCAGGTTTGACCCCAAGTCAATGAAGGCGCCGTAATCCGTAAATCCTCTCACCTTACCCGAAGCCTTGGCTCCCACAATGAATTTTTTGTCTGCCTCCAGCCAGGGATTGCCTTCCAGCTGTTTCATGCTCAAGGAAATCCTTTTGGCATCTTTATCCACATTGATGATCTGAATCTCAATAGCATCCCCGACCTTAAAACACTCCTGAGGATTAATCACCTTCTTTTGCCAGGAGATCTCCGAGGCATGAAGAAGCCCCTCGATGCCTTTTTCGATTTCCACGAAGGCCCCGTAAGGCATAATGTTCACAACCTTCCCCTTGACCTTGGAACCGGTGGGATATTTATTATAGATATCGCTCCAAGGATCAGGCGAGATCTGCTTTAGCCCTAAGGAGACCTTGGAATTCTCCTTATCCAGATCCAAAACCAAGACCTCGATCTTGTCCCCTAAGGAAACAACCTCCGAAGGATGGGCGATCCGCGACCAGCTCATATCTGTGATGTGGAGCAGCCCATCCACGCCGCCTAAGTCGATAAAAGCCCCAAAATCCGTAATCCCTTTGACAACCCCCGTACGCCTCTGGCCCTTCGCAAGATCTTCCCAGAGCTTGGCCTTGACCACTTCGCGTTCTTTCTGGACAACGTCCCGGCGGGACAAAATGAGATTCCGTCGCTGCCGATTCATCTTGGCCACTTGAAATTTATACTTGCTGCCCAGGATATCGTTAAAGGAAAGCCCCCGGAAGGAAGACAAGGACAACGGCAAAAAGGCCTCGACCCCTTCCACGTCCACAATGTAGCCGCCTTTGACTTGCTTAATCACCCGTCCCTCCACCAGATCCCCTTCCTTGACATCATCATTGATTTTCTGCCAGCCTTTCATCTTTTCGGCTTTGGCCCGGGAAAGAATCAGACGGCCATCATCATCTTCTATCGATTCGATCAGGACCTCAATCTCTTGGCTTATTTTCAAATCCTCTTTATCGCGGAACTCTTCTAAGGGGACAAATCCCTCGGATTTAAAACCGATATCCACGACCACTTCTTTAGCAAAAATGGCCACAACGGATCCCCGAACGATCTCGCCTTCCTTAATATTTTTTAAGGTGCGATTGTACATCTCTGACATCAATGAATGCCTATCCTCCGTCATAAAAATCGCCCTCTCTATAGTGAAAACGTCCTGGATATGAATGAAAAGGAATGGGGGAAGATGAAAAACAGTTAATTATTACAGAAAAAAATATTTTGTCAAATAAAATTTCTAGGTCTTTCTAGAATTTTTCTAGAATTTTGGGTCGATGGTAATGTTTTTCTTCGCCAGGAATTCCTTAAGACGGCTGAACTCGGAAGCGGTCAAGGTGTTTTGTTCTTCGTCGATTTGAAAAACCGTTTTAAAGGTCTTTTTGAGGTCCGAGGCCTGGACAGGGATGTTCGTGACAAAATCCCGGTGGCTGCGGTTTTGACGGTACTCCGGCACCTTAAGTGGAATTTTCAGAAGCTTTTCCATGGGGGTTAAATCAAACTGATAAAGGAGCGTGCCGTGATGGAGGATATGGCGTTTGGCCCGATGCTGGGCGTTTCCGGAAATCTTTTTCTGACTCTGGGCCAGGGCCAAATCCGAGGGGGGATAGAAAACCGTGTCGACTTTCAATAACGATAAAGCCCGGCCCACCTCGCCTAGAATGAAACGATAGGATCGGTGCAAATCCCTGAGAGCCGGATGACGGTCTTTCGAGAGGATCAAACTGAAGTTCAAACACCCCGGCCCCTGTAGAACCGTCCCTCCCCCCGAGAAGCGCCGCACAAGAGGAATATTGTTCCGCCGGGCCCATTCCCGATGGACATCTTCTTCCAATTTGCTGATCCGGCCCAAAACCACAAAATGGATTTTGGACTCCCAAAATCGCAAGACCTCTTTTCCGGTTCCCTGTTCTGCTAAATGCAAGAGGACTTCATCGAATAAAATGTTCTCTTGGGGACTCTCAAGCGAGACATCTTTGAGGATCATCGTGAGGAGATGCTTTCGAAGTGGATTTCTTGGTGAAAAAATTGGTATCCAAATCTAAAGCCGCTTTCACTTCATCCGGACGGGTCACGGGCGTTGTTCGGGGAAACGTCTTAAATTCCTCCGGGTGTTTCTCGGAGAGTTCAGCAGCCTCTTTCATCACACCAATAAATTCATCCAGGGTTTTTTTCGATTCCGTCTCGGTAGGCTCAATCATGATCGCCTCTTTCACGACCAAAGGAAAATAGACTGTGGGAGGATGAATCCCGCGGTCGATCAGATACTTGGCGATATCGATCGCACGAACCCCCTTCTCGGCCTGTTTTACAGCGGACAGGACACATTCGTGCATACAAAAACGATCATAGGGTAAATGATAATAGGATTTGAGCTGATGCATGAGGTAATTGGCATTTAAGACCGCGTGATCGCTGGTTTCTCTTAAACCCTCTTTTCCCAGCATGAGGATATAAGCATACGCCCGCAGGATCAGGGCGAAATTCCCATAGAAAGACGCGATATAACCTATGGAATCCGGATAATCGTAATCCAAGGCAAAGGTGCCGTCGTTACGTTTCACCACCCGGGAGATAGGCAGGAATTTGGCCAACTTTTCTTTAACGCCCACCGGGCCTGCGCCGGGCCCTCCGCCTCCATGGGGCGTGGCAAAGGTTTTATGAAGATTGATGTGCATCACATCAAAACCAATGTCTCCCGGACGGCACCGGCCAAGAATCGCGTTTAAGTTCGCTCCATCATAATACATGAGCCCGTCCACCGCATGCACCATCTCGGCAATTTTGTCAATCTCAGGGTTGAAGATTCCTAGGGTATCCGGACAGGTCAGCATCACCGCCGCGACCTCAGCGGTCAATCTTTCTTTGAGCCGACTCATATCCCAAACGCCACGTTTATTAAGAGGAATGGAAATGATGTCATAACCCGCAATAGCCGCCGAAGAAGGATTGGTTCCATGGGCCGAGTCCGGGACGATAACAAATTTCTTCTTATTGCCTCTGGCCTTGTGATAGGCGGCAATCATCATGACACCCGTCAATTCCCCATGGGCGCCGGCCAAAGGCTGCATGGTGAAATGATCCATGCCGCTAATCTCACACAACAGCCGGTCCATTTCATAAAGGACCCGCAAGGCCCCCTGGGTCAAGATCCCTCCTAACTGAAGCTGCGGCAAAAGCGGATGCAGATCGGCAAAGCCCGGCAGTGCGGCGACCATCTCTGTGAATTTGGGATTGTATTTCATGGTGCAGGAGCCGAGAGGATAAAAATTCGTATCGATGCAAAAGTTCAACTGAGAAAGCCTGGTGTAATGCCGGACGCAGTCCAGCTCGGTCACTTCGGGAAGCCGGCATTCCTTGGATCGTTTGTATTGGGAAGGAATATCGGCCTTAACCGGGACATCCGAGGAAGGGATTTCCACCCCTCTTCGGCCGGGAACACTTTTTTCAAAAATCAACCCTTCGACCCCCACTGCTTCGTCCGCCAAAATGTGTGGCGGACGGTGGGGGCTTAAGGTTGACTTTGACAGCCCCGCCTTCGGTGGGGTCGAATGAGTCAACTCCATAAAACCGCCTCTAAAGTTTCTTTAAATTTCACGATTTCTTCCTTTGTCCTTTTTTCCGTGACCGCCACCAGAAGATAGTTCTCCATTCCTTTATAATACCTCCCCAGAGGAAAGCCGGCCGCGTACCCGCGCTCAATCATAGCCGCGACCAGGCGGGAGGCATCGGTGGGCAAGACCACCGTAAACTCATTGAATGTAGGAGAGCTCCTCTTGACCTCGACCCCCTTGATCTGGGGGAGCATCTGGCGGGCAAATTCTGCTTTGTCGAGATTCAACTGGGCCAAGTCCTTTAAGCCCTGTTTTCCCAGAAGCGAAAGAAAGATGACCGCCCGAACCGCGCACAAAGAGACATTCGTACAGATATTCGAGGTCGCTTTTTCCCGCCGGATGTGCTGCTCTCTGGCCTGGAGCGTTGTCACAAAGCACCTTTGGCCGTGGATATCCCGCGTCTCACCCACAATGCGCCCCGGCATCTTGCGGATGAATTCTTTTTTGGCGGCCAAGAAGCCCAGATACGGCCCGCCGAAGTTTAAAGGGAGCCCCAGACTCTGGCCTTCGCCGGTTGTGATGTCCACACCCATTTCTCCTGGAGTCTTGAGAAGCCCGAGCGATATGGGATAAACGCTCTCGATCACCAGGGCACCCTTACGATGGGCCGCTTCAACAATATCACTATGATCATCGATTGTGCCAAAAAAATTGGGATTCTGCAGGATGACGGCGGCCGTCTTCTCATCTAAAAGCCCTTGGATTTGGCTGCGATCGCTCTGGCCATGAACAACAGGAGTTTCCTGAAATTCAATGTCTAAGTTGGTGGTATAACTTTGAAGGATCTTTCGGTAAATGGGACTCACCCCGCCATCCACAATGATTTTCTTACGGCCGGTCAAGCGCACCGCCATCATCATCGCTTCATAAAGAGCTGTCCCCCCATCGTACAACGAGGCATTGGCTACGTCCATTTGGGTCAACTCACACAGGACGCTCTGATATTCATAGAGGGCCTGGAGGGTCCCTTGCGCGCACTCTGGCTGGTAAGGGGTATAGGCTGTATAAAATTCTGCCCGGGAAGCCAGGGCGCCCACGGCGGCCGGAATGTAGTGATCATAATAACCAGCGCCGATAAAAGGGATCAGGTGCACGGCGTTTTGAGAGGCCAGGCGGTTCAAATGCTGGAGGACCTCGAACTCCGATTTTCCTTTAGGAAGATTAAAAGAGCGGGGAGCATGATGGGGTTGGATGTCGACAAAAAGAGCGTCAATGGTTTTGACCCCGATCGTTTTAAGCATCTCGTCAACTTCACAGCGAGTGTTGGCGATATAAGGATTCAAGTTTCCAATGCCTCCAGGAATTTTCGGTACTCCTCCGACGTTAGGAGGTTCAGCTTCTCCTCCAAATCAAAGAGCTCAATTTTCACAATCCAGCCCTTTTCATAACAGGATCGATTGATGAGGCCCGGATCCGATTCCAGACGCGTATTGACCTCCATCACCCGCCCCGACATAGGGGCATAGATGTCGCTGGCGGCCTTCACCGATTCGACCGAGACGAACTGCTCGAATTGTTCCACCTCAGAGTCCACTTGCGGAAGCTCGACAAAAGTGATATCTCCCAAGGAGGACTGGGCATAATCGGTGATTCCGATCGTGGCTGTTTTCTCATCGATATGAATCCATTCATGTTCTTTTGTGTATAGATAATGTCCTAGGATTTCCATCGGGTCTCCTTGTGATGATTGATAGCGTACGAGGGCCCCATCCCCCCCGCCATGATCAGACTGGGACAAATGAAATTTTTCGGTGTCATTGCGAGCCTGTTTTTTAGGCGAAGCAATCTTTTTCAGCTTGAAAAGATTGCTTCGTCGCTGAAAAACGCTTCTCGCAATGACACAAAACGCGCATCTGACCCAGTCTCTGATTCGTGGGAGGGGGCCTTTTCTTCTAACTCTTGAGCGACCCTCCCTTATAAAACGGCCGGGGCATCAAACGCACCGGCATTTTACTTTTCTCATCGCCTACAAAAAGCTGATCCTCTTTCCTTAAACCCTGTGTTGAAACGAACCCCATTCCGATTCCTCTTTGGAGGCCGGGCGAAAAGGTGCCGCTCGTGACCACCCCGATCCTCTCACCTGAAAGCGTATAAAGGACCTGTTGGCTCCGGGGAGATTTGCGGCTCTCCGAGGCAAAGCCAACCAATGTCCGCTGGACTCCTTCGTCTTTTTGTCTCAACAAGGCCTCCCGGCCAATAAAATCCTTTTCCAGATCCACAAATTTCTTAAGCCCCGCCTCCAAAGGAGAAATGGTTTCATCGAGTTCATGGCCGTAAAGGCTATACCCCATCTCCAACCGCAGGACATCCCGCGCTCCTAAGCCGGCTGGCTTGACCTTATTGTTCTTTAAAATCTCTCTCCATAATTCCGGAGTTTTTTCCCAGGGAAAATAGATTTCGTAACCCAACTCGCCGGTGTACCCCGTACGGCTGACAATCACCTTTTCACTCAGCATCTCAAAAAAATCAAAGGCGTAATAGTCCAGGGCTTCGACCCCCCCTGAGCCTCCCCACCGCCCTTTGACGATAGTCTTCAAAATCTCCCGCGACAAAGGCCCTTGAATGTCCAGCTTACCAAGGGAATGAGAAACATCCCGAAATTTTGAGCGGGGACTCAGGTGTCTCGCAAAATGCTCCGCCATCTTATCAGTGGTGGCGCCGTTGACCACAATCATCCATTCCTCGGGGGCTATCCGATAAACGATCAAATCATCGAGGATCCCGCCAGCGTCATTGAGGGCCATCCCATAACGGCAGGTTTTTAAAGGTATATCAAAAAGGCGCTGAGTGACGATGCGATTCAGGCCGCTTTCTTTGTCGTCTGCGGTGATTAAGAATTCTCCCATATGGGAGGTGTCAAAAAGGGAGCACTGTCGCCGGGTGGATTCATATTCGACAAGAATGCCTTCGTATTGAACAGGCATCTCCCAGCCTGCGAAAGGAACCATTTTGGCGCCTAAATGAAGGTGTTCTTCGTGGAGAGGAGTTTGTTTAAGGGTCTCCTGGGATAGCATCGAAGACGTCAATAAAGTTGCCCATGTTTCCCATGTTGCCACCGTTGCCGAGGTTGCCTTTTAAAGGTTGCCCCAAGTTACCAGAGGTTGAAAAGGCCAACTTAAGGCAACATTCAGCAACCTAAAAGATGGTCGAAAATAGGTAAGGTAACATTGGCAACCTTGGAAACTTTGGAAACATTGGCAACTACTGTTATCTGTTAAAACTTAGCCAACATGCTCAATGACGGCCGCTATCATATAAGAATCCAGGATTTTTGTAAAGACAATGATGAAAAATTTCCAGGTCGGCAGGCCTTCACAGCTTCAAACTACTTAACCTTAAGGAATTGCCAATAACGTTGACTGAACTAAACGCCATCGCGGCGCCCGCAATCATCGGGCTTAAAAGGATGCCGAAAAAAGGATACAGGACTCCTGCTGCCACAGGGACTCCCAAGATGTTGTAAATAAAAGCAAAAAATAAATTCTGCCGGATATTTCTCATCACGGCTCGGCTCAAGCGCAGGGCCTTCACGATGCCGTTAAGATCGCCTTTGACTAAAGTGATTCCCGCGCTTTCAATCGCCACGTCGGTTCCTGTGCCCATGGCCACACCGACTTGGGCCTCGGCCAACGCCGGCGCATCATTGATACCGTCCCCGGCCATCATCACGGCCGCCCCATCCTTCTTGAATTGTTTGACGATCTCTTGCTTGCTTTGCGGCTCCAATTCGGCCAGGAGCTGATCGATTTGCAATTCCCGGGCAATCACCTCGGCGGTTTTGCGATTGTCGCCGGTCAGCATGACCACTTTGATCCCCATGCCATGGAGAGCCAGTATGGCCTGAGGAGTTGTTTTCTTAATGGGATCGGAAATCCCCAGAAGACCGATGACCTTTTGCTCGAGGGCGACCCAAACAACCGTCTGCGCCTGGCCTTGCAAACGCACGGACTCCTGGCCCAAATTTTCGGGGATATTGATTTTTTCTTCTTCGAGAAACTTTTGTTTTCCCAGGGTGATTTTCTGTCCGTTTTGCTTGGCCTTGATTCCGCCCCCGGTCACGGATTCAAAATCCTGCACAGATTCTATTTTTATATTTTTCCCCCTCGCATAATCCAGCACGGCCCTGGCCAAGGGATGTTCGCTGTTTTGTTCGATCGAGGCCGCCAGCCTCGCAAGCCCCTCTTCGTGCCAGCCCTGATTTGGGATACAGGCGGTCACCCTTGGTTTTCCTTCCGTCAGTGTTCCTGTTTTATCGGTCAAGACGTGAGTGATTCTCTCAGATTTTTCGATCGCCTCGGCATTTTTAATGAGAACCCCGGCCTGGGCCCCGCGGCCGACGCCGACCATGATGGACATGGGTGTGGCCAACCCCAGCGCGCAGGGACAAGCGATAATCAAAACCGCAATGGCATTCACAATGGCGTAAGCTAATCTCGGCTCCGGCCCCCCATTGGCCCAAATGATGAAAGTCAAAATAGAAACCGCAACCACCGTAGGGACAAAATAACCGGAAATCGTATCCACCAATTTTTGGATGGGGGCGCGGCTGCGCTGGGCTTCCGCCACCATATGCACGATTTGCGAGAGCAATGTCTCTGCCCCCACCTTCTCTGTTTTCATGACAAACGTCCCGGTTTGATTGACCGTGGCGCCGATCACGCGATCGCCGACATTTTTCTCAAGGGGCATCGGCTCCCCGGAAATCATGGACTCATCGATTGTGCTTTTGCCCTCGACAATAATGCCATCGAGCGGGACCTTCTCTCCCGGACGCACCCGCAAGAGATCTCCTTTTTGAACAGAATTGATCGGGACATCTTCTTGGGCGCCCTCGCGAATGCGGTGCGCGTTCTTGGCGGCCAATCCCAGAAGGGCCTTGATGGCCTGGCCGGTTTTCACGCGGGCCCTGGCCTCCAAGTATTGCCCCAAAATAACCAAGACCGTGATGACCACGGCCGCCTCAAAGTAAAGGTCAATCCTTCCCATTTTTTTTAAAGATTCCGGAAAGATTTGGGGGAACAGCGTGGCCGCCACGCTATAACCATAGGCGGCCCCGACACCGAGGGCAATCAGGGTAAACATATTCAGCCTTCTGTTAACCAGGGATTGCCAGCCCTTGGTGAAAAACATGCCGCCACTCCAGAGGACGACCAGCGTGGCTAAGACAATTTGAATCAACGGATATAAACGATGCGGCAGGAATGCGGAAAAGTCGATGGCCGCTACTCCCTCATCCAGCGCCAAAAGGATAATGGGAAGGGTAAGACCAAGCCCGATCCAAAATTTTCGAGACAACGCTTTGATTAAACGCTGCTCTTCCTCCCCTTCTTCAGCAGGCAGCAAGGGCTCCAGACGCATCCCGCACTTCGGGCAGTCTCCGGGTTTCTCCTGACGTATTTCGGGATGCATGGGGCACCCGTAAATAGGATCTTTTTGCATCATTTATCCTTTATTGATGGTGGCTCTCATGCTCTGATTTTCCCGTTGCCGGCATTTCTTTTTGTTGATTTTCCTCAACCGATTCGGCAACCGTGCCTGGCGGATGAGGATAATCTCCAGGATGATCATAATCTTTCAAATTATCACGCACCATAAGTACAGTGAACATCCCGCCCATTCCAACGGGACCGAATTGGCCTTTCCCTCCCATCATAGGAAGTGTATTTTCAGGGCCTTTCATTTTCATATAATTCATTTCATCCATTCCGGTTTCTCCCATCGCCATATAACCGGGGACCATTTTACGAACTTTTTCCTCAACGCCATCTTGATTCACACCAATCATGTGAGGAATATCGTGCCCCATCGCGTTCATCGGGTGATGCCGCCGATGACAATGAAAGGCCCAATCTCCTGCATTGGCAATAAACTCGATATCTCTGGTCTGGCCGGGAAAAACGACCACGGTCGTCTCAGGCCATTGGGCGGATTCCGGGATATCGCCTCCGTCGGTTGCAACAATCTTAAACGAATGTCCGTGAAGATGAATCGGGTGAGACTCCTGGCCCACATTGCCGCATCGAATGCGAAGGCGTTCCCCTGTCTTGGCCACCAAAGGCGCGGTCCCGGGAAAGGCCCGGCTGTTAAAAGTAAAGATATTAAAATTCGTCATCACGTTCGCATTTGGAGTTTTGGTCCCCGGATCGACAAACCATTCATTTAAAAAGATGGCATAATCACGGTCGATCCTAGGACCGGTGGGATTTTTGGGATGAATGATAAAAAATCCCATGGTCCCCAACCCAATCTGCACCATTTCATCACCGTGCGAATGGTACATCTGTGTTCCATGTTGTTTTAACGTGAACTCATACTTAAAAGTTTCACCCGGCTGGATGCCCTTTTGGGTTAATCCCGACACTCCATCCATACCGCTGGGGAGAATGACCCCGTGCCAGTGAACCGCGGTCTGCTCCGGCAATTGATTAGTCACGAAGATTCTGACCCGGTCGCCTTCCACCGCCTCAATCGTCGGGCCCGGGGTCTGGCCGTTATAACACCAGGCGTTGATGGTCATGCCGGGGGCGACTTCGTGTCGGCAGGGACCGACCGTCAAATGAAAAACCTTGGCGCCGTCTTCGGCCATTGTCCAAGGGAGTGTGCTTCCATTCGGTGTGATGACAGGCGTATAAGGAAATTTTTGCGCCGGTGTTTTTTCGGCATGAATCTCACTGTAGACATATGACTGATTTATGAAAAACCCTAATACGCCAAGGAGAACAAAAACCTTTGTAGAAAAATACCACCTCATTTCCCACCTCCGTGTTGATGATGTTCATGTTCCGTCATGACGTCTTCTGATTTTCTTTTTGGTTGATTTTTGGACTGTTTTACCCCATAAAAATCCTTTTGGGATTCTACGGGCTTTAGGGGGTTTACTGGTAACGTCATCCCCACGGCATGTTCCAACTCAGATCGGGCAATCCAATAATCCCTCAGCGCAGTAATGTAATCCCGCTGTGTATTAAATTCCTCCTGTTTAGCCCGCAGCAAATCATAAACTCCTTTGAGCATATAATTGTAGTGGTATAACGTTTGCTTTAGAATCTGCTGGCGGACTGGAATGGCTTCCAAATAGGTTTCGACCATTGCTTTACCGGAAGTCAACTGATCATAAGCCAGACGCACCTCGAGACGTATTTGCGCTTCGAGCGCTTCGAGCTGTTTTTTGCCCGCTTCGATTTGGGCTTTGGCACGCAGCCTGTCCGCCTGTTTATGATCAAAAACCGGCACCTCGGCCTCAAAGGCCGGGCCTTTAAGCCTGCCGCCATCCGTCTCTTGTTCCCAATTAAAGCCTCCTGCCACAGAGGGGATAACGCCCAAACGCACCATGGTTAAAGATTGTTCAACAGCTTTGAGCTCTTGGTTTTTTATCGCCAGTTCGATGCGATTGGCAACCGCCTTTTCTTCTAACTCATTCAAAGAAAATTCTTCCGAGGGAAAATCCGGCAGGGTCTCTTGAGACAGCCATTCTAAACCGCTATCGGTCAGCCCTAAAAGATTCCGCAATTGTTGACGGGCGATATTGGCTTCCAGTTCGCTGTGCTGTAAATCGATTTTAGCTTGAAAATAGATTCCCTTCTGTTGTTCCAGATCCAAGGCATTAATATTGCCGGCTTGCTTTTGCCGCTGGGCCAATTCCAAAGCCGATTCTTCGGCTTTAAAATGTTCCTGGCGCATAGAAAGCATGTGGCTGCTCGCTTGCCATGTGTAAAATCCAATCCGGACCTCCCTGATGAAATCAACAATCGTTTTGGCTAATGCGTATTCGGCTTGTTTAAACCGGGTATTGGCTAACCGTTTACGCAGCGGCCAGAAAATCAAATCCATCACGTCTTGCTTGACCTCAAACTCCGCGTTTGTTTTACGGTCTTCTTCATTGGATTTCCGGATAAATCCCGAAACGTTCGGATTATGCCATAATCCCGCCTGAATCAAGTCGGCCTGCGATACCCCGAGACCGGCCAGCACCGCTTTTATCGAAGGATTTTTTAAAAGGGCGATTTTAACGGTACTTTCCATGGTCAATGGCTCCTCCAAAATCAAATCGATTTCCTTTTGGATCTCCGCCTCCGACAATTCCTTGATGAAATGATCTCCACTGCCCGTTTGATTATGAACTATTGTCTCGACTTGCTTTATACTATTTTTGGGTAACGCCGAGACACAGCCGGAAAAAAACGCTAAAGAAACAACGATAAAAATCGTCCATAAGATTTTCTGTCCCATATAATCCCTTTCCCTATAGGGCTTCATAAAAATCGTTTCGCCTAACAACCTATTCTTCTATTCCCGCGCCATACTCATATACCAAGCGTCCGCCGTTGTAGCCAGCTAAAGAAACAAAACTCACCACCGCCAATAAAAACACGACAAAAATAATCCTAAGGCATCTCTGACATTCCCTGCTGATAAACCATAAGACAGGCAGAGACATCAGGGAAACCCACATCGTCCATAAAGCAAATGTCCTATGCCAGTCCAAAACGGGATGATTCAACAGGAGTCTCTCTTCTTCCCATAACCCTGTCCGGACGACCAAGGGCGTGATGAGGGCCGTTAGAATATAAAGATGCAAGGCGCTTTTATGGAGACTGTCCTTTTTAAAGACAATGCTGGCAACCTCCAACCCTAAGGCGGTTATAAAAAGAGCGATCGGAAAATGAACAACCATGGGATGAAGAGGTGATGGCCATTCAAACATACCGCGCTCCTTTCGTCATTGAGAATGCTCATGGTCTTCCTGGCTGTGGCCTGATGCCTGATGCCCCTGGCCGCTGTGCTTGCTATGATCATGCCCAAGGGTTGAGGCAGCATAGCCATAAATAAACAGGACAACGGCCAATCCCAAGGCCGTTAGAAATGTTTTCATGGTTCACCTCTTCTATTCATGCTGATGGCCGGAATGGTCGTGGCCATGATCATCGTTATTTTCTTTGTGCTCTCCCGTCCCTTGCTTTTCCTTGGCGGCCTCTTCCTCGGCGATTTTGCTGTACTTTTCCGGATCTTTCTTAAAATCCTTGATGCACGTTTTACAGCAGAGATTATACATTTTACCATTATGTTCGTATTTGATAACTTCTCCCATCTCGCCGACTTTGTCACCGCTGACTGGACAAATTTTATTGCCGACCTCAATGGCCTGGGCCGGATTTGAGGCCGTTTGTCCGGCAGTCCTATCATCGTCCTTCATAGTCCCGTTCGCCATGGCATGCTCATGGCCTTCATGGGCAAAGACATAGTCGATGGGAACGGCGAAGGAGAATAAAACTATCAGAATTAAGATCACTAATTTTAATTTCACGGTCAACCCCTTTCAAATATAAATATTGTTTTTAAATAGGTAAAGGGAAACGAACAAGCTAACAACAAGCTCTTGGAAGGTTTTTTTAAACAAGGATTAAATGCGCAGATTTGAGAATTGCAGATAGAGAGATACTGCTGAGGATTTAAGATCTGGCGGGCCGTGAATGGGTGAAGACGCAAAAGAAGCGAGAACCGGCGGGATTGATAGAACAAGAACAAAACTTTTCTGCCAAGGCTGAATAAGGCTGGAAATGCTTATGCTAAATCTCAGCGAGCCTCGATCAGTGACAATCTTCTCGCAATCGCAGGAATGGGAAGCCGCCCAACCAGGTCCTTGATCTTTCTGCTCGCGGTTTTGGGAAGTGGACGGATGGCAATGCTGTGAAGAAGGCGTGGACGGATGACAGGAATCAGCAAAGGCCAATCTTTCGCAGCAACAAAGAAACACCGCTATAGAAAGCATCGGGGGGATTAAGACAAAAATAGTAGTTTTATAGAATGCCCTCATTTGGCAATATGCTAACAAAGCGCTTCCTAAGAGTCAAATTTATTTTCCGCTATAAAAGATATTTCCATTCAAAGATCACCTGATGCCCGTAATAGTCGTTCTGGCCCTGGGCCACCACGTTCCCATCCTCGAAATTGTAATAATGGTAAATAAGGGAGCCGCGGGTTTCAGGATTGGGCTTATAGATGAGGGCGGCCTCGGGGAGGTTTTGATACGAGTTAAAAGGCATACTCTGCCAATCGCCCTGGGAAAGGAAATGCCGGAATCCGCCTTCCACGCTCCACTTCTCCCTGACTGTCCAGACACCTCCGACATAAAAATTATAAACATCCTTGTCAATGCTTAAGGCCGGCGTGGGCGCGTCTTGATAGAATTTTGCGTGCTCGACATAGCTTTTTAAAAGCAGCCCCGGGGCAGCCTGCCCTGCACCATCGCAGTGCAGGGCCTGCCAGTCGGCGCTAATCCGCTGCACATCGATTGTTCCCTTATCGGCTCCGGAATTGGCAGGAAAGAAATTATCGCCGAAAAGCGTGTCAGAAGAAGTTACAGCGGTCTCCAACTGTTCCAGATAGTAAACGTTCCCTTTTAATTTGAGCGTTTCCGTCACCGGAATCGTCAGTTGAGCATTCACACCGTGGGCGTTGGCGGGATAATGCTCGGTTTTATGGTAGGCCATTAAATCATAATTTTCTTCAAGACGTTGATATTGCGCCTTCACTTCATATTTATTGGGGAATTTGACAAGCATCCCTGCAACGTAAGCGTCACCCTTGTGGGATTCTCCGGTATTCTCCCGTTCGTAATCGGTTTGGGCAATGGCAAAATACGGCACCATCCGCTCCGTAAGGTTATAGGAGGCATCCCAGGCCCAGACACCCTGGTTTTCTTCTACGTTGGTAGTATGGCGCTGGCCGTTACTATAAACATAGGTGAAACCCAGATTGCCATCGGTAATGTCCAAGGACGTCCGGCCGCTGAAGGCATCCCGTTCGATATCGGAAATCGGAGTGGGTTTTGTCGAACCGGAGAAAAGCTCGAAATGGATATTTTCTTTATCCATGTATTCGTAATTGCCGATCAAATCAAATCCTCTGAGCAGGTGTCGTCCTTCTTCATACTTTCGGTCCTCTTTCTCAAAGAAACTCTCATTGGTAATAGGCGCGCGATAAACCAAACTCCCCAGCTTCAAGTGATTCATGTCCTTTCGGGTGAACTCGGGCAGCTCGCGGGGCGTGAGATTCCCACCCACGAATTTGTATTGAAACTGATCTTTTTCCCCTTCCAGAAAGGCATGGTAAAAATTACTTTGGAAACGGGACGGATGGATCGTACCGGAGCTGTTACGGGGGAAATCATCCCAGGGCAGCTCTTCGCCAAAGACCCGGCCAACGGTCTTGTCACCTTGCAGGGTATACAGCTCAATCAGAAAACCGGCTTTGAGATCCTCTGAGAAACGGGAAGAAAGCCCGATGTGAGTGTTATTCGTCAGGGCCTCCCCATCGGTCAAAGGATAATTGGCGTTGGTGGTGATTCCGGAGCCGTTGAATTTTGATTGCTTGCCGCCCAGATTAAATTCAAAGATGGACATGTCGTAGGTTGTGGCGAGTCCCGGCGATTCCGTCCCGGAACCGGAGAAGCCATTAAAGGCGGCAATCGTATGGGTCTTTCCAATCACTTCGACTTTGGCCTGATTGGGCTCGCTGGCCAAGGCTAAAGATCCGGCACTCAGGAGAAGTAAAAGGCCCATCGCAAGAGATTTCATTTCTATGCCCCTTTGATGGCATGGGCCATGCCGGTAAAGACCGGAGGCCAAATCAGGGTTGTCGCGATGGCAATCCCAATTAAAAAAACAACCAGAACAACCCGATCATTCCACGCCTTCGAGCGTAAGACCTGATGCAAAATCAGCCAGCTCAAAAGCCAGGCCGCCAAGGCCAGGGTTTCTTTTCCGGAATAAGGGCCGATTCCCTCTGCCCCGGGCATCCACAATTTGCCGATTGTGTGCACCGCCTCTTTAAATCCTTCAGAGATATCTGTCCACAAATTGACCAAGGCCAGCGTTAATAATCCGATCATCGCGGATAAGATGGCGGCCTGAGCCGTGCCGTTCTTTGAGAGATCGATTTCCTTTTTCATCTTTTCCTCCCGTGGTCAATGTAAAGCCTGTAAAGTAAGATACCTAAACAGCCTTGAGCTTGGTAATCGCCGCGCCCAAGCCAAAAGAAACCAAAAAATAAAAGAAATTGAGCACCAATAAAAGAGCCGCCATATCCCTTAATGTTTGATTGGAGATAAATCTCGATCCATAACGGCAGATGAGAAAGGCAGCCGTAACGCTCAAAGGCAGCGTAAAGAGGGCGGCGAATTCTTTAAATTCGAAAAAGATCTTGTGGATCTCCGGAGCTATCGACAAAAAATACGATCGGGGCCCTTCCTGGCCGCGGTAAGGAATGTACAGCCAATTGCCAAAAAGGATCGTCAAGAAGCAGGCCGCCGCATTAACGACACTTCCGATTTCAAGCTCTCCGATAGGAATTTCCATGCCTCTCCACAAACGAACGGCTTGATAGAGACCGATCACAGAGGTAATCATAAAAATCAGGGCGAATAAACCATGAAAGGCGCTCCTGATCCCGTACACGCTTTCTCCCAGCAACTTGTTGGCCGGCGAGGTGATCGCCGGGACGACAATCGCAATCACCAGCATGACAAAAAGGATGGAAAGAATCGTGTGCTTCGTCGAACGCTCTTGGACAGGGACATCGCTCATATGCGGCCTCCTTTCGGCGAATGGCAATTGGGGACAGCGCCTACTTTTTTAAAAAGTAGGCGCTGTCCCCCTTTTGTCTCCCTTTTCCTAATCTATAAAAAACTGGGTTTGGCTTTCCCTTAGTAAAAATTAAAGAAATACTTGACCGAAAGCCCCAAATAACTCACAATCATGGCCGCCACAGACGGGAAGAAAGCGGTTTTGAGCCAAATCCCCCAATGGATATTCACCTTCTGTTTCTGCAAATACGAATAAGCAACGACATTAGCCGAGGCGCCGATCGGGGTCAGATTGCCTCCCAAATTGCACCCCAGGCTGACGGTCCAGACCAAAAGCCCAACGCCCAAATGATCAACCATCCCCTGTTTGATCAGGGATCCCAGGGCCATGGCCCAAGGGACATTATCCACAAAGGCTGAAATCGACGCTGATCCCCAGAAGACGGAGTTTAAGAATAAAAACAGCGTCTGAAAAAAAGAGATCAGAGATTGCGCCACGGCCTGGATGATATATCTTTTCTCCAGAGCCCCAATCAAGATAAAAAGGCCGATAAAAAAGATCAGGGTCTCTGAATCCACCCGGCGCATAAAATGGTGATGATGCACCCTTCTTCCACCGAAAGTCAAGATCACAAAGGCCGGCAGCATCGAGGCCATGGCGATCGACACGGAAAAATTCCATTTATTTAAAATGGGATTCCCCACGAGCAGACACAGCATCACGCCCAGACCGGCCAGGCCCAGCTTCAAGAGATAAGGATCCTTGATCCCGGCAGAAGATTTTAGCTGATCTGCGAGCCTTTGGGTATCCCCCAGTGAACCCCGTGAGACAAAATTTTTTCTCTGCAGGACATAACTGACCGCGAGGGCGCTCAAACCGGCAAGCCAAGCGATCGGGGCATTGTGAATAAGAAAATCCTCGAAATCAAATCCCAGCATGGTTCCGAGGATCACATTCGGCGGGTCGCCGACCAGCGTCGCGGCGCCTCCGATATTGGCCAGGAGGACCTCGGTGATAATGACCGGGACCGGATCAAATCTCAATAAGCGGCTGAGCTCAAGGGTCACGATCGGAAGGAAAACCATCACGGTGATCGAATTGGTGACGGCCGACAGAAAGAAGCCCAAAACCGGAAAAAAAATAAAGATTTTCAAAGGCTGATAATTCAACCTCTGGGCCACCCTCAGGGCCACCCAGTTAAAAAACCCCGCCTCAATCAAGATTTCGATGAGAAGGAAGGCGCCCCACAAAAAGGCAATCGTCTCCCAGTTGACGAAATCGATCGCTTCTTGAATATCAAAAACGCCGAAAATAATAACCAGAACCGCCCCTAAAATGGACAAATACGACCGGGGAATCTTCTCCCAGATGATGAGGCTGAAAGTGGAGATAAAAATAAAAACGTTGAGGATACAAAGCGTGGTCATCGTATGATCGGGAAATAGTGCGTTGGTCATCTCACTTCTCAACGTTTATCCTGTCAGGGATGGGTTGGGAGGTTATGCTCTTTGAATATTCTTCAGACTCTCGATGAGCTTAGGGGAAATGGGGTCACACCTATTTTTTCTTTCACTTTTAATTTCTTTTAAAAATAGGTGTGACCCCATTTCCCCTCTTCCCCCGGGGAGTCGTTGAAGCATTCAGGGAGCACCAACTCAGGGTTATAGCAAAAAGGACAGCGGAAATTACACCCCTGCGTGAAAATGACGGCCGCCATCTTCCCGGGATAATCGACAAGCGAAAATTTAAGAAATCCTCCGATCCGCATGGATAAAACTCCTCCTACTTAATGCTATATGCAACTTACGTGTCATTGCGAGGCCGCTTTTAAGGCCGAAGCAATCTTTTAATATTGAAAAGATTGCTTCGCTCCCTGCGGTCGCTCGCAATGACACGAAAGTCGTACAAGGCACTATTGCTTTGGTGAAGTAGAACAATTTTCTATCTCCAATCTGTAGGTCTTCCTTTCCTGAAACTCTTGTTTCTTGCCTTTATTCCACTGCCTGACCGGACGTAAATACCCCACAACCCTCGAATAAATTTCACATTCGTATCCGCATCGTTCACAGAATCTCATTTCTCCCGGCTTATAACCGCAACCGGGGCAAACGCTGAACGTGGGGGTGATGGTAAAATACGGCAAGCGGTAGCGTTCGCAAGTGATTTTGACCAGCTCCCGAAGGCCGTTGGGGTTGGAGATTTTCTCTCCGACAAAAAAATGCAAGACCGTTCCGCCCGTATATTTTGTCTGGAGGGAATCCTGATGGTCCAAAACCTCAAAGACATCCTCCGAATAATTCACGGGCAGATGGCTAGAATTGGAATAAAAAGGCTCTTTTCCCTGCCGGTATTGCTCTTCATTGGCACAAATCATGTCCGGATATCTTTCTTTATCGGCTTTGGCAAAACGGTAAGTGACGGCCTCGGCTGGAGTGGCTTCCAGGTTGTAGATATTCCCTGTTTCGGCTTGAAACTGAAGAAGCCTTTCACGCATAAAATCCAAGACCTTCTCGGCAAAGGCCTTGCCCCTGGGTGTGGCAATGGATTCTCCGAAGAGATTTAAGCAGGCCTCGTTGGTCCCATTCAAGCCGATTGTGGCAAAATGATTTTTCCAATACTCATGGAACCGTTGTTTAACCAATCGCAAATAAAATTTCGAAAAAGGATATAAATTGTGCTCAGTAAATTCCTCCAGGACGTTGCGCTTGACTTCCAGGCTCTCTTTGGCCAAAACCATCAGATCATTCAAGCGTTGGAAGAACTCCTCTCCATTGTGCGACAGATACCCGAGCCGCGGCAGGTTGATGGTGACCACACCGATGGATCCGGTTAAAGGGGATGCGCCGAAAAGACCGCCGCCCCTCATCCTCAGTTCCCGGTTGTCAAGCCGAAGCCGGCAGCACATGCTGCGGGCATCTTCGGGCTTCATGTCGGAATTGATAAAATTGGAAAAATAGGGAATGCCGTATTTGGCGGTCATCTCCCAGAGCTTGGCAAGATAGGGATCGTCCCAATGGAAGTCCTTGGTGATATTGTACGTGGGGATGGGAAAGGTAAAGACCCGGCCTTTGGCATCGCCTTCCAGCATGACTTCCAGGAAAGCTTTATTGAGAATCTCCATCTCCTGGGTGAACTCTTGATAAGTTTCTTTTTGGGCTTCGCCACCGATGATGACGGGCTGGTTGGTATAATACGAAGGGACCTTAAGATCGAAGGTCAGATTCGTGAACGGCGTCTGAAAACCCACCCGGGTGGGGACATTGACATTAAAGATAAACTCCTGCAAAGCCTGTTTGAGCTCTTTGTACAAAAGCCCGTCATAACGGATAAAAGGAGCTAAAAGGGTATCAAAATTGGAAAAGGCCTGAGCCCCCGCTGCCTCTCCTTGGAGGGTATAGAAAAAATTCACAATCTGACCTAAGGCACTGCGCAAATGCTTGGCAGGCTTGGATTCCACTTTTCCCCAGGCGCCTGTGAATCCTGTGGACAGAAGATCATACAGATCCCAGCCCACACAGTACACACTCAACAATCCCAGATCATGAAGATGCAAATCACACCGGTTATGGGCGTCCCGGATCTCCGGAGAATAGATTTTATTTAACCAGTAAACCTTGGTGACCTCTGTGGAAATATAATTGTTCAATCCCTGGAGGGAATAGGCCATGTTGCTATTTTCGTTCACCTTCCAATCTTTGTTCTGAAGATATTGGTCAACCAGATCCATCGACGCTTTGGTTGCCATCTCCCGGAGTTTGGCGTGCTGGTCACGGTAAATGATATAGGCCTTGGCGGTCTTTTTGTAAGGAGAAGTCAGCAAAACCTCCTCAACGATATCCTGAATCTCCTCCACGGTGGGATGGTGGTCGATCATCTGAAGATGGGCAAGATTAAGCACCCTTAACGTGAGTTCCCGGGCTGCCGGTTCAACAAATTCCCCTGTGGCTTTCCCTGCCCTAAGGATCGCTTGGGTGATTTTTCCCGGGTTAAAATCCTCGAGCCTGCCGTCTCTTTTAATGATTTTGGTGAAAATGGCCATATCCTCCCTCTCCTTAATTTCTAGAAAAAATATAAATCGGCATTATCACCCGGTTAAATACGTAGAACTACGCAATCCGATCTTATCTTTTGAATGACCAGATCAGCAATCAGCCGCACGGCCTCGTCATAAGAGACCCTGTCCGTATTAATTATAAGATCGTACAAAAGCGGGGTCTCGATGTCCTGGTTAAAATACTTCTTAAGATAGAGGCTGCGGCCCTGGTCTTCCTTCTTGATAAAAAAATCCGCCTCCTTATCGGTGAGCTGAAACTCTTCTTTAATATGATCTTTTCGTTTTTTAAAGGAGCCTACCAAACGGACATGAACACCTCCCGGTATTCCCTTGGTAATGAGCGGTGCCCCCCGGCCAACGAGGATGACCCGGCCCATTCTGGCTAAGTGAAGGATCGTCTGGGTTGTCCTCTGCACCAAGGTGAATTGAGGAGGATGCAACCCGAATAAATCATCGAGGGTATCTTGAATTTCCGGAATATTGGCTTCTTGAAGAAAGGGAAGGATCCTCTCGGCAAGATGGTGTTCCTGGATCACCGCATAAACCAAATTCTTGTCAAAAACGGTCCACGGGCAGTCGCCGGGCAGTTCCTTGCTCAGATGGTCGGCGAGTTTCTCTGCGATTGTCACCTCGCCCGCCCCGGTCTGCCGGGAAATCGTCACAAATCCCGGGATGACTCTGCGGGCCTTATGATAGCCTGGTTCTCTTTGGGCCAGCCAGCAGTGCGTAGCGATAAAGCTATAAACATGGCGTAAAGGATCATCCATGGGTTTCCTTCTCAATTTCTCTATTATTGAGAATGGCTTTCATCTGCGGAATCAGCTTGTCATAAAGCTCGCTTTTCCCTATATAAGCGGAAATGTGGTTGCTCTTAAAAACGCTTCTAAAGGCCTCGGTCTCGAACATCGTCAGGATAATGATCTCGCACTCTGGAATCCGCTTTTTAATTTCTGAGGCCGCCTCAAGTCCATTCATATCCGGCAGGCGAATGTCCATGAGGACAATATCGGGTTTCTCTTTCACGGCCGCCAGGATTCCCATCTCGCCCGAGTCGGCCTCAGAGATCTGGAAATCCAGGTTCTGGGTCTCCAGGTAGTTTTTCACCATGACCCTGAATTCCTTGTAATCTTCCACTATTAAAACCTTTTTAGCCATCGCCATTTTCCTTCTTATTTTGAATCTCTGAAATCATTCTCAGGGATGCACCAGACACCCCTCGCACAAAACCGCGTCCTGATCCGAGACATAGATTTGATGATTGGGTTTCCCTTCCACCTCCAAATACCCGACAGCCCCTTTTTCCACCCGAAAGATCGCATGATCCACCAAGGTGTACGTTCCCGGAACTTCTAATCCAAATTCGACGATACTGGACCCGCCAGCAGGGACCAGGGTTGTCTGGATGCTGCGCGCAGGCCTGCTGACCAGATCGCCTTCGCGGTAAACCCGGTCAAAAATCTCGCCGATGACGTGGAAAGACGAAATGAGATTCGGTCCGGCGTTTCCAAAAAAGATCCGGACACGCTCCCCTGTCCTGGCTTTGAGGGCTCCTTCCGCCATGTGCTTTCCGTACTTTCCATTGAAGAAAACATATCGGGGATGCTCATCCAAGCCATCTTGGTGAAAAAAGATGAGTTCCCCTGTTTCTGGTTGTTGAGCCTGATCGGAAGGGACGTGAACGCTGGCATTTTCCTCAGCCCAAAAGTCATCCTGGCTTTGGGTCAAAGGCGCGTCTTTATCTTTTGGATTTTCTTTGAAGCGTCCATACACCTCATGCTGCATGATATAAAACTCATGATCCACTTTGGATAAACCTCCCTTGGGCTCCACTAAAATCAATCCATACATCCCATTGGCGATGTGATCCATGACCGGCGGCGCGGCGCAATGATACACATAGAGCCCGGGGTGAAGCATCTTAAAGTAGGCCACGCGCTCTTCCCCTTGGACCACGGTCGTGACCGGCGCTCCGCCACCGGGTCCGGTCACCGCATGAAAATCGATATTGTGCGGCATGCCGCTGGCGTCGCTGTTGGTGTGATGCACCTCCAAGACATCGCCTACACGAACGCGAATAAAAGGGCCCGGAACGTCGTCATTAAAAGTCCAATACAGGTAGAAGACGCCCGGCTTGATTTCCGTCTTTTTGACGCTGGAATTGAGATGGACTTCGACAACGGCAGGAGTCTTTCTTAGGATAGGAGGCGGCACCTCCGGGGCAAAGGTTAAGACCGTCTTTTCTCTCCTGTGAGGCATTTGGATTTTGCCTGCTTTTTCTTTCTCTTCAGCAAAAGCGTTAAGCCCTAAAAATGAGAATAGAATGAGAATACCCATCCCGACTCTTGAGATCTATTTTCTTTTTAAATACGCTTTTACCATTGCGACCTCCTTCATCCCGAAACCTGATTTTTCCCCTGCTGTTTCGCCTTATAGAGATGGCTATCCGCCCGGCGGATCAGCTCATAGCGATTGGTGTTAAGATCCCATTGCGCGATACCAATGCTGACCGTGACGATTCGCCTGGCGGGCAATGTGGAAACGTTTTTTGTAATTTTTGTGGCCGTCATCCTCGCCTGGGCAAGATCTGTCTCGGGCAGAATCACGGCAAACTCATCGCCGGCATAACGGCAGACCATATCGGTTTCACGGATATTGTGCTTGATCGTTTTGGCAACCGACTTCAAAAGCCAATCCCCTTGCCTTCGGCCGAAGGTATCGTTGTATGACTTAAATTGGTCGATATCGATCATCAAAAATGTAAGATGTCTTTTATAGCGTTTGGCGCGGACAATCTCATAATCTAAACTTTGCGTAAAAAATCGGTAGTTATAAATGCCGGTCAAAGGATCTATGAGCGTCAGAGACTTGAGCTCCCGGTATAACTTGGCATTTTCAATGGCTATTCTAACTTGGCGGACAATCATAAAAAGAATTTTTAAATCCAAATCCGTAAAGCCATTGCCATTCTTCTCTTTTTTGTCCGATACGTTAATCATCCCCAGCAAATGGCCTCTCAATTGAATGGGAACGCTTAAGAATGTCTCGCTTTGGTAAACCGTGCCATCGATCCTGGCCGAATCCGGCCCGGGAGACGGTCCTTCCATTTTCTTTCGGCCGTGCTGCTCGATCAAACTCTCGATGGTATCCCCCATTCTTAAAGGTTTGTTTTCCATCATAGATTCTCCCATGCCGCAGTGACCTTTGATGCACAGTTCCCCTGATTCCTAATCGACAAACATCATAGAGCACTTATCGGCCTCCAGAACACCACAGGTTTTCTCCACGACAAAATCAATCAGCTTGTGGAGGTCGATCGTATTGTGCAGGCCCTCCTCGATATTCAAAACCTGCTCTAATTTCTTTTTCTCAAAAATCAGCTCTTCGTTAAGGTTCTCTAACTTTTTCTCAATCATAATATGTTGCGTAACGTCCTTCCAGACCGAGATGAAATGCGTGATTTCACCTTTTTCGTCATGGATGGGAGAAATCGTTTGATCGGCATAATAAATCTCGCCGTTTTTCTTTCGGTTGATCGTCAAAGCACGGAAGACCCTGCCGGAGAGAATAGTCCCCCACAGCCTTTTATAATAAAAAACATCGTGCTGCCCGGAACGAAGAATTTTAGGCGTGTGGCCCAGGGCTTCATGACTGAGATAACCGGTTGTCGTCTCAAAAGCCGGATTAACATATTCGATCACGCCCTGGCGGTCCGTAATCATCACGTTATCCCCGATCTCCCTAAGGGCCATCGAAAGGATTTTCAAGGTTTGTTCACTCTGATCGATCATGGTGTCCTTAAAGCTTTTTAAGCTTCAAGACTAAGATAGCCGAAAGACGAGAAAAGTGTATTGGAGGATATACGCAGAGAGGTAGGTAGAAGTACTGAAATTAGGGACAGCGCCTACTTTTGACCTTAAAAAGCAGACGCTCGAAAAGTAGGCGCTGTCCTTAATTTTAAACAAGTCCCTTAGAGACCGCGTATTTGACGAGACCAGCGGTGTTTTTTAAGCCCAGTTTGTTGGAGAGATTGGCCCGGTGGCTCTCCACCGTGCGCACACTGATCTTAAGCCTGCTGGCTATGTTCTTATTAGAAAGGCCGTTCGCGATCAATTTGAGGATCTGCTGTTCGCGTTTGGTAAGGATTTCCAAAGAGGGGGGGTCGGCTTCATCCATGGAACGGATATAATGATCCGTCACGACACTGGAAATGGCTGGAGAGATAAACTGCTTTCCTTTTTTGAGGATCATTTTGATGCCAAGATTCAATTGATCGTAGGCATCGTCTTTGAGCAAATACCCATGGGCTCCCTGGGCAAGCGCATGTTTAAAATGTTCCGGATCTTTGAGCATGGTTAGGACTAAAATCTTCAGGCCGGGATATTGCTTTCGGATTTCCCCCAGGGTTTCCAGTCCGTCGATATTCGGCATCGATAAGTCTAAAATAATAAGGTCGCACTTTTTCGTTTTGAGGCTTTCCAATAGCTCTTCGCCATCCCGGGCCTCGGAGACGACCCTCAATTCCGGATCCTTTTCAATGAGGCTTTTTAAACCCGCACGAAAAATATTATGGTCATCAGCTAAAATGATTCTGTAAGAAGGCATATCATCTCTCCTGCTTCTTCAAAGTCACCGGGACGGCCAAGGCAATCGTTGTACCCTTCCCAATCTGAGAGTACACCTGAAAATCTCCGTCTAAAGATCGCGTGCGTTCTTCCATGATAGAGAGGCCCAAGCCCCGGATAAGGTCTTGCACGACGTTTCTGTTTTGGTGTTTGGGCAGAGAAAAACCCCTTCCATTATCTTTGATTGTCACCATCAATTGATCCTGTGCCAGCTCCATGTTGATTTCCACTTTTGTGGCCTTCGCATGCTTTAAGATATTGTTTAAGACCTCCTGGACGATTCGGTAAAAATTGATGGGCTCATTTTTAAAAACAACACCGTTTAAATCTTCTATAGAATCTTGAGTTTGGCAAATTTTCGAATTTGTCGTCGGAAAAGTCTCTCGGATCGCAAAAACAGGTTTTCGATACCACAAAATTGCTTTCTCGACGAGAACTACCTGAAAATACGGCCCAAAAGCCCGAAAAAGTGCCAAACTCAAGTAGAATATTTGAGCTTTAGACCGGTCCTTTTCTGGAAATCTTCGAGCAAGACTTTGACGGCGGCATCCAATCCCAGCACTTCGAGCGTGGGCGGGCACAGACCCGTGGCGATGCCGCGGGTCTTTTCGATCACCATGTTGATATCTTTGATCATTCTGTCGAAGGATTTCTTTATGCCCGAATCCTTCCGGTACAATTCGGGTATGGCCGACTGGATGGCCATCTTGAGTGTCGCCAAGGCCTGCCCGAGATCATCGTGGATGTCTTTGGAAATGCGGTCTTTTTCGGCCTCTTGCGCTTGGAGGATCCTCTGGGGAAGCTCCTTCATGGATTCTTCCAAAAGTTTTAGGTTGGTAATGTCGTGGCGGATGGCCACATATTCATAGGGTTTGCCCTTTTCATTCAAGAAAGGGACGATGGTCGTATCCACCCAATAAATGGTCCCGTCTTTGGCCCGATTGCGGATCTCCCCGTGCCAAACCTTGCCCCTGGCAATCGTCCGCCAGAGATGACGCATAAATTCCTTGGGATGGTAGCCGGAATTGATGATGCGATGATCCTCCCCCAGGAGCTCTCCCCGGGAATATTTCGAGATCTCGCAGAATTTGTCATTGGCGTAAATAATCTTCCCCGTCTGGTCCGTAATGGCCACGATGGTAGAGACATCCAAGGCAAACTTAATGTCGGCCAGCTCCTTTAAGGAGGTCTCCAGAGTCCTTTCGATTTTTTGATATTGGAGTTCTAATTCTGTTTTACTTTGAGCCATGGGCTTGCTTCTCCTAAAAACTTACAAGAAAATCGTCTTCGGCGATAACTCTTCACGATCCCTCGACTCCGCTCGGGATGGTTCGCGAAGGATGGTGAGCGCAGTCGAACCATTGCGAGCCCCTATGGGTAGATATACTTTCCTAAGGGGTGAAAAATGGCGTTCGTATCGCGGAGTGCCGCATATTTGCTTCCATCGCCCCAAGAGGCGGGCTTAGGCGTTTAGGGTGATGTGGATGAACCGTCTCCTCAATCAGCACCTCGTAAGTTCGGTAAAGTTCGTTTGCCATTATAGCTTGCCTCCGGAATAACTCCGCATGATTTGCTTGCGCCTGTCTGCCCTGACTGCCGTCAAGCAGGCGACAGGCAGGCAAATCAAGACTGCGGGGTTAATTCACCGCACCCATTCTTTATTCCACAGGCGCTGGAGGAAGTCGTCATAGGGCAGGATTTGGATGCCATCAGACGTCTTGCGCGCTTGAGGCTCGAGACAGACAACAGCACATCTTCTCACGGGCCACTCTTCCCGGAAGGCTCTCAGATGCCGGAGGTCACCCTCGTGCACTCGAGGTGCCCCTTTAACCTCCACGGCCAACTGCCTATCCCCCACGATAAAATCAACCTCAAGACCCGAAGCGCTGCGCCAATACGCGACCGAACACTCCGGCAGGCAATACTGCGTGAACGCCATTAATTCCATGCGGATTGGCCTGTGGGGATATTCCAGGGGATGATCCTTCTGATAATTTTTCTCATTCATGATGGAAACATATCAGGATATATTTAATTGTCAATATATAATCATAAGAAAATGGAAAGGGGGCCGCCCCCACTGCTGTCTTGCAACAGCAAGACGTGGGGACGGCCCCTTTATCCCTGCACACTATGCAGTGCTTTTGAAAATTTTACGGATGCCCCCATAGATTTGCTTCATTCTAAAGAGTTACAATACGATTGAATCAAGCAAATCTAAGCATGGGGGCACCCATGTTTAGGTTTCAACAAAACTTGGAGGATTTTGATATGGGGGTTTTTGTTGAAACCTATGGGTGCTCGCTCAAGAATCTCTCGGCATCCAGGGCGGCCATGCAGCCGGTGCCAGCCGCGGTCACCGCCTGGCGATACACTTTATCCTGGACATCTCCGCAGGCAAAAACCCCGGGCACGTTGGTCAAGGTTGTGCCGGGCTGGGTCCTAATATACCCTGCCTCGTCGAGTTCCAGCTGATTTTCCAAAAAGGCGGTATTGGGCAGATGGCCAATGGCATAAAACAGCCCCCCGCTATTGAGTATGGTTTCTTCATTGGTCTTGACATTCTTGATCCGCACCGCGGTCAGCTGCTCATCGCCCATGGCTTCCAAAAGAATCGTGTTCCAGAGGATTTTAATCTTTTGGTTGGCAAAAAGCCTTTCCTGCATCACCTTGGCGGCCCGCAGGGCGTCCCGCCGCACCAAAAGACTCAGAGAGGCGGCGTATTTTGTCAGGAACGTTGCCTCTTCCACGGCCGTATCGCCGCCCCCCACCACGACCAAATGTTTGTTTCGGAAAATGGGCAAAGCGCCGTCGCAAACCGCACAGGCCGAGATCCCTTTCTGCCATAAACGCTCCTCACCCGGAACGCCCAGCCGCTTAGCCGTGGCCCCCATCGCCACAATCAAGGCCTTGGTCTCCACAACTTCCTCGCTGACAAACACCTTAAAAGGACGAGATTTGAGATCCACTTTATCCACGGTCTGGGTCTTGATCCTGGCGCCGCAGTGGATGGACTGCTGGCGCATTCTTTCCATCAGCTCTGGTCCCGCGACGCCCTCCGGAAAACCCGGATAATTCTCCACCTCGGTTGTGATCATCAGCTGTCCTCCGGCGGTCACTCCGCCCGCCAACAGCCCCTCATAGAGCAAGGGCTGCAATTGCGCCCGGCCGGCGTAAATTGCTGCCGTGTGTGCGGCAGGGCCTGATCCGATGATCACAAGATTTTCCATGATTAGATTTGAAAATGGTCGAGGAGCTTTGAACGGGGTTTCTTCTCCGCTTTATCCCGCTCCCAGCG
Source organism: uncultured Planctomycetales bacterium (assembly GCA_964620805.1). Taxonomy (GTDB): domain Bacteria; phylum Omnitrophota; class Gorgyraeia; order Zapsychrales; family JAHFFX01; genus CAZUJQ01. The sequence continues at coordinate 12,124 of CAZUJQ010000008.1, read as the reverse complement.
GAGGATCTCATCATAACAAGGTTTATTGGGATCGCAATAAAAAAGCCCGAAATGCCGGCGGGGGCTGGCAGCGTATTTAAAGGCCATCTCCAAATTCATCGGGTCATGCACGATGACCTCGGTTTTATCCGCCAGGCGTTTGTCCGGCGGAATGCCATTTTCATGAGTCAAAAAAGAAAACCATCCGGTCGTTTTGTAATCAAAGGCCTCGGCGTCATAATGGGGGCACCGCTGGGAGATATGCACGAAGGAAAAACCTTTATGCTTAAAGGCCGCTGACATCGTGCTCGCCAAATGATCGGGCATCCAGTCTGTGGTAGAAGCCACAAAGGAGGCTCCGATGCCTAAAACCAAAGCGATTGGATTTAGAGGATCCAGATAGGTGCCGCGCGGCTGGGTATACGTTGGGTGGCCTTTTCTGGTGGTGGGAGACGTCTGGGCCTTTGTCAGGGCGTAGAGTTCGTTATCGAAAAGCAAAAAGACACAATTGAAATTTTTGTTGATCCCGTGAATCAAGTGATTGCCGCCGATACTCAGGGCATCGCCGTCGCCCGATTCAATAAAGATATTCAGATCGCTCCGCGCCAAGGCCAATCCCAGAGCCACCGTGATCGGACGGCCATGGATGGCATGGACACCGTAAGTATTAATATAGTTGGGAGTCCGTCCCGAACACCCGATGCCCGAAACATTGACGGTCTCATGCGGAATAAACTGGTTATCCACCATGAACCGTTTGAGTCCCATGAGAATACCGAAGTCCCCGCAGCCGACGCACCAGCGGGGGTTTTCGGTATTGAGGGATTTGATCGTCAGGGGTTCCGATTCTTTATGCTCGAGGTGAACACTCATTTAAGTATCAACTCCTTTACTTTTTCCATAATGACCCTGGGCCGAATAGGACGGCCCGTGGCCTTAGAAATCAGGGGTCTGACATCCACCAGCGTGTGGGAGCGAAGAAGCATGGCCAAGGGAGACGGTTTATATTCATCGCCATAAGCCCCTTCCACGGTCACCACTTTTTTAAATTTAAGAAAGATGTCCCGGATCATCAAAGGCAAAGGATACACAATGCGAAAATGCATCCCCGAAGCCGGAATCCCGAGAGTCTGGCAGTTCATCATCGCCTCTTCGATGGCGCCCCTCGTGGAGCCCCATCCCACGACCATCACCTCCCCTTCTTCGGGGCCAAAAATCTCCGGCTTTTTTAAGGCCCGTTGAACATGATGGAGCTTTTCGTTACGCACCTCGTGGGAGCGCTGGTTTGTCTGGGAAAAATAATTGACGTGGCCTTCCCGGTCCGTGTTGAGGCCCGTCACCCGGTGCATGCCATCCGGCGTTCCCGGCATGGATTGATTATCCCGCACCATTTCAATGGAATCCGGCAGACGGTTCAGATGAAAACGCTCAAAGACAAAATCCGGCAGGTCATCCACGTTGCCATTGAGCTCCAGGGTTTTGAGCTTATCGATGACTTTGTAGCTGTTAGCGGTCTGGAAATCACTCAGGATGATGACGGGGACTTTTAGTTTTTCCGTCAAATATCTGGCCATGTGCGGTGCATAGAAACAGTCAATGACATTGGACACGCTCAAAAGGACCTTGGTATTATCCCCGTGATTCCCGAATAACGCCGCCGGCAAATCCGATTGCTCGGTTTTGGTCGGCATGCCCGTGGAAGGCCCGGCGCGCTGGGCGTCAATCACAATCAAGGGGATTTCCGCGGCCGCGGCGAACCCGATAAATTCTTGCTTCAAGGAAAGCCCCGGGCCCGAGGTGGCCGTGATGGCGGGCACTCCTCCGAAATAGGAGCCGATCGCCGCACCCACCGCGGCGATCTCATCTTCCGCCTGATGAACAAGGCCTCCGTAAGAAGGGAAAATTTTCGCTAAGGTATGCATGATCGTCGAGGCCGGGGTGATCGGGTAGCCGGAGAAAAGCTTGATGCCGGCATCAATGATCCCCATGCTAATGGAAGAATTGCCATCGATCAAGATCTTCTCGGTATGGCGGGGGGTTCCTGTGATTTCATAAGAAAAAAATATACTGTCTTTGGCGTACTTATACCCGTTCTCAAAAATCTTCAGATTTTTATTGAAGGCCTCGTCTTTGAGCTTTTTCCCAAAGGTCTTCTCGATTTCTTTGATCACTGGCTCTGGCGGTATATTGTAAATGGCGCTCAGCATTCCCAGATAATACATGTTTTTTCCGGAGCCGCTCAGGCTCTGGATAATCGTCTGGGTCTCCGGGGCCATTTCAAAAGGGAAGGTCGAAATGCCCATTTGGGTCAGCCGTTTAAGGATTTTTTCGTAGGAGTCCTCGTTGTCCTTTTTATCCCCCATATCGAGAAGGACACGGCAGTTGGGATTGGTCTCTTCATCATCGAGTCGGCGGTCCAAGACGATCTCGTGCGAGGCCAGAATGAGATCCGTGTCATTCCCGATATTCGTGATGTCAAAATCCGCCACCCGGATAATGACCCCGGAGAGCGCAGGCTTGGTCCGGGGCGGGGGGCTAATCTCGGCGGGAATCATGGGCTCAATATAAACGTATTTTCCCATGCCCGCCAAGGCCCGGATCAGGATGTCGCCGGCTTTCTGAGCCCCAAAGCCGGCATCCATCAACAATTCAAAACGGCAGATTTTTCGTTTCTCAACGGACATCGAATCAATTCCTTCTTATTGGTAGTTCAATATAACACTTTGTTTTATTTTGACAAGGCGAAATTCCACTTTAATTCCACTTTAATAAAGTTGCCAATGTTTCCCATGTGGCCAACGTTGCCGAGGTTACCTTTTAGAGGTTGCCTAAAGTTAATCGACGGACAACACCCGGGAAGAACGAAGTTTAACCTTAAGGTAACGTTAAGCAACCTCAAAGATGTCGAATGAATAAGGTAACATTGGAAACCTCGGAAACTTTGGAAACGTCGGCAACTTACAGTGACGTAAATAAATGACTTGAGTTTGGCACTTTTTCGGGCTTTTGGGCCGTATTTTCAGGTAGTTCTCGTCGAGAAAGCAATTTTGTGGTATCGAAAACCTGTTTTTGCGATCCGAGAGACTTTTCCGACGACAAATTCGAAAATTTGCCAAACTCAAGTAAATGAATTGAATTTCCCTTAAGATCGATGACAGTCTTAGACCAGATCTTGAAGATACGGCCTCAACTCTTTCAAGGTCTTCATAAACGATGGATGGTCATCCACCGCAAAGGACGGCTTGGTTTCCTCTTCTTGTCCTAAAAGTTTATCTAAAGACTGCTCTGATTTGATCGTGAACCCCACATCTTTGATCATCTGCAACGTTTTCGTCCGTGAGGAGCCCTTGGTATTGAGATACCCATCCAGAAAAAGGGAATTCGCCGGATACAGCGCCATCACCTCGAGGCTGCGCAAATGCCCCTCCCGCCCGCCCGCCACCCGCAGCTCCGAATCCGGATTTAAAAATCGAAATAGGCATAAAACCCTAAGGCAATATTCCGGGTTAAGGTTAGAGATTCTAGATAGGGTATGGCCCGGAATCGGAATGAGAAAGTTAACCGGGATCGATCGGACATGGAGCTCTCGTAACGTCTTGGCCACTTCCATGACGTCTTCTGTTTCTTCTCCCATCCCCACAATGATTCCCGAACAAAGCTCAAGGCCGGATTCCTGGGCGGATCTCAGGGTTTGCAGACGGTCCTGAAAGGTGTGCGTGGTGCAAACTTTAGAGTAGTGGCGCTGCGAGGTATTGAGATTATGATTTAAACGGTCGAGCCCGGCTGCTTTAAGCATCTGCGCCCCTTCTTTATTGATCAGCCCGGCAGAGATGCAAACCTCAATCGGGTATCTTTTTTTAATCTCACGGACCCACCGCGCCAGGATCTCAATCCTGCGCGGGGAAGGCCCGCGGCCAGCAAAGACCAGGCAGTAGCGGAAGGCCCCGGATTCCCACGCCCTTTTGGCCTCGGATAAGACCTCCTCTTCACTTTTCAAAGGATATTCGTCGATGGCGGATTGGGTTGTTTTCGCCTGGGCGCAGTAATGGCAGTCCTCGGGGCAGAAGCCGTTTTGCGCGTTGTTGAGAATGTGGATAGCCACCTCCCGGCCCCAGAATTTCTTACGCACTTGATAAGCGCTGTCCAGCAAGGCCAGCAACTCGATCTGGGATGAACTTAAAATCGTCCGACAACTCTCATCCGAGATGATCTCGCCCTTAAGGCTCCTTTCGGCTAACTCCTTGTAAAATGCTTGATCCAATGAAAGATCTCCTCGTCGTATTTACGGTTAAATTGTAATACAAAATTTACCAGAAATCAACGGGCCGCCAACTCCTTCTCCAACTTTTCCAGCCTGGATAAGATATGCTGCAGATAGGTGATGATAATGGCGTGAGTCAGCTGCGCATCAATCCCTACTGGAGAATGGGGGAGACTGATTGTATCCACAATGTCTTTATATTCCTCCTTAGGTCTTTTCAAAGGCTCTTGGAGATCCATAAATCGCCTCCTCTTATAAGTTTCAAATGATTCCACACCTGCCTGCCGGCCCGCTTCGCCGAGCGAAGCGAGGCGAGCAGGTAGGGATTTTAAGAAAAGTTTGCAGCGATTCAGTCATCAGTTTTAATCGTAGAAATCTGCTTTTAAGTCTCTGGAATCATAGGTGATCTTTCTTCTGGTGATGTCCTTTAACGCGGCAGCCCGACAATCTCCCAAATCCCCTTGCGGATCATCATGACCGCAATGGCTGCCAAAAGAAGGGCCATGACCTTGGAAAGCGCCCTGGCTCCGCCCTCTCCCACCTGCTTGATCAAGACATCGGAAAACAAAAAGATGACCCCTGCCAAAAGGATATTCAGGAGGACGGCTATTAATGTTATCCCCAGACCATATTGATCAATCAGGATAAAAGCTGTGGTCAAAACCGCCGGGCCTACCAAAAGGGGCGTGCCCAAGGGAACCACCCCAAAGTCTTCCGAAGGGACAAAGCGCTGTTTTGCCGAGATGAGAAGATCCATGACGGCAATGCAAAAAAGGATAATCCCTCCGGCCACCATAAAATCGCCCATGGTGATCCCCAAAAGTTGAAAAATGGCTTTGCCCAAAAAGACAAAACCAACAGCCAGGCACAGGGCTGTCAGGATAGACTCAAAAATGACCTTTCGTTTCACTCTTTTGTCTAAGCCGAGCGTAAACGCAATAAAAAGGGGAAGAAGACCAATGGGATCAACCGCGACAAAGATGGGAATAAAGGATAATAAAAGTTCATACATATTGTTTCCAATATACCAAAAAAACCTACCGGCACAATAAAATTATCAACATCTTGTCGGTTCAATCCGTATCTGCCAACGGCCGCATCCCGAGCACACTGAAAAACAATTGTTCACTTCTCGCTTTCTCAACTCTGCGCACTTCTTTGAGCTTGACTGAAAGCCATAAGCCGACCAAAAGCCTAAGGGCTGAAGAAATCACAAACAAGGTTAAGATTTTGTATCCTAGAAGCGGTGGCAAGTGCCATACGATAAATCCGCCTAACAAGGCCCCCGTGCAAAGGGCCAGTCCATTTAAAACGTTGAAATAAGCCACGCAACGGGTCCTTTTCTGAGGGCTCACGGCATCATAGATAAAATTCGACGCGCACAGGTTAAAACCCGACCAGGCGAATCCGGAAACAATCTGAACCAAGATAAGGTAGATTGGATTTCGATGAATCACCCATAATAAAGGAAGGATGGCAATGAGGGGAGCGGTCACCCTCATCACTTTAAGATTCCCCACTTTATCCGCGTGTTTTCCCCAACGGCCCATCATCAAATAAACCGTGAAGTGGGCTGTGATATTAATTAGCGTATACAAAAGATAGCTAAAATGCAAGTCTCTAAGCATCAAAACCGCAAAATAAGGCGAGGCCAGATTGACCGAAAAATTCATAGCCGAAACAAAGACCACAAACCGGGCAAAATTGCTTTCTTTAATTCTGGCCAGGAACTGAAATAAGGTGAAGTGGTCTTTGTTATCGTGGCTAAGAGGAGGTTCATGCATCTTCCTTAAGAAATGCCAGGAAAAAAGACGGAACAAAAAGGCGAGAATAAAGACGAGGAAAAAGCCGAGAAACACGTTGAATTTTTTCATCTGATGGAGGATAAGGCCGGCAATAAAACTCGCCGCGACAAGCACAAATCCCAGAACTTTGTTCCTCCAGCCAAAATATTGTCCCCTTTTGTTTCCCGGCACCAAATCCGCCATGAGGCTGGCCCAGGCCGGTGTGGCAAAGGCCCCAAAGGCGTTGAACAACGTGACCAACACGATCAACGAGATCGGCGAACCTCCTTTAAACAAGGCCAAAAGCGCAATAGGAACCAGCATCACCGCTTGCAAAAAAACAAAAGTGTTAATCGTGCGTTTTCGGGATCCCATCTTTTCTGTGACATCAGCGCTCTTGAGCTGGAATACCGCTGAGACCAGATTGGGGATCGCGTTCAAAATGCCGACGTGCCTGGCGCTTGCCACCCAGAACAAGCAAGAACGGCGTGAGATAATCCTGCGTAAAGCCAGCCATGCCGCTGGCAAAAAGCCCGTCTTTAAAGGAGAATTTTAGGCTTTTTTCAACTTTGTCATTCATCAAGGAATTCACCGGGTGATCACGCACAAAGAAACAGGGACAGAAACCTTGGGAAGGCTTCTGTCCCTTGTTTTAAGGAAGACTTGTGAAAAAGGTCGCGTTCTAAGTCAGATTCTCATTCGGTTAAAAAGTCGCACACGATTGTGAGATGCTAATCCCCTATTCCCGTGGACTCTGCGGAGGCCCCTGCCTGCTGGGAGGCCGCCATTTCTCCGCTCGTAGAATTGTCTTGGGAAGGAGATTCAAAATAGGGCTTAAGTTTGGTCCACGTTTTGGGTCCCACCTTGCCATCGACGTTTAGGCCATTCTGCTCTTGGAAATCTTCAATGGCTTTTCTCGTCTTCGGCCCCATAAGGCCATCGATCTTCCCTTCATAAAGACTGGCATTTTTTAAAGCGGACTGAATGTCCTGGATGGAAGGCTTCTCAGAAGCGGAAGGCATGGCCGACTGATCTTCAAAACCCGATTGAGGGTTTTCCGGGGAGGCTTGCATTTCATCTGGAGAGTGCCCCTGACTTTCTTGGGTCTCTTGAGCCTCCTGAACCGGCAGGGCATTGATATCCTTAAAGAACTCGGCGGATTCAAGGGCATTTCTTTCCGGCTCAGTTTTAGGCTGACAGCCCAAGAGAGACAAAAATCCTATAATCATAAAGATGGACACGAGTGCTTTCATTTTCTTTGAACACCTCCTTTGCATCCTTAGTTCTTATGATGTTGCTCTATCTTTTTAGGGATTACTCGACGGGCAAGATAATGACCTGACCGGCTTTAAGTCGGTTGGGATCTTTGATTTTATCTTTATTCAATTCATAGATATACTTCCAACGATGGCCGCCGCCCAGCTCCTTCTGGGCAATGCTCCATAAAGAATCATTTTTCTGAATGGTGTATTCCCGCGTGGCCACCCTCACTTCGGATTCAAGCTGTTCCTCCCCTTCCAGAAGATACTTGCCTTCCTCCAGCGGTGTGACATTTTCCAAAGGTAACTCTTCCGGCTGTGGGATCATCACCTCTTCCACTTCCGCAATCATAAATTGGGCGTTTCTGTCTTTCTGCATTCCGACCAAATCCGAGAGGGGCGCCACAGCATCCAATTTCCCGCGGCTGACGATTTTGATCCTCTCTTCGGGGATATCCTGCTCCAGCATGAAAGCCTTCACGGACTCGGCCCTTTGCCTGCCGAGTTTCAGATTGTAAGACTCCGAACCTCTGACATCCGCATTTCCGGTGATCAAAATGCTGGATTCCGGATTTCTGCGCAAAGTCCCTACGGCCTTGTTTAAGATTGCGATGGCATCTTCCCGCAAATCGGATTTGTTGAAATCAAAATAAACCTTCACATTCTTAAGAATCCTCTTAATCAACAGCGAAGGACGCAGCTCATGAGGTTGGGCCAAAGGTAGCTCCTCGGCCTTGTAATCAAAAATTATTTTGTGGACATAAATGTAACCCCTGTTTCCCCACGGGCGGATCTCTCCCGGGACCTTGGGCCACCACCAGTAGCCTCCCCGCGCGGCATCTTTTTGAGGGCCGGGTGTCGCATCGGTGGGCCACCATTGAAAGCGCTCCTGCAAGGCTTCCAATTCTTTTTGTTTTTTCTCTTCTCTGTCATCAGAAATGGCGTGGGGGATAGCTGCCAAAAGGAAAAATATGGTCACAAGAGAAAGGGTCAAGGTCCGGTGAGTATGTAAAGGCTTATTCATTGCTCCTCTTTTCTTTTAAGGAATGGTTTAAATGTTAGTACACATTCTCTTTGTGCTCAAGAGATAATTTAGAAATTAATTTAGAAACTTGAGTTTGGCACTTTTTCGGGCTTTTGGGCCGTATTTTCAGGTAGTTCTCGTCGAGAAAGCAATTTTGTGGTATCGAAAACCTGTTTTTGCGATCCGAGAGACTTTTCCGACGACAAATTCGAAAATTTGCCAAACTCAAGTTAGAAATTAAAACGAATCCTATTTTCTTATGCTTTTGGGTTTTTTTCAAGTGATTTTCTTAAAGGTGATTTTCTTAAAGGCCTCCCTTGATTCTCAGGATTCCTCCGAAGCAAAAGAAATGTGACATTTCTTTTGCGAAGGAGAATAGGGGCTCCTCGTAATTCAAGAATTGGGTGAGAGATTCTTTCAATCCCAAAAGCATGACTGCCATTCTTTCATAATCTAGTGTCGAGGGGAAATCTGTGGTTCGATGATAATGAGGATTCCTGAGATACGCCGTATCGGTGATCATGACGGCCGGAAGACCCTCTTTCCAAAAAGACCAGTGGTCGGAAAAATTAATCCCCGGGATAAAACCCGGGGCCACGATCCATTCTATAGGAAAGGACGATCCTTTCTTGAAACCTTGGACAATCCGTTTGACAATTTTTCTGGAAGGAAAATTTCCGACAACCGCAATGAAATTGGCGCGGTGAGGGTAAAAAGGCCCCAGCAAAGGAAGATAGCGCTGAGAATGGTCTTTGTCCGAATAATAACCAATCATCTCCAGAATGATAGCAGCTTTAATCTTTTGTTTTTCCTTTTGAATGGCTCGGACAAAAATACGGCTTCCCATGGCCTCTGTCATGAAAAAAGGTGGTTCTTCGTTAACGAAAGCAACAAACCGTAATGGCGTTTTGAGGGGAACTCCGTTGAGAAGTCTGGCCAGCTCTAATAAACCCGCTATCCCGCTGGCATTATCATCGGCGCCGGGATTAAAGCAGGAATCGTAATGCGCGCCGATAATGACGCTCTCCTCCAAAGACGAGGAATTGGATTTTTCGGCAACGATGTTTTTGAAAACCCGGCCATTCCAATGGTAAGATAGAGATTTTGTCTGATACCCGAGGGTTTCAAAACTTCTAAAAATATACTGGGCTGTCTTATCCAAATTTTCATACGTCTCGTAATTGCGCCATCCGATATCTTCGGCTAGGACCTTGATATGAGTCTTTAAATTCTCGGCTATTTGTCTTTGTTCTGTGGATAATGCTGGGAATCCTTTTAAAGAAGGCCGCCAGCCAAAGGTCGTCATTTTAACCAGCAGGAAACCCATCAAAGTTATGATGGCCAGTTTTAGCAAGGAAGGGATCATATCCATTGTTAGCCTAAAATTTGGTTCCTTTCCTCTTGGCTTTCAGTATAATTGATCTCGTGAATCAAAATATCTTACACAAAGAAAATAGCGATCCTAGACAAAAACTGTTTTTAATTTCCAACGATTGTATCGGGATCTTAAGCTGTCTTTTTATAGGGATTCTCCTTTCCTATGCTGTAATTTTTAAATATGTGCATTTTGGTACCCAAGACTGGGATTTGGCCTTCTTTACTCAGGCCCTATGGAATCTTAAGCAGGGTTCTCTCGACGTTTCCTTGGTCGGTGTCAATTTCCTGGGTGACCACGCTTACTTAATCTCCTTTTTAATTCTCCCTGTCTTTGCTCTTCTCCCCCATCCTTTAACTTTGGAGATCGTAAAGATTCTTGCTTTTGTCAGCAGTGGTTTTCTATTTTACAAGATGTCCAAAAGAGATTTAGGATGGCTTTCTGCTTTTATCTTTATGGTCCTTTATCTCACTTTTCCCCCAAACGTTTTCGGGATTTTGTATGACTTTAATCCCGAGACTTTAAGTCCGGTATTTCTTTTGGGGATGTATTATTCGTTTAAAACGAAACGGTTCTTGCCATTTATGGTATGGGCTGTTTTAACCATGCTTGTTAAGGAAAATATGTCCTTGGTAGTTATCGCTTTTGGCCTGTATGCCTTTTTTCCCAAAACAGAAAACAAGATTCGATGGGGTGTCTTTCCCCTCATCTTGGGAAGTCTCTGGTTTGTTCTCACGGTCTTCTTTATGATTCCTTATTTCCGGGGAACCGAGGTTCATCCTTTTGTTGTCCGTTATCAACATCTGGGGCAAACCGTGCCGGAGATTTTCCACTCTGTCATCTTTAATCCCCAGCAGACGTTCTCCATGATCTTTGACGCCCGCAATATTAAATTCATCGGTGAACTCTTTGGCCCTTTTTTAATACCGGCCCTGTTGAGCGGCCAGATCCTCTTTTTCATGTCACCGATTCTTCTCCAGCACCTTCTGTCCGCGTCTGCCCCGGAACATTCGATCATGTTCCATTATGCCGTCACCATGGCCCCGTTTATATTCCTGGCAACGGTCGAAACTTTAGGGAAGGTTAGTAAATATCCGACAGTTTTCAAAACAGCCCTTTTTACCTTAAGCCTCCTGTCGATTTTCAATTTCTTTTCTCATGCCCAGGATTTTAAAAGAGACATCACGGTTCATCATGATTATTTAACGGCGTACCGGTGGTCGCTAGTAAAAGCCATCCCGCAGGATGCGGGTGTCGTGGCCACATTTTCTTTTTTGCCGGAGCTTTCCCGCAGAAAAGAATTATTTTCCTTCCATAAAATCTTTAGTGTTTTTTTTCAACAGAAAGAAAAAATACATAAGACTCCCTTATACTCTTCCCAAAGCTTTCTTTTGCCCAGAAAGGTCTCTTACGCCCTCATTGACTTTAAAGACCGCTGGATTTTGCATGATTTGAAGAATAACCCTGAGATCTTCTATACGCGGGTTCAGGATTTTTTCCGTGAGCCTTGGCGGGTGGAGAAGGCAGCGGGAGATACTGTGCTGTTCAAGAAAGACCCTTTTCAGGGGACCCCGTTAATCGAGAGATTCCCCATCTTGTCTTCTGATATAGGGCCCTGGGCAAACATTCTGATTGATCAAACGATCCGCCTTGTTTTGTATCAAGTAGAGAATCCCATTCGAAAAAATAAAAATGAGCTTTTAATTCCCATAACTTTTTTGTGGCAAGCCGTCCAAAAAACATCCCATCATTACGTCGTAGTGTTTCAACTTAAAAAAGACAACCAAATTCTTTTGCAATACCAACATATGATCGGCTACGGAGTTTATCCAACCGGGGTATGGAATCCAGGAGATTATCAAAAAGAACATTTCTGGCTTCCCTTACCGCACATGGAAAAAGGATCCTATTCTCTTGAAATTCAGTGCCGCAATTTGTCCACTGGGGCTTTTGTCGAAATAGAAAAAGAGGGGCATCTGGAGATGGACCACAGTTTGAATCTGGCCACAATAGAAATCCCTAAAAATTGAGCTGGCTCGATTCTTCCCGCATTTCCTGGATTTTTTCTCTTTCTTTTTTCCTTTTGGCTTCTTCCTTGCGTTTTTCTTCCTCTTTGGCCAGCAAAAGCTCTTGATACTTCTGATTGGCAGAATTGACAACATCCTTCATGAATTCCAGGAATTGCCGGCGATTGTCTTCGGAAGAAATGATGGCAATGATATTCTTATCAATGATCGTGTATTGTCTTTTCTTATCATAGCTGTGAAGCCGATAAATGCTATGAAAAAATTTGATCCATAAATCATCCGGTTTTCCAGAAAGGATGTAGGGGTATTTATAGGCGTGTTCAAAGGAATTGTCTTTTTCGATAGCCTCTTTGTCTACACCAATGATTTTGAAACCCGAGAATTCCATAGGATTCCTCACTTAGTTAATATTCTA
>CAZUJQ010000007.1:0-45698 GCA_964620805.1 uncultured Planctomycetales bacterium | reverse complement strand
TCCTTCGACTCCGCCCCTCGCTCTTGCGAGGGGCTCCGCTCAGGATGAGGCCCGACAAGAAAAACACCCCGATGCCTCGAATAAATGGAGACAATTGCCTAAATAAAAAATAGGGATAATGGATGTATTGAATCGAAGGATTGACCGGCATGGCCTAGCCATGCTCAGCTTTCAAAGGAGGTAAACGATTATGATCTCTTCCCAGATGAGTACCATGGAAATCCTAGAAGCTCGGCTAAGAGACCGTGATGCAATGCGCAGGGCTGCTCGCCAGATGGATGAACTGCGCAAACGCTGTGGTAAGCCGGAGAAGGACTTTGAGAGTCTCACTGTGCTGCGGAAAATTCGCCAAGCTCGATGATTGCCGTTATAGACGCTTCGGTTGTTTTGAAATGGTTTCTCCAGGAATCCGATACTGATCGGGCTCTCTTGTTGCGAGAACGCCATTTAGCTGGAGAGATTCTTTTTGTTGCTCCCGACCTTTTGCTGTATGAAGTGGGTAACACGCTGCGCTTTAAACGAGACTTTGACCCTTCTGATATCCAGCAAGCTTTGAGTTATCTCTTGCACATTCAGCTTGAGTTGATCGGCCCTACGGAACGCCTTTTACATCACGCCGTGCAGTTTGCGCACCGTAGTAAGCTTACTTTTTACGACAGTGTTTACCTTGCCATAGCAAATGATCTTAAAACGGAACTTGTCACGGCTGATAGACGGCTTGAGGAGGCGGCTGGTAAGCTGGTCAAGGTTACTTTACTTCATGAGATAGAGGCCTGATTAGGATTTATCAGATATCTGAAGAGGTGGATCTTTTGGTATCACAAAATGTGATACCTCCGCAACGCAGAATAGGTTTTCATGTGGATTAACCGGGATTATTAAAGAAAGTATTTTAGGAGATCAAGATGAAGATTCTCATCACCGACAAACTCGCGCAAGAGGGGATTGACATCCTTCAGGGAGTCGACGGCTTTCAGGTGGATTGTCTGTATGGCCTCAAGCCCGAAGAGTTGAAGAAAGTCATCAAAGATTACGATGCGTTGATCGTCCGCAGCTCCACCCAGGTCACTCCCGCTGTGATTGAGGCCGCCGAGAAACTGAAGGTCATCGGCCGCGCGGGGGTAGGGATGGACAATGTGGACCTGGAAGCGGCCACGCGCAAGGGCATTGTGGCCATGAACACGCCCGGAGGAAATACGACCTCGACCGCCGAGCACACGATGAGTTTGATCCTCGCGCTCTCCCGGAATATCCCGCAGGCCTCTGCCTCCCTCAAGCAAGGAAAATGGGAGCGTTCCAGGTTTGAGGGTGTCGAATTGTACGGAAAGGTTTTAGGGATCATTGGGCTGGGGCGCATCGGATCGACCGTTGCCAAGATGAGTAAGGCCTTCGGCATGAAGGTGATCGCGTACGATCCCTTTTTGTCCATGGAGATCGCGAGCAAACTCGGCGTCGAGATCGTGGAGTTGGAGGAACTTTTAATGACCTCGGATTATATTACCATCCACATCCCCAAAAGCGCCGAGACCAAGAATATCATCTCGCATAAAGAGTTTGCTTTGATGAAACCGACCGCCCGGCTGATTAACTGCGCCCGGGGAGGGATCATCGATGAAGCCGCCCTGGTTGAGGCCCTGCAGACCAAACGCATCGCCGGCGCCGCCTTGGACGTCTACGAAAAAGAGCCTCCGGATTTTAATTCTCCCCTTTTTAAGCTGGAGCATTGCGTGGTCACGCCTCATTTGGGCGCGTCCACCTCCGAGGCGCAGGTCAATGTGGCGATCGAGATTGCCGAGTCCATCCGGGATGCCCTCTTAGGAAAGGGGATCGTGAACGCCGCCAATTTTCCTTCGATCAGTCCCGAGGCCTATAAAGTCCTTCAGCCTTATATGAACCTGACGGAACGGATGGGCAAGTTCGCCGGCCAGCTGGTCAAAGGCCGGATCAAAGAAGTCAAGATCACCTACAACGGGGTCGTGACCAATTACAAGGTCGCCCCGATCACCATGGCCTTTGTCTATGGCTTGTTATCTCCGATCTTGGGAGAAGAGACCGTCAATCCCATCAATGCCATTGATCTCGCCGGGCAGCGGGCGATCAATGTCCAGGAGATCCAATCCACCAAAGAAGAGGAGTTCGTTAACCTTGTGGATGCCCATATCACGACCGATAAAGAGACGTTTTCCTTGTGGGGGACCCTGACCGCCAACAACAAACCCCGGATCGTCAAGATCAACGCTATTTACGTGGAGGCGACACCTGACGGGTATATGCTCTTCATCAATAACAACGACCGTCCCGGAATCGTCGGGGCGGTAGGGACCACTTTGGCCGAAGGCAACATCAACATTGGCTCAATCAGCTTTGGCCGGGAGACCCAGGGAGGGCTCGTGATCAGTGTGGTGAATGTGGACAGCGAGGTGCCGGATTCTGTCCTGGAAAAGCTGCGCAAGAAAAAAGATATCCTTTTTGTGAAGCTGATTAAGGTCTGACCGCGCGCGAGTTTCAAAAAGAAGCAGAGAATGAAGGTTATAACTTTAATACCCTTAAGATGGCATGCCTTGAGCCTCTTTCCTTTCACAATCGGCGGTTTGACGGATAGCGTGAATCCCTGCGGGCTGACGATTGTGGTTGTGTTTGTCATGGGGTTGTTGGCCTTCGGGCATTTAAGACCAGTCCTGAGGAAAGCCGGCTTTTTTGTTGCCGCTCTTTTTTTGACAAAATTTTTTATGACGGCCGGACTTTTCGAGGGATTCCGGAGCTCTTCGGCGTTCTTTTTTATGGGCCGTATGATTTATCTTCTGATGGGAGCGGTGGCCATCGTTCTGGCCGGATTCCATATGCGGGACTGGTGGGTGTATAAAAAGACGCATTCTGTCGAGGCGTTCAAAATCGCCTGGCCCGCAGCTATCCAAAGCGCCTCCCAGGGGGTTGAATCTCCTGAGAATATAAAAGCCCAGAGTCCTTGGGAGAAAAAGCGGTGGTCTTTTCTCATGTTTTTTGGGGGGATCTTCATGGGGTTTTTGGGATCGGTCTGTCCGCAGCCGGGTTATATTACGACGCTTCTTTATGCCCATATTGGCCGGGGACGATTTCTGCAAGCGGGTTTTGGGTTGCTGGTTTATAGTTTGGGATTTGTTTTTCCGCTCTTAGGGGCATGGGCTTTGATGATGTGGATGATCCGTTCTCAGATGTGCAAATCCTTTCTTAGAGAGCACATGGCTTTTTGCAAGATCATCTGTTCCGCGGCTTTGTTCGCCGTGGGGTTGGGATTGATTTATACGTTTTTTTGAGGTTTATTTATGGGGCGTCCCCGCGTCTTGCTGTCGCCTGCCGCAGGCAGGCAAGACAAAAAGGGGGGCGCCCATTCCAGCAAAAATTCCTATGAATATCGTCGTCGTGGGAGCCCAGTGGGGCGATGAAGGCAAGGGGAAGCTGATTGACATCTTGTCCCAAGACGCGGACATTACGGTCCGGTATCAAGGAGGCAATAACGCCGGCCACACGGTCGTGGTCGATCAAGAAGAGTACATTTTTCATTTGGTGCCTTCCGCCATTTTGCATAAGGATAAAACCTGTGTGATTGCCAATGGAACCGTGATCGATCCCAAGGCCCTCTTGGGAGAGATCGAAAATCTTAAAAGTAAAAGAATTCCCATGACACCGGGCCGTTTTAAGATATCGGCCTTGGCCCATGTGGTCATGCCTTATCACCGGATTTTGGATTCCTTACGGGAGTCCAAAAGGAAACACAAAATCGGAACCACCGGCCGGGGGATCGGCCCGTGCTATTCCGACAAAGTGACCCGCTGCGGCATCCGGATGATCGATCTTTTAAATCCCCGGGTTTTGCAGGCGAAATTGGAGGATAACTTGGCAGAAAAAAACGAGATCTTTACCAAGGTCTTCCACGCGAAGGGCTTTTCCTTCGAGGAGATTTATCGGGAGTATCTCGGTTATGGCCGCAGACTCAGAAGCTACATCTGTGATACGGCCTTGTTCTTAAATGAAGCCATCGACAAAAAACGATCCCTCCTGTTTGAAGGGGCCCAGGGGACCTTTCTGGATATCGACTTTGGCACGTATCCTTTTGTCACCTCTTCCAACTCGATCGGGGGAGGGGTCTGCACTGGAAGCGGGGTTGCCCCTACAAAGATCGATAAAGCCATTGCGGTGGTCAAGGCCTATACGACGCGCGTGGGAGAGGGGCCCTTCCCCACAGAATTCTCCACACCCTTAAAAGAGGAGATTCGAAATAAGGGAAGAGAATTCGGGGCCACCACCGGCCGGCCCCGTCGGTGCGGATGGTTCGACAGCGTTTTGGTGCGCTATTCCGTCATTATCAACGGCATATCCGAGCTGGCCATCATGAAGCTCGATGTTTTGGATGACTTAAAGAAGATTAAGATCGCCACCGCCTATCGCTATCGCGGTCAAACCTACAAGGATTTCCCCTTGGATTTTGAGATTCTCAGCAAAGCCCAGCCGGTTTACGAGGAGCTGGATGGCTGGAGGACTCCGATCAGCGGAATTCGTGATTTTAAAAAATTGCCGCTAAAGGCCAGGCGTTATATCAAAAGGCTACAGGAGATCCTGGAGGTTCGTATTAAATACATCTCGATTGGTTCCAAAAGAGAGGAAATGATTGTCCCGTGATTGTCCGTGAAAGTCCTTGACTTTGACTTTTCGCTATGTTAAGTTTGGTACCATCGTCAATTTCTAAAATTAATGATTTATAAAAATATATAAGAAGGAGGCATTGAGAGTGAATCGTAGAAAGCTTTTGATATTATTCTTGATATTATCATTAAATATTTTTCTTAGTGGATGTGCGTCTCTTGGGCGGGTCCGCAAGCCCGCATCCGAGGAGGATATTTCTCGATTAAGAAGCGAGTTGGACGAGTTGGAAAGGGCCAAGGCCCAGCTGGAGGATCGGCTTAAAGATGAAATAGCCCAAAACCAGGTCAAGGTGGAAATGCTGGAACGGGGGCTGGTCATCACTTTTGTCGCAGAGGTTCTTTTCGATTCTGGCAAAGATAAACTCCGCTCAGAGGCCTTGGATACTTTAAACAAGATCTCTTCTATCTTAAAAACAACGGTCAAGGATCTGGCGATTGGTATCGAAGGGCATACCGACAATGTCCCCATCAAATATTCAGGATGGAGATCCAATTGGGAATTATCCGCGGCCCGGGCCCTAAGTGTCCTGCATTATCTCATCGACTCACAAGGTATTGAGCCGCAACGGCTGTCCGCCACAGGCTTTGGGGAATACCATCCCCTTGATACGAATGACACCGCGCAAGGCCGCAGGAAAAACCGCCGGGTTGAGATCGCCATTCTGCCGAAAGTCAGCAAGACAAGAATTACCCCTCAGGAAGAAGAAAAAATCATCATCCGAAAGAATCTTGAAGCCCCCCGGAGTTCCTCTTCTGATTCCAGTATATCCGCAGAGGGGCCTAAATAAAAATAAATTCAAGGGGAAAGAGGAGTTTAAAGGGTGGACTTTACTACACGGAGGGGAAAAGTGAAAGAAAAAACCAAGGAGAAGATTCTCATTGTGGCCATCGTTCTTATGGCCATCGCGGGCTTGATGTCTATCAATGCCCAAAAGAACCTCAATAAGCTCCAGCAGAATTTAGATCGGGAACGCTACCAACGCATGGTTGCGGAAGAGAATCTCAATAAAGCGAACACAAAGATCGGCTCCTTGGAATCCGAATTGGCCGCGGCACGCGACAAGATTCAAAGCGTTCAGACGATCCTGGAGGAGGGGCAGAAGACAAATTCTGATTTGCGATCCCACCTGGAGAGCGCGATCAAAGCCAAGGAAGCTTTAGAAACCAAGATTGAAGAATTAAGAGTTCAGGTTGGTTCGCCGCAGCCTGCTCCTACAAATTAACTGACCTTATGCAAAAATGAGCCGCTGTCATTATCTGCAGATTTTTTAAGATTTCGAGGCAACAGGACTTCAAGAATGGGGGATCGTGATCCCCCATTTTATTTGAAATGGACAAGAGTAATTTCCCCCAACACGTCGCTATCATCATGGATGGCAATGGCCGGTGGGCCCAGAAAAGGCATCTTTCCCGGACCCGCGGGCATATGGAAGGAATCAAAAGGGTGGAAGAGATTGTCCGTCTTGCCCGTCAGAAAGGGATCAGGGTCTTGACCCTGTATACCTTCTCAACGGAGAATTGGAACCGACCTCCCCGGGAAGTCTCCATGCTCATGCGGATGCTGATCGCTGTGCTCAACAAAAAGATCAAGACTTTAAGTCAAAATGGCATCCGTTTGCAGTTTATCGGGAAAAAGGAAGGTATCCCTCCAGCGGTAAGGAAAGCCATCCATTTCGCCACCCAATTAACAAAAGATAATAAGGAGATGGTTCTCAATCTGGCCTTTAATTACGGGGGACGATTGGAGATCATAGAGGCCGTTAAGAGGATTGCAGCCGCTATTAAGCAAAGCACCCTTAAAATCAGCGAGATCGATGAGAGACTCTTAAGCCAATCGCTTTATACCGCGGGACTGCCGGATCCGGATTTGTTGATCCGCACCTCGGGCGAGAAGCGAATCAGCAATTTTCTGCTTTGGCAGTCGTCTTATGCCGAATTTTATTTCACGGATAAGCTCTGGCCGGAGTTTGATACAGAAGAATTTGAGAGGGCCTTGTCGGATTTCCAAAACCGACAGAGGCGTTACGGGGGGCTATAGATATGTCCAAAGAACGTCTCTTAACTTCTGCGGTGATGATCGTTTTGACCACCTATGCCATTATCAATAGTTGGTTTTTTATCATTTTCATTATGGCCTTAACGATCGGCGGGCTTTATGAATTTTTCTATATGGTCAAAAAGAAAGGGATCCCGATTTACAGTTATGTGGGAATTTTTATCGGGGCCATGATTCCCGCCTCAATTTATACCCGCTTTGAATTGACTCGTAACTGGGAGCTTTTGTTCATTGTGGCCGCGTTTCTTCTAATCCTTCTTTTGCAGTTCGCCCGAAAGGACAATAGCAATGCCATTGTGGGGATAGCCACCACTTTATTCGGAGTGTTATATGTGGCGTGGTTTTTCAGTTTTTTGGTTAAAATCAGAATGCTGCCGGGTTTTCAGGGTCCCCAATTGTTGGCGTTCATTGTCCTGGTCACAAAATGCGGGGACATCGGGGCCTTGCTCGTGGGAAGCCGGCTGGGAAGGCATCCCTTGCTCCCCCGCATCAGCCCTAATAAGTCCATTGAAGGGAGTGTGGGAAGTTTTGTCTTTAGCATCGCAGCGGCGGTCTTGTCCCGGGGTCTTTTACCCGTGGAATTGGATTTTTCCCTGGGGCATGTGGCCTTGATGGGGGCCTTCTTCAGCGGGATCGGCCAGCTGGGAGATTTGTCGGAATCGCTTATTAAAAGGGACTGTCAAATGAAAGACTCCGGGAAGCTTCTGCCGGGCATGGGGGGCATCCTGGATGTGATTGACAGTCTGCTTTTCTGTGCGCCGGCATTCTATCTTTATATGAGCGCGGCGTTGAATACGCTTTGATAGAGACCAAAAATCCGAAATTTCAACTGTTTTACGTCAAAGGTTAAACGGTTGCGGAGCTGGAAACGTGGTACGTTGTTCGTTTTTCGTGTTTTAAACGATTTCCGTAAAACGATAAACGATTCGAGTTGCGCAACCGATAACCAATGGACGAAAAGTCGTACTTGCCGTTAGAATTTATTTATGAGGATTAAGAATATTGTCATATTAGGTTCAACGGGTTCGATCGGCATCAATACCTTGAAGGTGATTGAACGCTTCCCCCGTCAATTCAAGGTGGTGGGATTGACCGCGTATAATAATCTTAAGCTTATTCAAGAACAGGCGGAAAGATTCTCTCCGCGGTACGTGGCGGTCAAAGCCTCGGGGATCGGCTATCTAAAACGGCATCTGATCTCACGAAAGACCACAATCCTGGATGTCGCCTCTGAGATCCATCGCGTGGTCAGCGATCCGGAGGTGGATATCGTGGTCATAGGGATGGGCGGAGCCAGGGCGCTGGGCCCTTTTTTACAGGCAGTGCGGCTGGGAAAGACCGTTGCCCCGGCCAACAAAGAGGCGTTGGTCATGGCCGGGGATATCATCATGACACAGGCCCGAAAGCACCATGCCAAGATTATCCCCATCGACAGCGAGCAAAGCGCGATTTTTCAATGCCTGGAGGGCCGAAACAGCAATGACCTTAAAAAGATCTATCTGACCGCCTCCGGGGGGCCGCTTCAGAGCGTGCCCCAAAGCCGCTTTCATGATTTGACCGTAAAAGAGATTTTAAAGCATCCTCGCTGGAAGATGGGCAGAAAGATCACCGTGGATTCGGCCACCTTGATGAATAAAGGTCTCGAGGCCATTGAAGCGCAGAGATTATTTGGGGTGGAGCCTGACCGCATTGAAGTCGTTATCCATCAAGAGGCGGTGATTCATTCCATGGTGGAATTTCCAGATGGGGCGATCTTAGCCCAGATGGGGATAACCGATATGCGGTTGCCGATTCAGTATGCCCTGACCTATCCGCGTCGTCACCCTTCCGGTCTTGCCAAAATGAATTTTTTTCGGTTGGGGAAATTAACCTTCCGCCGGCCGGATCGAAAGAAGTTTCCGGCGTTGGATCTGTGTTTTGAGGTTGCCCAAAAAGGGGGGAGTCTCCCTTGTGTTCTTAATGCAGCGGATGAGGAGGCGGTTGAGGCATTTTTGAATGGTCGGCTGACGTTCTCGAAAATCTATAAAGTGATTGAAAAAATCGTCTTAAAGCATAAAATGATAGTTAATCCTCGACTCAAAGACATCCTGGCTTCGGACGGGTGGGCCCGAGGAGAGGCGAGGAGAGTTATAGAGTCTGTTTAAAAGGCGGAGTCAAAGATGAGTTTTCTTACTTTTATTGCGGTTTTGAGCGTTTTAATCATTGTCCATGAATGGGGGCATTTCATCACGGCCAAACGGCTGGGGGTGAAAGTGGAAAGGTTTTCCCTGGGCTTTGGGCCGAGGTTTTTCTCCTTTGTTCATCAGGGAACCGAATTTATGATTTGCGCGATTCCCCTAGGCGGTTATGTCAAGATGGCCGGCGATGAGCGTTCGGCTCACCAAGGAAAACCCGAAGAGTATTATTCCCATCCTCCCGGCCAGCGTGCGTTGATTGTCTTGATGGGTCCGGTGGTCAATTATATTTTGGCGTTTCTTTGCCTGTGGGCGGTTTTTGTCATGGGATATCCAACCCTGTCTCCCAAGGTCGGACGTATCCTGGAGGGTTATCCTGCCCAACAGGCAGGCTTACAAAAAGGGGATGTGATCCTCCGGATTGATGCCAAGGACATTGAAAGTTGGGAAGATGTTCAAGGCTATATCTCCGGGTCCAAGAGCCCTCAATTAAATTTTGTGATTTTACGGGATGGCAGTAAGAGCGAGATGACCATAACCCCCAAACAGGAGGTCACCAAGAACATTTTCGGACAGAAGGTCAAGGCACGGCGGGTGGGTATTATTCCAGAAGAGGAGATCGTTGTTTTAAAATACGGCCTTGTGGAATCTTTGGTCCGCTCCTTTGGTAATCTTGCGGAAATCACGGTCACGACGTACAAGGCTATTTGGCATATGATGACCGGCGCGCTCTCACCGAAACAGGCGATCACGGGGCCCGTAGGGATTTTCTTTATCATCCAGAAGGCCTCTGATCTGGGTTTCTCTTATCTTTTATATATCGTGGGAGTGATCTCAGCGAGTCTGGCCATCTTCAATGTTCTCCCTTTCCCGGTTTTGGATGGCGGCCATTTGGTTTTGCTGGGAGTTGAGAGGCTGCGGGGCCGGGCCTTGCCGGTCAAGGTCGATGAGGCCATCTCGAAGGTGGGTTTAAGTCTTATCATTCTTCTGGCGCTTTATGTCTGTTATATCGATTTTGACCGGTTCGGTTGGATTGATAAAATCATCGGACTCTGGAATCAGATAGGGCTTTAAGGACTAATGACCAATCACCAAGATACAATAACCAAATAAATCTCAAACACCAATATTCAATTTCCAACAGGCAGGAGGGGTAAGGATGTGAGTTTGGTTATTGATAATTTGGAGATTGGTTATTATTTGGTCATTGTCTCTTGATTTTTGGTTATTTTCGAAGGAGAATTTTATAAGCTATGGAAGAGCTAAGATCCAAAATCCAGCAGTTTCTCATCACCCGCACCGATTTCTTGTCGGTCAAGGATAAACTCAGTGAGGATGAATTGAGGGCGTTTGTCTCGCGGACGATCGAGGAAATCTGCTGGGAATATAAGATCCCTCTTCAAGACAACGAGCGGGCCAACCTCGTCAGGGAAATCGTGGGGGCCGTGGTGAGTTTAGGCCCTTTGAGGCCGTTGGTGGAAGATCCTTCGATATCCGAGATTATGGTCAATGGCCCGAGCAGAGTCTACATTCAAAGAAAGGGAAAGGTTGAATTATCCAATGTCAAGTTTGATGATGCCCGGCACCTTCTTCATGTCATCCAGAAGATCCTGTCGGCCTCGGGCTCTTCCCGCCGGGTGGATGAGTCCTCGCCTTATGTGGATTTTTCTATTCAGGACGGATCGCGGGTCAATGTGATTTTGCCTCCCTGCTCTTTGATCGGGCCAGTGGTGACGATCCGGAAATTCGCCTCGGATATTTCGACCATTGATGATTTATTGAAGCGCAATATGCTCAACAAGAAGATGGCGCTTCTGCTCATTGCCGCCATCAAGGCCAAGCTGAACATTGTGTTTTGCGGGGCCACCGGTACAGGAAAGACGACCGCCCTAAATGTTTTGTCTCGTCATATCCCCAAGGACGAACGGATTGTCACCATCGAAGACACATCGGAGTTAAGGCTCCTGCAGGAGCATGTGGTCAGCCTGCAGGCCAAGCCGGTCAATATTGAGGGCAAGGGCGCCATCAGCATCAGAGAGCTTTTCGTCAATTCGCTGCGGATGCGTCCCGACCGGATTATCATCGGCGAGGTGCGTGGGGAAGAGGCCTTGGACATGATCCAGGCCATCTCCAGCGGCCACAGCGGATCCTTAGCCATCGTCCATGCGGATACCCCGGAGGATTGTTTCAACAGACTTGTGACGATGATTTTGATGTCCGGAATCCGCTTGTCGACCGAGGAGATCAAAAAGCAAGTGGCCCACGCCATCGATCTTATTGTGCATGTTGAGCTTTTCCCAGACGGCGTTCGCCGGATTACCTACGTCACGGATTTGGAATACGACCCTAAAGAAATGGATCCTTACATGAACCATATCTTTCGGTTTGAACAAGAGAAGATCAAGGAGGATGGCAATATCATCGGGAATTGGGTCATGAGCAAGAAAAGGCCTTCCTTTTACCCTAAGCTGGTGAAAAGAAATGCCGAGCTTCCACCGGGATTCTTTGAATAACCAATGTACTGGACCAAATCTTTTATTCCAACTTTAAAAGAAGTCCCGATCGGCACTGAGGCCTTAAGCCATCAGCTTCTTCTCCGGGCGGGATTGGCGCACATGCTCAGCGCCGGCGTCTATTCGTATCTTCCGTTGGGATTGAGGGCCTTAAAGAAGATCGAGGCCATTATCCGGGAAGAAATGAATCGAGCCGGTGCCTCAGAGGTCTTCTTGCCCTGCCTTCAGCCCTTGGATCTTTGGAGGCAAACCGGACGCGACAAGGCCTTGGCTGAGGTTATGATCCGTTTTGAAGACAAGCGCGGGCGCACCTTATGCCTGGGACCCACGCATGAGGAGGTGATCACGGATCTGGTCAAAAATTATATACAGTCTTATCGGCAGATGCCGATCATCTTGTATCAAATTCAGACAAAATTCCGGGATGAAATCCGACCGCGCTTTGGGCTGGTTAGGGCCTGTGAGTTCATTATGAAGGATGCCTACAGTTTTGACCGGGATGCGCTGGGTTTAAACACAAGTTATAACCTCATGTATGATGCCTATGAGAGGATATTTAAGCGTTGCGAGATAGAAACCATTGTGGTGGAGGCCGATTCGGGGGCCATGGGGGGAGATGTCTCTCATGAATTTATGGTGACAACTCCCTCAGGCGAGGATGCTGTCCTGATGTGTTCCCAGTGCGGCTATAAAAGCGGAATGAAGGAGGCTCAAAATCCGGAGTCTCCTTGTCCCAAATGCAAAAAAGGAAAGCTGGAAAAACAAGTGGCGATTGAATTAGGTCATATCTTTCAGTTGGGTACGAAATACAGCCAGGCCCAGGGCGCTTTTTTTCTCGATCAAGATGGCCAAAAGAAAGCGATTCTTATGGGTTGTTACGGCATCGGCGTCAGCCGCCTCATGGCCGCCATCATTGAAAAGCATAACGACCCTCAAGGCATCATCTGGCCGAAGGAGGTGGCGCCTTTTGATGTGGAGATTGTTCCTGTCCAGACCAACGAATCTGCCGTCCGAGAACAGGCCCAGAGGTGTTATGAAGCCCTAACCCAATCCGGCTGGGAGGTTTTGATGGACGACCGGGATGAAAGCCCGGGTGTTAAATTTCATGATGCGGATTTGATCGGCATTCCCTTTAGAATGATCGTCAGCAAACGCCTTCTGGCAGAAAACAAAGTGGAGTTCAAGAATCGCAAGACCGGTGAGGTTGGCCTGGTGGATATTTCGCGCGTCCCGGAGGAGTTCCTACAAAGGAAAGAGCTGGCGGTCCCATGAATGAAGCTTTGTCTCAAACGATTGAGAAACTCATGGGTCCTTTTTTAAAAGAATTGGATTTGATTCTCGTGGATTTGAAGGTCCATTCCAAGGCAAGAAAGGTCAACATGGAAATCCTGGTGGATCATCCTCAAGGAGGGGTGACACTGGCCGAATGCACTCAGCTGAACCGAAAAATTAGCGCAGCCATAGATCAGCAAAATATTATATTGGAGAGCTATGTCTTGGAGGTTTCTTCGCCGGGGTTGGATCGCCCTTTGAAAACGGCGCAGGATTTCTTGCGTGTGGTAGGCCGGCCGGTACGGCTTTTCCTTTCCCAGCCTTTTCAGGGAAAAATCGAATATGAGGGAATTATTCAAGAAGTAAAATCAGACGAGGTTTTGCTGGGGATAGGAACGGGTCAAATCGGGATTCCCTTCCGCCACATCCATAAGGGGCGACAAATGATTGGGAAAAGGATGTAAGAATTATGGAAAATGAATTGTTAGGAATCTTAGAACAGTTGGAACGCGATAAAGGCATTGACAAAGAAGTGTTGATTCAGGCCGTGGAAGCGGCCGTTGCCTCGGCTGCAAAAAAGATCTGGACTGTCGATCGGGAAGAGGACATTAAGGTCTCAATCGACCGCAAGACCGGCAGACTCACCGCCTACGCGGGGAATCAGGAAATCCGATCCGAGGAATTTGGGCGGATTGCCGCTCAGACCGCCAAACAGGTGGTGATTCAAAAGATTCGCGAGGCCGAAAAAGACGTGGTCTTTACCGAGTATCAATCCCGCATCGGACAGATCATCAGCGGTGCCATCTACCGTTTTGAGAAAGGGAATATCATTGTGGATTTGGGAAAGACCGAGGCCTTTCTTCCCAAAAGCGAGCAGTCTGCCAAAGAGGAATTCCGGCAGGGCGACCGGATCCGAGCCTATGTCCTGGATGTCCGGCGCGAGGCCCGGGGTCCGCAGATCATTTTATCTCGAACGAACGCCAATTTTGTCAGACGGCTTTTTGAATTGGAGGTGCCCGAGATTTACGAGGGAATTGTAGAGATCAAGGCCATAGCCCGGGAACCGGGTGAGCGGACCAAGATCGCTGTCTATTCCAAAGACGAAAAGGTGGACTGCGTGGGGGCCTGCGTTGGGATGCGGGGATCGCGGGTCAAGAATATCGTCTCGGAGCTGCATGGAGAAAAAATCGACATCGTTCGTTACTCCTCCGACATGAAGGAATACATTCAGGCGGCCCTCTCTCCGGCGCAGATTTCCCAGATTCAATTGAATTCGGTTGAGAAAAAAGCCATTGTTATCGTTGCAGAGGATCAGCTGTCCTTATCCATCGGCAAACACGGCCAGAATGTGCGTTTGGCTGGTCGTCTGGTGGACTGGGAGCTAGACATCTTTTCTGCAAGTCAATGGCAACAGGAAAAACAAAAAGAGGAACAGAAAGAAGAAATTCCTGCCCAAAAGCAAGAGGCGTTTTCCATCGAAGATCTTCCCGGAGTGGGGAAAAAAATGAAAGAGGCCCTAATTGAGGCGGGATTCGATAGCCTCGAAGGGATTGCCGCGGCCTCTGTCGAGGCCTTAACTCAGATCAAAGGAGTTGGTGAACTCAAGGCGGCGAAAATGATTGCAGAGGCGAAGAAACTGTTAAAGAAATCATAATAACTTAATAACCAATCACCAAGAGACAATGACCAAACAATATCCAAACTTCAATCTTCAATTTTCAATGATTCGCCTTTGGTGATTGGAATTTGAATATTGGTGATTGTTTGGTGTTTTGTATCTTGGTCATTGGTTATTGAGGTATAAAGTCAGATCAATGAAGGATCTACCCATGCGCGTTTGTGATTTAGCCAAAGAGTTTAATACAACCAGCGAAGCGATCCTGGCAAAGCTAAGATCCATGAAACTGAAAGCCAGGGATAGCGATCAGGAACTCAATACGGCGGTTGCCATCGTCATTCGTAGTGAGATGATGAAAGAACTGAAAGGTGGTTCTTTAAACCAGCCCCGATCCCTTGAGGGGTCTCTGAACCCCTCTCCCAAAGTTCTCCCAGGGCTTTTACCAGAGTCCGTGAAGGCCCAGGGATCCGCCAAGGAATCCCAGGAAAAGGAAAAAGCAAAAGCCCAAAAGCTCACAACACCGGCGACGAAGAAACCTTTTCCAGCCACCCCAAAGATTTCCCGGAAGACCAAGCCCAAGGCAAAAGAGGCTATCGCTCCAACGATTACGAAAAAAGCCCCTCTAGCCAAAGCCGCCGAAAAGCCTGTCTTAAAAGAGGCTTTTCCCCTTAAAGCAAAAGCCAAACCCAAACCCAGCGAAGAACCGTTTATCTCAGTCAAACCCTTACCGAAAAAACCCAAGAAGACAATCGAGGCCCCTAAGGCCGCGAGAGCCAAGGGCATTAAAGTTCCGGCATCAGAGTCGGTTTCTGTCGCAGTTAAAGAGGCGGTTCGGCCGCCTGGCCCCCCACCTGCTGTTTCACCTGCCCCGGGTGAGGTTTCGCCTGCTTCCCGTGGGGTTTTACAACCTCTCGAGATCAACATTCCTATCTCGGTGAAAGATTTGTCCGTGCGTTTGCAGCAGAAACCCAGCGTCGTCTTGAAAAGGCTTTTGGAAAAGGGAATCTTTGCTAACATCAATCAAAATTTAGAGGGAGAGGTGGTTAAGGAGATTGCCTTAAGTTTTGGCTATGAGATGGTCAAGGCCAAAACCCAGGAAGAGCAGTTATGGGAGTCCCATAAATTAGAAGAAGACCCTTCCCAGCTTAAACCCCGGGCACCGGTTGTGACGTTTATGGGACACGTTGATCATGGCAAAACGTCTTTGCTGGACAAGATCCGTAAAAGCAGCATCGCCGATCAAGAACACGGAGGAATCACCCAGCATATCGGCGCTTATTTGGTGAATCATCCCAAGGGGAGGATTGCTTTTCTGGATACCCCCGGGCACGAAGCGTTTACCGCGATGCGGTCGCGGGGGGCGCATCTGACGGACATCGTCATTTTGGTTGTGGCCGCAGATGAAGGCGTGATGCCGCAAACAGAAGAGGCCTTAAACCACGCCAGGGCCGCAAAAGTTCCCATTGTGGTCGCCTTAAACAAGATTGATAAATCCAGCGCCGATCCGGATCGTGTCAAAAAAGAGCTCGCGGACCGGGGGCTCATCCCGGAAGACTGGGGAGGAAAGACCGTGGTTGCCGGGGTCTCTGCTTTGAGCGGGGAAGGGATCGAACACCTTTTGGAGATGATTCTCCTGGAGGCGGAGCTCTTGGAGCTGAAGGCCAATTATGACAAGAAGGCCTCGGGGGTTGTCGTGGAAGCGCATATGAGTCAGGGAAAAGGTCCGATGGCCACAGTCATTGTGCAGAACGGAACGCTCAAAGAAGGAGATATTGTGGTGGTGGGAAATCATTTTGGCAGAATCCGCGCCATGTTCGATGACCGGGAAAAACCAATTCAAGAAGCCATCCCCTCCAGCCCGGTGGAGATCCTGGGGTTGTCGGGGGTCCCCGAGGCCGGGGATCCCTTCTACGTGGTGGATCAGGAACGCCTGGCCAGGGAAATCACCCTCCAGCGCCAGGAACAACAAAAGGCCAAGAAACTGCAGGAATTCTCCAAGATCACCTTGGAGGATCTTTACTCTCAGATTCAGGAAGGGAAGATCAAAGAACTCAACGTGATCGTGAAAGCCGACGTCCAGGGATCTTTAGAGGCCATTGTGGATTCGCTCAAAAAGATTCCCAGCGAAGGGGTGGGACTGAATTTCATTCACACCGGCGTGGGCGATATCAATGCCTCGGATGTCATTTTAGCCGACGCCTCCAACGCGATCATCATTGGTTTTCAGGTGGGGCAAGACACCCGCGCCCAGGAAACCCTGGCCAAACACCCCGTGGATGTGCGCACGTACCGCATTATCTATGACGCGGTCAAGGACGTAAAAAAAGCCCTTGAGGGGCTTCTGGAGCCTAAAACCAGAAAGAAGTTTGTCGCCCGGATTGAGGTCCGCCAAATCTTCAAAATCAGCAAGGCTGGCCTGGTGGCCGGATGCTTTGTGCAAAAAGGCAAGATCCACCGAAAAGTCCAGATTGATTGTGTGCGTAACGGCCAGGTCATCTTCACTGGAAGCCTGTCGTCCTTGAAACGTTTCAAGGACGATGTCCGGGAAGTGGGGGAAGGCCTGGAATGCGGTCTAACGCTCAATGGTTTCTCCGAGCTCCAAGTGGGAGACATCCTGGAAGCCTTTGAGATCGAGAAGATCGCGCGGACGTTATGAAAAAGATGGAGCCCCATTTCGTCCTTGGTCGTGTGACCTCTTCTTTCCCGGTTGAGGGGCGAAATCCTGAGCGAGGCCCCGCAGTTTCAGTGAGGCCGAGCCGAAGGATTGTTTTCAGCGGCATGCGCCCGACCGGAAGATTACACCTCGGGCATTGGGTGGGGGCGCTCAAGAACTGGATCGAGCTTCAAGAAAAATATCAGTGCATTTTTTCGATTGTGGATTGGCACGCTCTCATGGGCGAATACGAACACAGCAAGGAGATCTCGGAGAATATCCTCGAGATGGCGATCGACTGGCTGGCCTGCGGGATTGATCCCGAGCGCTCTCTTCTCTTTGTGCAGTCCCACGTTCCCGAACACCTGGAGTTGCACATGGTCCTTTCCTGTCTGACGCCGTTGGGCTGGCTCGAGCGCAATCCTACGTATAAAGAGCAGCTTAAGGAGATCACCGCTCGTGACCTTAAAACCTACGGCTTTCTGGGATATCCGGTGTTGCAGGCGGCGGACATTTTGCTTTATAAAGCCACGGTCGTTCCGATTGGAGAAGACCAGATCCCCCATCTGGAGCTCACCCGCGAGATCGCCCGGCGGTTTAACTATCTCTATAAAACAGAGCTTTTCCCGGATTGCGAGGCCTTGCTAAGCCGGACCCCGCGGCTTTTAGGGATTGACGGCCGTAAGATGAGCAAGAGTTATGATAATGCTATTTATCTTTCGGATTCGAAAGAAAAGGTCAGGGCAAAAGTCCAGCGCATGTTTACCGATCCTCAGCGGATCAAGATGACCGATCCCGGACACCCCGAAGAATGCAATGTCTACAGTTATTATCAGGTTTTTGTCCCTTCTTCCCAAAAGCACAAAGAGGTCTACGATTGGTGTTCTGGCGCCAAGAAAGGCTGCACGGAATGCAAGGGAACCCTTGCCGATCATATCCTGAATGTCCTTGGGCCCCTTCAGGAGAAAAGAGAGAAATTTCTTAAAGAAAAAAACCGGATCAAAGACCTATTGAATGAAGGTGCAAAAAAGGCCAAAATCCTTGCCCAAAAGACGATGGCGGAAGTGAGAGAGGCGGTCTTTTAGCCCTCTTGGAAAAACTATTTCATCGCAAGATGATATCCCTATGACCTGCAAACTCAAACTCGATGTCTTCGAAGGGCCGCTGGATCTGCTTTTATATCTCATTAAAAAAAATGAGATCAATATTTACGACATCCCCATCGCCGAGGTGACAGACCAATACCTTGAGTACCTGGACATGATGCGGCTGCTGAACCTGGATGTCGTGGGCGAGTTTCTGGTCATGGCGGCGACCCTCCTTCAAATCAAATCCAAGATGCTTCTTCCCCCGGATTCCCTTGTCGAAGAGCCCGAGGAGCCGGATCCGCGCCAGGAGCTTGTCGAGCGGCTTCTTGAGTATCAGCAGTTTAAAAAAATTGCCGAGACCCTCAAGGACAAGGAGGCTGTCCGCCAGGATTTGTTCTCCAGGGCGGTCGATGAAAAGGCGGTTCAGGAATTCAAAGACGAATCCCGAGAAGTTTATTATGAGGTGAGCCTTTTTGATTTGATCACGGCTCTGAGCAGGGCCCTCCACCGCCGCCCGGAAGAAAATCCTTATGAGCTTGAGCAGGATGAATATACGCTTGAGGAGAAGATCCACGAAATCTTGCATCTTCTTTTGGCCCACAAGCGGGTGACGCTAAGTCAGCTTTGGGCGCAATCTAAAAGGAAGACCGAGATCATTGTGATATTCATGGCGATCTTGGAGCTTATCCGTTTAAAGGAGATCTCCGCTGTGCAGAAGCGGTTGTTTGAGGATATAGAGATTATCCGGAATAAAGAGAATGTCGAGGCGACAGTGGAGTAATTCATACATGGAAGAAACCAAAAAACTAATCTTAAAACAGGAGACCGAAGAAGACCAGATCCTGAGTTTGTCTTTGCGGCCTCATCGCCTCAAAGATTTTATCGGTCAAAGGGAAGTGGTGGAGAGTTTGATCGTCTCGCTTAAGGCTGCCCAAAAAAGGAAAGAGCCAATCGAGCATATGCTTTTTTCCGGGCCGCCGGGGTTGGGGAAAACCTCCTTGGCTTATATCATTGCCCGTGAGATGGACGCCAGAGTGACCGTCACGAGCGGCCCGGCCATCGGCCGCGCGGGCGATCTGATTGGCATCTTAACGAATCTCGAGGGAGGCGATATCCTTTTCATTGACGAAATTCACCGCCTTTCCAAGATGGTGGAAGAATTCCTGTATCCGGCCATGGAAAATTATCAGATCGATTTTATCGTGGACAAAGGCCCGTATGCAAAATCCATCAAATTTAACCTCAAACCCTTTACCTTGATTGGCGCAACCACCCGAAGCGGACTTCTCACCGCGCCTTTGCGGGACCGCTTCGGGATTTTTCATCACCTGGATTTTTACGATGTGAAGGAGCTTTCCCAAATCATCTTAAGCTCCGCCCGGAAGCTGGACGTCGCAATCGAGGAGGATGCGGCCTTGGAGATTGCCCAGCGCGCGCGGGGAACCCCGCGCATTGCCAATCGGCTGTTGCGTCGGGTGAGGGACTTTCACCAGGTCCGGCAGCTTAACAGCACAATCGACAAGCAGACGGTGGAACAAACCATGCAGATCCTGGGGATCGATCAGGTGGGGCTCGATGAGGTGGCCCGAAGGTTTATTAAGATCATCGAGGAATATTATCATGGGGGGCCGGTCGGCATCGAAACCCTGGCCGCGACTTTGAATGAAGAGGAAGACACCCTCGTGGATACCATAGAACCCTTCTTGCTTAAGATCGGGTTTTTAAAGCGGACCTCGCGGGGACGCGAGTTGACGGAGTCTTCTTTGCGATATTTAAACAGCGGTTCCCTGATCCGTAAGCCTCAGCAGCAGTTGTTTTAGAGGAGCCAAGCCATGGGAGATTTGAGCCGGATTTTGGTCTTTATCGGGGTTGTGTTGATCTTAGTGGGTCTGGGCGTTACGCTTCTGGGTAAAGTCCCGGGTTTAGGGAGATTGCCCGGGGACATCATCATCAAGAAAGAGAATTTCAGCTTTTATTTTCCCCTGACAACGTGTCTGCTCTTAAGTGCCCTCCTCAGCCTCATCCTGTTTTTATGGAATCGCAAATGAACCTCTCCGATCAGGTGGAGTATTAACATTAAAGTGGATTTTTTAGAGAAGGACTTTAAGATGAAGAGGGCAGCCCTCTTTGCCTTGATTTGTTTTTTTGTCTTGGGCGGGATCGGGATCCCTGTCGACAGTCCTTCTTTCGCCAAAGACGAGATCACCATCCGGATCGCTGTTTTAAAGGACCTGCAAGAATTCGACCTTTCCGTTTCCCGGTCCTATAAAATTTTAGCGTTACGGACAGGCGAAGTCCTCTTTGAGGGGAGGCGGCTTAAAACCTCGAAGGTCACGGCCTCCCCTAAGGGAATCATTCTGGGAGGCCAGGAATATTCCGTGGAGCGGATGGCCGTTTCTTCCAAATGCGACGCATCCATCTCGGTCAATGGCCGCCGCTTTCGGGGGGCCATCCATGTGATGCTAAGCCCCCAGAAGCGTTTATCGGTGATCAACGTGGTGGGCCTCGAAGATTACACCCGGGGAGTTTTGTATCATGAAATTTCCCACCACTGGCCCATGGAGGCCCTCAAGGCCCAGGCCGTGGCGAGCCGCAGTTACGCCTTGTATCGGCTTAAGAATGCCAAAGAGCAAGATTTCGATGTCACCAGCGACATTTATTCTCAAGTCTACGGTGGAAGAGGCGCGGAACGATTCCGCATCAATCAGGCTGTCCGTAGGACCAAAGGCCAAGTTTTATCCTATCAGGGCAAGATTCTTCCAGCGTATTTTCATGCGACCTGCGGGGGTTTAACCGAGGATGTCAGCGAGCTCTGGAAACAGGATTTGCCTCCCTTAAAGGGACGAAAGTGCGGATTTTGTACTCGGTCGCCGCATTACCGCTGGAAGAGGAATTTGCGGCTTAAGAATATTCAGGATCAACTGAACGCCCATGGCCATCATCTGGGATTGATTAAAGAGATCAAAGTTTTGAAGCGCAATCAAAGCGGAAGAGTCCGCACCCTGCAAATCACCACAATCGCTAAGAAAGTTGTTACGCTCTCGGGCAAGGAATTCCGGGAGATTCTCGGGCCGAATCTCATCAAGAGCAACAACTACGACTTTGTCATGCAGGGTTATTTTGTGGATGTGGTGGGATACGGCTGGGGCCACGGGGTCGGGATGTGCCAGTGGGGGGCTTATGAAATGGCACGCCAAAGGCATAAATACAATGAGATATTGCAATATTATTATTCAGGGAGTGAGATAGTGGATTATAAAGCAGTAACCAGTAGCCGGTAGCCAGTCAAATATTGATTGCCCATCTCATATCTGACTACTGGCTTCTGGCTACTGACTACTGAGAGGATAGCCATGAAACTTCAAGAATTCGACTACATTCTTCCCCAAGAGCTCATTGCTCAGTATCCTTTACAAAAGAGAGACCAAGCGCGGCTCATGGTCGTGGAGCGCTCGACTGGGAGGATCCATCACAGTGTTTTATCGGGAGTTGAGCAATATCTCCCCACCCGGAGTATCATCGTCCTCAATGACAGCAGAGTTATTCCGGCCCGGCTTTGGGGAAGAAGAGAAACCGGGGGCCGCGTGGAGATTTTTCTTTTGAACCGCCTTGCCGACGGGTATTCGTATGAGGCCTTGATCCGGCCCCTCAAGAGGCTTAAGGCAGGTGAAAAAATCATCTTCACGGGAAACGGGCTCTCTGCCCAACTTCAGGATCCTCAAAGAAAGATCATCCGCTTCAATCATAAAAATGTGGGACGGTCTTTAAAAACCATCGGCCATGTGCCGCTTCCTCCTTATATCAAGAGGGCCGACACACCCTTGGATCAAGAGTATTATCAGACGGTGTACGCTCAATCGGAAGGCTCGGTGGCGGCGCCTACGGCGGGTTTGCATTTTACGAGGCCCCTTTTGGAAAAGCTAGAAGGCTCAGGCCACAAGATTGTCCAAGTGACTTTGCATATCAACTACGCGACTTTTAAGACGGTCCAAGAAGAAGATATCACCCGGCATCGGATGCATGAAGAAAGTTATGCTGTTTCGAGAAGAACCAAAGAGACTCTGGAGAATGCCCAAAGGCACGGTCAGAAGATTATTGCCGTGGGAACCACGAGCTGCCGGGTCCTGGAAACGCTGGCCACCGGCGCCTCGGCCCTGCAAGGCACGACCGACATTTTTATCTATCCCGGTTATCAATTCCAAATGACCGATTGTCTGCTCACGAATTTTCATTTGCCCAGAAGCACGCTTTTGATGTTCGTTTATGCCTTTGGCGGGGTGGAGCTCATCAAGAAGGCCTATGCCGAGGCGATTGCGCGGCGGTATCGGTTTTACAGCTATGGGGATTGTATGATGATTGTTTGAGGTAAAAATTTTTTCCTGACTCAATAACCAATGACCAAGAAACAATAACCAATTAAAATTCAATAACCAATATTCAATCTCCAAGGGATGTTTTGGTCATTGATTTATTGGATATTGATTATTGCTTGTTGATTGTAACTTGGTGATTGGTGATTAAATCACATGTTCCAAATCACCTCCCAAGATTCCAGCACGAAAGCCAGAGCAGGAGTCCTAAAGACCCAGCACGGTGAAATTTCCACCCCGTTTTTCATGCCGGTCGGGACCAACGGCACGGTGAAGACATTATCCAATGAAGATTTGGTGGAAATCGGCGCGGATGTGATTTTGTCGAATACGTATCATCTTTTCGTCCGTCCGGGGCCGGAGGTGATTGCCGGGGCGGGCGGGCTCCATCGTTTTATGGGCTGGGAGCGGCCCATCGTAACCGACAGCGGCGGTTATCAGGTTTTTAGTCTGGCGAGATTAAGAAAGGTAAAAGATGAGGGCGTCGAATTTCAGTCGCATGTGGATGGGACTTTCCATTTTTTGACGCCCGAAGAAGTGATTTCCCT
The DNA here is from genome assembly GCA_964620805.1 of uncultured Planctomycetales bacterium. GTDB lineage: Bacteria > Omnitrophota > Gorgyraeia > Zapsychrales > JAHFFX01 > CAZUJQ01. The sequence goes on along the minus strand of CAZUJQ010000007.1, from coordinate 22,727 downwards.
GGAAAAGACGCTGGGCTCAGATATCATTATGCCGCTGGATGAATGCGTTTCTTATCCCTGTGAGGGGGCTGCGGCCCGGGAAGCGGTCCAGAGAACAACCCACTGGGCCGGGCGCTCCAGGGCCTTCTTTTTCAAAGACCACCCTCGAGAAGCCCGACAACTTTTATTCGGGATTATTCAGGGCTCGCTCTACCAAGATTTGAGAAAAGAGTCCGCGGATCAAATCACCGCTCTGGACTTCGATGGCTATGCGATTGGGGGCTTAAGTGTCGGTGAACCGCCCGAGCTCATGTTTCCTGTTTTAGAGGCGTTGGGGCCTTCTTTGCCTGCCGATAAACCCCGCTATCTGATGGGCGTGGGGCTGCCGGACCAGATTGTCAAAGCCGTAGGATTAGGCATAGATATGTTTGATACCTGTATCCCTACCCGTTACGGGCGTAATGGCACCGCCTTCACCCACGATGGACGTTTGGTCGTGCGTAACGCCCAGTACGCCAAAGACACCCGCCCGTTGGATGAGGATTGCGCCTGCCAGGTGTGCCGGAAATACACGCGAAGCTACATCCGCCATCTCCTCAATGCGAGCGAGATCCTGGGCTTAAAGCTTCTGTCGTATCATAATGTTTATTTTTATCTGGACCTGCTGCGCAAGATCCGCCAGGCCATTCAAGAACACCGTTTTCTTGGGTTCCAGAGGGAGTTTCTGGCAGGGTATGAAAGTGCGCCTTATTTACAGATTTAAAATATGATTGCAAATCTGTAAAGATTATGCTAGCCTTTATCTATGATCCAACGGACCGTTGAGCCACATCTTTTGCGTCTGGCAAGGCAGTATCCTGTGGTGACCATGACCGGCCCAAGGCAGTCAGGCAAAACGACCCTTTGCCAGGCGGCATTTCCTCGCAAGCGCTATCTCTCTTTGGAGAACCTTGATAACCGCAGAACAGCCCTTAAAGATCCTCGTCAATTCCTTTCCGAACTCCCAGGGGGAGCCATCCTCGATGAAATCCAGCGCGCCCCTGACCTATTATCGTATATACAGGGCATTGTGGATGAAGAGAAAAAAGAGGGGATGTTTATTCTTACCGGATCTCAACAGTTTGAATTGATGGACTCCCTTACGCAGTCTCTGGCAGGGCGCACCGCGCTGGTCAAATTGCTTCCATTGTCTTATGGAGAGGTGTACGGCTCTTATAAAAAGAGACCCGATGTGAACACCGTATTATTTACGGGCTTCTATCCGCGTATTTTCGATAAGAAATTGAATCCAACAGAGGCCTTGGTCTTTTATACCACAACCTACATCGAACGGGACGTGCGTTCTCTGATACAGATTCAGGATTTATCCCGCTTTGAAATGTTCCTTAAGGTCTGTGCGGCACAAACAGGCCAGATTTTAAACCTTTCTCATTTGAGCAACGAATGCGGCATTGCCGTCAACACGGTCAAAAGCTGGCTATCAGTTTTGGAAGCCAGTTATGTCGTTTTTCTTCTTAAATCCCATCACAAGAATTTTAAGAAAAGATTAATTAAATCTCCCAAACTCTATTTTGTGGATGTTGGTCTGGCCGCCTTCCTGTTGGATATTCAGGACGAAACCCATTTAAGGAATCATCCTCTGCGCGGGGCTTTGTTTGAGACCTTCGTGGTCACGGAAATTCTGAAAAAAAGGTTTAATCATATCCAAACCAACAATATGTATTACTTCCGGGATAATGTCGGCAATGAAGTTGATGTTTTAATGGATATGGGAAGTGAAGTCATCCCCATTGAGATCAAGTCTGGGCAAACCGTATCCGATGAATTCTTTAAAGGCCTCAATTATTATCGGGGTTTAAATCCTGCCGTGAAGCAGAGCTGGTTGATTTATGGAGGAGATCGGTTTTATCAGGACAGCGGGCATTATGTCTGCCCTTATGACAAGATAGAAGAGAAGCTTAAGGGGTAAGGTTATCACCGAGCAGCGAAAGACATGGAATCGCTTCAACAGTTAGCAAGAAAATCATGGAACTGCAAAAAGACGGATAACTCGCTTCTGCCAATTGGGGCCAGCTGGCCCCAATTGAGTTAAGGAAATGGTTTGAATGAAAATTATCACTGAAACCTTGACGATTGATGAGCTCAAACGGATGGCCACTGAGATGTTCGGGGATATGGTCAAGGCGGTCGTGGATGTCGACCGCGAGCTCCTGGCGGTGGATGCCGAACTCCACGCGGATTTGGAAGCGCTGCTCTTGGCCAACGGATCAAAGCAGAAAAGCCTTTGGGGGATCAACCTTTATCCGGAAATGCCAGGAGAGGAGTTCATCGAATTTGACTCCATGATCAATATGCGTCCCTCACAAGGCAATAGAAGCCGTGGCGTGGATGATGAGCAAACCCGAAAGAAGATCATGGAAATTGTGGCCAAGAGGATTCGGCGATGAGTCTCCAGCACAAAGATTTGGCTTCCGGACGATGGAATCAATTGTCGTTTCTCGAGCAAATGGCGAATATCGGCAGCGAAGTCGAGCGCGCCCTAAGCTGGAGGGCCAAACGGAATGCGGCTTACAGCCAAAAAGCCTTTGAACGCGCCTTGGAGCTTATGGACTTAACCTTAAATGCAGCAAGCGGTGCCTCGCGGTTGAAAGAGCTTGCCCGCGTGCGGGAAGCCGTTGTGGATTATTTTGCCGGAGCCAATCAATTTGAGTCTACCGAATCATCCTGGAAGAGATATTTTCTCCCCTTTACCTATGCCGCGCGCCGGCATCATTAAATCATGGCTTTGGAATGCGGGGCGTGGTATTCGAAAGGGGGAAAGAAGCGCGGGGACTAACCTGCCCACTAAAAATGTGCTTGGTTTATTTGAGTCGGTGCCATTCTCAAGTGTCCTTGGATTCCAAACGTTTAAGTTTGAACGAAAAATAAAGGAGGGGGAGTGAAACAGTTTAGAATGGTTCTTTTCATCTTGTGCCTGTTCTCTATTTTTCTCTCCGGTATATCTGCACAAACGGATCAGGCAAAAATGCTTTATGAAGAAGGCATAAAGCAAACAAAAGACGCAAAAGACGAAGTTAGTTTTAAGAAGGGGGTAGAGCTTGTCACACAAGCGGCAGAACAGGGGTATGGTGAAGCAGAATATATGATGGCTTTGTATGTCAATACCGGTCTTGTGGAAGGCGATTGTCCAACGATCATCAATTGGTATAAGAGAGCCATGGCTCACGGCCTTAAAGAAGCGGCGGTCCCCCTAGGCCTGTTGCAGGTAGATCACAGTTGTGAGCTTGATGACAACCTGCAGTTGGCCGTTGATGGTTTGGTTGCATTGTCTGATAAGGATAATATCGAGGCAATCGCAATACTCGCTGCGCTTAGTTACCAAGAGGGAAAAGAAGATTTAATGGATCAAAGCATGGGAAGGCTAGAGAAATTGGCCGATGGAAATAAGAGGGAAGCAAAATATTATCTGGGCAGTTGGTATTTAGATGACTTTCATTTGGGAATCGATAAGCAGGTTACGAAAGCTATGAAATATTTGCAGGATGCGGCGGCAGGCGGTGAAGTCAGAGCCCAAAAGAGGCTTGGCGAAATATATCTTTACGGGGATTATGGAGAGAAAGATCTCGATAAAGGATTTAACTATTATGAAGAAGTAGCAAAAAGCGGAGATGTCGAGGCAGAATTCTACGTAGGGGCGCTTTATTATGAGTTTGCTCGTCATGACAGCGATTACAAAAAAGCTTTCTATTGGCTCACAAAAGCATCAGAGAAAGGGCACAAACATGCAACATTCTATCTTGGGCAGATGTATTCGTTTGGTAAAGGTGTAAAGAAAGACGAAAAGAAGGCTGAAGAATTTATAGAAGATAGCATGAGATGATGCTCACGAATTCCATGCAGGTTTACGGCCGCCGGCCTTTGAATGGGAAGCAGAAATCGAGGGACACACGACGTAACCAAGTTTGCAATCGCTCCCGTGCGATCGCTCATTTCTACTGTTGACAATTCTTCCTCCATGCTATACTATTAGCCATCAATTTCCCTCTCGACGTCATGCCTAGCAACTGCTATCTTAAAAATGTTATAATTAACAGGTGATAAGAATGCCACATACAAGAACTCCAATACACTTAGCAAAATTATTGGCGCCTCATTCAGGGAAATGGGTTACTCTCTCAAAAGATGAACGAGTTGTATTGGGAGTAGCTGATACGATAGATTCCGCCCTTGAACAAGCTAGACAAAAGGGAGAATTTCATCCCTTGTTGATTAAAGCCCCTGATTCTTCCGCAGCCGCATTTTTCAATTGAGCTATCATCTTATTATCCCATATACAGAACTTCCAATCCCTGCGGCAGGAAACTTGCCATCTAGAATTGTTTATTCTCCAATGGTGAAAACTGTTTTAGCTAAGGATAATCAATCCTTGAATTTCTATTTTCTTTCTGTCATACTTGAGTTTGGCAAATTTTCGAATTTGTCGTCGGAAAAGTCTCTCGGATCGCAAAAACAGGTTTTCGATACCACAAAATTGCTTTCTCGACGAGAACTACCTGAAAATACGGCCCAAAAGCCCGAAAAAGTGCCAAACTCAAGCTGTCATAGATTCGGGTGCGGATCATTGCGTTTTTCCTGCTGCTTATGGTCGTCAATTGGGGATTGATATTGCAAGTGGCGTGCATATGCCAGCGGTTGGTCTTGGTGGAGGAGATAACTGGTATTTTCATAGAATAAAATGTTGGGTTGAGATTGAAGTGCAATCTTGGCATTGGGAATGCTCCGCAGCATTCTCTAGCAACATGGATAATCTTGGCATAGGATTATTAGGAAGAATGGGATTTTTTGAATTGTTTGAAGAAGTTTTTTTTGATCAGAATAACAAGATTGTAAAATTAAAAGCGCACGGCGATAGGCCGCCTCACCCTCCTTTGCAACCTCCCCCAAACTAGAACACTGTCAATTCGTGCGGAACGGCGAGAATTGACCTGGACGTCTCTATGCTTGATAAAGGTATCCATGAAAATCGACGTTAAGGTCATTCCCGGCGCCAAGAAGAATCTCTTAAAGAAAGAAGGCCCGCTGATCAAGGTGTATTTGAGCGCCCCGGCGATTGAGGGGAAAGCCAACAAGGCCTTGGTCGAATTTCTCGCCGATCAATTCCATGTCGCTCAACGCGATATCGAGATTACAAAGGGGTTGAAATCCCGCCATAAAACAATTAACATAAAGCCCTTATCTGACCAGGGCAGGCAGGAGGCGTTAAGCCGATTGGAATAAGTATGTTCCGATTCGATATCATTACCATCTTCCCGAAGATTTTTCCGGCGGTCCTCAATGAGTCGATCTTAAAACGGGCGCAGCAGAAAAGGAAAGTCGTCGTCAAAATCCATGATCTGCGCGATTATACCATCGACCGTCACCGCAAGGTGGATGATCGCCCCTTTGGAGGAGGCCCGGGCATGGTGATGTCGCCCCAGCCGATCTTTGATGCGGTCAAAAAGATCAAAGGCAGAAGATCTGCCCAAGTGATTTTGATGTCTCCCTCGGGGGAGCGGTTGACCCAGCCTCTGGCGCACAAACTGGCGAAGATGCGGAATCTCATCGTCCTCTGCGGCCATTACGAAGGCGTGGACGAACGGGTGCGAGAGCGCCTTGCGGATCAGAGCATATCGATCGGAGATTATGTCTTGACCGGCGGCGAGCTACCGGCTTTGGTCTTGATCGACTGCGTGACGCGTTTGGTCCCGGGGGTGCTGGGCAAACACGAATCTTTATTGATGGAATCCTTTGAAAGGCGTCTTTTGGAATATCCGCAGTACACCCGTCCGGCAAATTTTCGTGGAATGAAGGTTCCGGATGTGTTATTATCTGGGCACCACGCGGCGATTGAAAAGTGGCGCCAAGAAGAGGCCGCGGCGCGCACGAAAAAGTGGCGCCCGGATTTGCTGAAATAGAGGAGAACACCCATGGTAAGCCATGCTGAGAAAATCCATACGATCGAGCAGCAATTCCAACGCAAAGATATCCCGAATTTTAAGGTGGGAGACACGGTGAAAATGAAGGTGAGGGTGGCCGAGGCCGATAAGGTGCGTCTGCATCCTTTTGAAGGAACGGTCATCGCCAAAACCGGCCGGGGGATCAAAGGCACCTTCACCGTGCGAAAGATATCCTTCGGCGAGGGCGTGGAAAGAATTTTCCCTTTGCATTCTCCCACCATTGAGAGTCTTAAAGTGGTTCAGAAAGGCACGGTCAAACGCTCGAAGCTGTATTATTTAAGAAGAAGAACCGGAAAAAGCGCCCGCGTCAAAGGCGAGCAGGCCGCGGGACCTTCGACTCCAACGGTATCCAGCGCACCCAGCGTACCCAGCGCTGCCCCCTCGACTTTGCTATCGCAAATCTATTCTACTTCGCATAAGTAATAGGAACGATAGTATATGCTTCGTAGAAATATTCTCCTCGGAATAATTCCTCCGAAGCCTATACCAAGGTTTCCTATTACTAAGGCGAAGGAGAATAAACGTAGGGCCAAAACACACCTTATGCTTTATTACGAAAACCAGGCCAAGAAAAAAGGTTTTCGTTTTATTATTGGGGTGGATGAGGCCGGATGCGGCCCGTTGGCCGGGCCGGTTGTGGCCTCTGCCGTCCTGCTCAAGAGCCGTAAATTCCAGAACAGAATCGATGATTCGAAAAAAATCACCGCCCGTCAAAGAGAAAAGGCCTTCCACGAAATCTTCCAGAACGCCTATGTGGGAACCAGCGTCGTCAATGAGGCCGTCATCGATTCGCAGAATATTTTAAAGGCCAGGTTCCTGGCCATGAACTGGGCGGTTGAGCGGCTGATCGCTCAGTTGTCCAAAACCCACACACAGGACGGCTTCTCTGGTCAAGTGTGCCTTTTGATCGATGGAAATTCTTTCAGGACCGATTTGCCTTACTCCTACCAAACCATCATCAGAGGCGACAACCGCAGCCTTTCGATCGCCTGCGCCTCCATCATCGCAAAAGTGATCCGAGACCGGGTCCTTTATATTTATGATAAAGTTTTTCCCCAATACGGGTTTCGTCAGCACAAAGGCTACCCGACCCGCGCCCACCGCGAGGCTATTTTAAAAAATGGTTTTTCTCCCATTCACCGCAAAACGTTTCGATGCCGTTCACCCGCCTGAGGGCTTCATGAGTTCCGATAGAATTCTTCTGGGCAAGAGCGCCGAAGACCTGGCCGTCGATTTCTTAAAACGCCAAGGCTACCGGATCATCCGATGCAACGTCCGGTTGAAATTCGGGGAGATCGATATCGTGGCCCGGGAAGGCGACACCCTTTGTTTTATCGAGGTGAAGGCCCGCCTCTCGGAGGATTTTGGGAGTCCGTTGGAGTCCATCCCATTTTTTAAGCAAAGAAAATTATCAAAACTCGCTTTGGCTTATTTGAAAAAGTATTATCATAAGGTGGACATCAAATCCCGGTTTGACGTGGTGGCCCTGGCCCCGGATGATCGGGGAGAAGGGACAATCGAGCTCATTAGAAATGCGTTTGACTTCTGCGGATAAGCAAGGGGGCCATCTAACAGCACCCCAGATCAATTGAAAAAATATCAAAATCACACCTTAAAAGAATATTTAGATGGGCTTTCTTCTCGGACCCCTGTTCCCGGCGGCGGATCGGCCGCGGCGCTGGTTGGCGCGCTGGGCACGGCGTTGATTTCCATGGTCGCGAATTATTCGCTCAAGCGCAATCCATCCCGCTTAGAAGAAGCCAAGATCCAGGAGGTCTTGCGAGCCAGCGAAACCATCAGGGGCAGGCTTTTGGAACTGGTCGATGGGGATGCGCAAGCCTATCAAAGGGTGGTCAAAGCCCGGCGCCTGGATTCTGCACGGAAAAAGGCCGCCCTCAAAGAGGCGAGGGCCGTCCCCCAAGAGGTCTGCCGCTTGTGTCAGAAGGCCCTTCCCCTGGCGGCGTTTTTAGTCCAGAAGGGAAATCCCTATCTTAAGTCGGACGCCAGACTCGCCGGAGAGTTCCTCCAGGCCGCCTTTCGGGCCTCGCGGATCAACGTGGAGATCAATCAATGACCAAACTTTCCTCCCAGAATCCCACCCGGCAGCCACCGAAGTCCGCAGTCCTTCTGGATGGACGACGCCTGGCGCACGAGATCAAAGAGAAATTAAAAAGGGAAGTCGAGGGGCTTAAGAAATCCACGAATCATGTGCCGCGTCTGGTCAACGTGATGATCGGCGAGGATCACAGTTCCTGCGCCTACGCCAATTCGCAAAAACGGGTGGCCGAGGAGATCGGCATCCAGTATACGTTGGCGACATTGCCTTCCACGGTTTCCCAGGAGGAGCTGATCCGCCATATCCGTCGGCTCAATGAAGACAAAAGCGTTCACGGGATCATGATCCATAAGCCGGTTCCTTCGCAAATCAGTTACCGCGCCGTGGCCAATTGTGTCACTGTGGAGAAGGATTTGGAGGGAATCAATGTCACCAATATTGGAAAGATGATTCTGGGTGAAACGAAGCTGATTCCCTGCACGCCGGCCGCGGTCATGGAGCACATCAAATCCACGGAGGTTCCCTTAAGAGGCAAGGAGGCTGTCATTATCGGCCACAGTGAGATTGTGGGCAAACCCTTAAGCCTTCTTTTGCTGGAACAGTACGCGACAGTCACCATTTGCCATGTCGCCACCAGCGAAGCCGGGAAACTCATAGAGCATGTGGGCCGGGCGGATGTCCTGATCGTCGCGGTCGGAAAAGCGGGTCTTGTCAAGGGAGAATGGATTAAACAAGGCGCCATGGTGATTGATGTGGGTATCAATCAGGTCAACGGCCAGATTCAAGGCGATGTGGAATTTGAATCCGCAAAAGAACGCGCCAGCTTTATTACGCCGGTGCCCGGTGGTGTCGGGCCGGTGACCGTGGTCATGCTCATGCGAAACGGCATTGAGGCCTTGCGGTCGCAGATTCAGGTTTAAGGAGAACGATGGAAAAACTTGTGATCCTGGGAAACTCACCGGCCGGAGTCAAGGTCATTGAAGAGATGAGAGTCCGTAAGTATACAGGGGAGATTGCCCTCTTGGGGTTTGAAGGTTTTTATCCTTACCGCAGGGAACTTTTCCCGGATTTTCTGGCAAAGGAAATTCCAGAGGACCAGTTGTTTTGTCAGCCGCCGGAGTTTTACAGCCAGAATCAGGTGGAGGTGCTTTTGGAGCACACCGTCGAAAAGATAAATTTCAAAAAGAGGCGCCTGGTCACCAACCAGGAAGCCGAGATCTCCTATGATTTTCTTTTGATCACCGATTCTCAGGAAAGAAGGTTCTCCCAGATCAAGGGCGCGACCAAGCAGGGCGTTTACACCGCGGCCACCCTGACCGAGATCAAGGGCATGCTCAAGACCTTGGCGCTGGTTGATACCGTGGTTGTTGAAACAACGACCCCCACGGGGTTGCGCCTGGCGCACGCCTTGAAAACCCACGACAAAGAAGTGATTTTAATTGTTCCCACGGCATATCTTTTGTCCGATTGGGTGGATGAATCCATGGCCGCGAATATCCAAAAGCACCTGGAGAGTCAGGGTGTCCGGGTGATTTGCGACAATGCCATTGTGGAACTTCTGGGAGATTCCCAGGTCAAGGCGCTGCGTCTTAAAAGCGGGAAGGTGCTGGCCTCCCAGATGGTCGTTTTCCCTGAGGCCAGACCGGATTTAAAAGCCTTCGCCGAAAGCGGTCTGGAGCTCTGGAAGCAAGAAGCCATTCTGGTGGACCTTGGCCTACGAACTTCTGTGGACCGGGTTTATGCCACCGATTGTGTGGTCTGTCTTAAGGACGATACCCGTTTATCCCGTTTTTCCTGTTTGCAGGAGTTGGAAGAGCAAGGCGTAGTTGTCGCAAGGCAAATCCTGGGTGAAGACGCCCAATTTGTTTCTTCCCTGCCACCCCTGACCATCAACTTAAGTTCTGTCCCCATATCTTTGGAAAAATTTTCCTTGTCAAAATAAAATTTATGTTCTATTCTAATTAAAACCAAGTCGTCAGCCTAAGACAAAGCACGAGTTCATTTCCCATCACATCGGAATTTTCATCCTTATCTGCCAATCACCTCAAATAAGATGTCATTAAATTAGTTTTCTTAATCCAATGCCCTAATGTCGGATCAGCTCTTTTTGATTGATGCCCACGCCCTATTGTACCGGTCGTATTTCGCCATCAGAAATCTAAACACGAGTCGCGGCCAGGCGACCAATGCGGCCTTTGGTTTCTTAAACACCTTGCGAAAGATTTTGCGGGATTATCATCCTCAATACATGGCCGTTTGCTTTGATGCCGGCAAAAAGACCCTGCGCCAGGAGAAGTTCAAAAATTACAAGATTCACCGGCCCTCGATGCCGGATGATTTGATCAGTCAGATTCCTCTGGTCAAAGAGATCGTCCAGGGTTATCATCTTCCAGTTTTTGAACTCGAAGGATTTGAGGCTGATGATCTGATCGCCACCTTAACCAGAGAGGCCCAGCGGCATGACCTTGAGGTGGTGATTATCAGCGATGATAAGGATATGATGCAGCTCGTAAACGAGAAGGTGAAGATTTTTAGCGCCCGCAAAGAAGCGATGCTCGGTACCCAGGATGTCAGGGAGCTTTTTGGAGTTGAGGCCCAGCGGATGCCGGATTTTATCGGTTTGGCGGGCGATCAAACCGATAACATCCCCGGCGTTGTGGGCGTTGGTGAGGTTACGGCCAAAACCCTTCTTAAGGAATTCAAAAGCCTGGAAGAGATTTTTGCCAATATCGATCGCATTCAGCCGCTAAAAATCAAAGAAAAACTCCGGCAACAGAAAGAGATGGCATTTATCAGCAAAGAACTGGCAGTTTTAGATGAAAAAGTGCCCATAGATTTCAATTTGAGTTCGCTCAAGGTGGGGCAGCCGGACGAAAGAAGGCTTCTTGAGCTTTTTCAGAAGCTGGAATTTAAGAAATTCGCCCAGGAGTTGACTGCCCAGATGACGAGGAATATCTCCATCGCTTTAAAAGAAGTCGTAACAAAAGAGGAATGTACAGAGCTTCTAGCTCAAATTGCTGAAAAAGGAGAATTTTCTTTTTTATTGGATTGGGAGGATTCCCTTGATAACCCTTCTGTGCGGGGTATTGTCCTGGCCGCAAGCTCTAAGAACTCCCTGGCTTATTATTTTCCTATATCGTATTTAACCGAGCTCAAAGCGATTTTTGAGGATCATCAAATCATTAAGGTAACCCACGATTTCAAGCAAGTGATGAAGGCCTTTGAGGCCCATCGGTGTTCCCTTAAGGGTAAGATTTTTGACGTGATGTTGGTGGGCTATCTTCTGGACCCTTCTCATCGCTCCTATGATCCGGGCAGCTTGGCGTGGAACTATTTAAAAATTCCCGTAGGAGGAGAGGGATCTCAGGTTCTGGCGCAAGAAGTGATCGTGCTCTTAGAGATGTATCCGATCCTTCTTAAAGAATTGAGAGAGAAATCCCTTTTAAAATTGTTTGAACACATTGAGATGCCGTTGGCTTATGTTTTATTTAGGATGGAAACAAGCGGTGTACGACTGGACCAAAGGCTTTTGTCAGAGCTGTCTTCCGAGACAGAAAAAGAGATTGATGCCCTGGCCCGCCAAATCCAGAAGATTGCGGGGGCAGAGTGCAATCTCAATTCGCCCAAGCAATTGAGCCAGCTTTTGTTTGAGAAACTCAAGCTGCCCGTGGTCAAGAAGACCAAGACCGGATTTTCCACCGATGAGGAGGTCTTAACCAGGCTGGCCGAAAACCATGAGATCGCCAGGCAACTTTTGGAATTCCGACAGTTGTCAAAGCTCAAGTCAACTTATATTGATGCCTTGCCCCGTATGATCAATCCCCGGACCGGCTATCTCCATGCCTCTTTTAACCAGACCGGCACAGAGACCGGCCGTTTGAGCTCCCTGAGCCCAAATTTGCAGAATATCCCCATCCGCACGGAATTGGGTCGGCGGATCCGCAAGGCTTTTATCCCTTGGGAAAAAGATCATGTGATCCTATCGGCCGATTACTCGCAGATTGAACTGCGGATTTTGGCCCACCTTTCCCAGGACAAAAATTTAATGAAGGCCTTTCATGACAATCAAGACATTCACACGTATACGGCCCGATTGATCTTTGGCGTTACGGGGAATCCCGTTTCTTACGCTATGCGTGATACTGCGAAACGGATTAACTTCGGCATTATTTACGGCATGAGTGCCTTTGGCCTGTCGAAGGATCTGGCGATCTCCCAAGATGAGGCCCAGGAGTTTATCGATAAATATTTTTTGCGTTACCCGGGCGTGAAGGTTTTTATAGAGGATGAAATCAAGAAGGCCCAGACTCAAGGATTTGTGGTCACTCTCCTTAACCGCCGACGATATCTGCCGGAAATACAAAGTAAAAACCCGGCCTTAAGACAATTTGCCGAGCGCCAGGCCATCAATACCCCGGTCCAGGGTTCGGCAGCCGATTTAATGAAGCTGGCCATGATCAATATTCAAAAGGACATGGAAGAAAGGGCGTTGGTTTCCAGAATGATCATTACGGTCCATGATGAATTGGTCTTTGACGTCCCTCAAAGGGAAGAAGAGATCATGCCCGATCTGGTCGCTCGTCACATGGAAAATTCCCTTCCGTTATCAGTGCCGATCAAGGTTAGCATTAAAATCGGGAAAAACTGGTTGGATATGAGGGAAGTCTATAGGAATAGCAGTTTTTAGCATGAAAATTGTTTTTTTCTCCTCCGAGGCAGTCCCCTTCGCCAAGACCGGTGGCATGGCGGATGTGTGCGGGGCTTTACCGTTGGCCTTAGAAAAATTCGGTATAAAGGTAACCCTCATCATGCCGGCATACAAAACCGTCCGTTTGAAGGACAAACCCTTTGAGAGATTCACCGAGGGGGTTCTGACAGCCGGGGTGGGGCAGGGGATTCGGGTGTATTTTATCGAACATCCCCTTTTTGAACGGGATGGGTTGTACGGGGATCCAAAAGGCGACTATCCTGACAACCTCGAGCGCTTTGAATTTTACTGCCGTCGGGCCTTAGCGCTCTTGAAGGAGCTTAATAGCCCCGTTGACATTGCCCACTGCCATGACTGGCAGGCCAGTTTGATTGCGCCTTACTTGAAATTTTTATCCGCTGAGGACCCTTTCTTCAAGGACGCCAAGACGATTATGACGATCCATAATCTTGCTTATCAGGGAATTTTCCCCAAGGAAAAATTTTTGAAGTTGCGGCTGGATGCCAGTTTGTTTGATCTTCAGGGATTTGAGTTTTATGGACAGGTCAATCTCCTTAAAGGGGGAATCATTTTCAGCGATGTGGTCACAACCGTGAGCCCCACCTACGCGCAAGAGATTAAAACCCGTGAGCTTGGCTGCGGTCTGGAAGGCATCTTAAGCCAAAAAAAGAATCGGGTCTGGGGGATATTGAATGGATTAGATCAAAATTTCTGGGACCCCCAACATGATCCTTTCTTGGTTGCGCCCTATTCCGGGAAAAGTTTTCAGGATAAAAGCATTAATAAAAAACACCTTCAAAAGGAGTTTGGTCTGCCGCAAGGCGATCAACCTCTTTTGGGTTTTGTGGCACGCCTCTCCCACCAAAAGGGACTGGATCTTATTTTTAAGGTTATTGATCAGATTGTCAAGATGGACATTCAGATGGTGTTTTTGGGTGTGGGAGAACAAAGATATCATCAGGCTCTGGAAGAAATAGCAAGACTTTTTCCGCAAAAGATTGCCATCCGGTTGAATTTTGATGAGCCGCTGGCGCACCGTATTTATGCGGGAGCGGATATTTTCCTTATGCCTTCCCGTTATGAGCCGTGTGGATTAAGCCAGATGATCAGCCTGCGTTACGGCACAATCCCGCTGGCGTATAAGACGGGAGGGCTGGCCGATACCGTCTTTCCTTTTGATTCTCCGGACGGCCGGGGCAATGGTTTTGTTTTTGAAGAGTATACATCGCAAGCGTTCATGACGGCCCTTCAACGCGCTGTGGGTGTTTTTCACAATCAAGAGGTTTTTGATCGATTGGTCCAAAAGGCTTTTACTCATGATTTCTCCTGGGAGAAATCCGCACGGGAGTATCAGAAGGTGTATGAATCGCTATTGGTCAACTAAAGACACATCTATTCTAAGAAAACATTATGCTTGTTGTAGGGCTCACTGGCAATTTCGGCGCAGGCAAAACCACCGTTGCCCGGATCTTCGAGGAACTGGGAGCCAAGGTGCTGGACGCGGATCAAATTGCACATAGGCTCATAAGCCCCGGCGGCGCCTTCAAAAAGGTCATACGCGTTTTTGGCAGGGACATTCTAAAAGACGAGGAAATCGATCGCAAGAAACTCGCCTCCATTGTCTTCAAGGACCATAAGAAATTGGAGACGTTAAACCGATTGATCCATCCCAAAGTCGTTCAAGAGATCCGACGTCAAATCGCCTTTTTTAAAAGAGAGAAGACCGCGCCTCTGGTGGTGGTGGAGGCGGCGCTTCTTATTGAGTCCGGCCTGAATGCTCTTATGGATGCGGTTATTATGGTGAAAGCCACCCGGGCCCTGCAATTGAGGCGGGTGACGGGGAAAAGAGGTTTCAAAAGAAACGACGCACTGCAAAGGATGAAAGCGCAGCTGCCTTTAAGGGAAAAGCTCAAATACGCAGATATCGTGATTGATAATCGAGGGACTCTTCAACAAACGCAAAGACAGGTCCAAGAGGTATGGCAAAGGCTTTTAAAATACCAAAAATTTATGTGACGAGGTACCAGTCAGTGAGGGGGAAAAAGACATGGAGAAGGTCAACAGCAAAACAATGGAAAAAGAAAAAGGCGCATCGGAAAAACCAAAGGATGAAAAGACGTCCCTGGAGCAGTTTGACATCGGCAAGCTCAAGGACATGAAGATGTCTGAGCTGTCCAAACTGGCCAGGGAGATGAACATGAACGGGGTCAGCGGCATCAAAAAACAGGATTTGATCTTTAAGATCCTCCAGGGGCAAGCCGAGAAGGAAGGGCTGATGTTTGGAGAAGGGACCCTGGAGATCCTGGCGGAAGGGTTTGGGTTTCTGCGCTCCTCGAATTACAATTATCTGCCGTGCCCGGATGACATTTATATCTCCCCCTCGCAGATCCGCAAATTTGATTTAAAGACCGGAGATAGCGTTAGCGGTCAGATCCGCCCTCCCAAAGAAGGCGAAAAGTACTTTGCCATGCTGAAAGTCGAGGCAGTAAACTTTGAGAATCCGGAGAAGTGCAAAGAGAAAATCCTCTTTGATAATCTTACTCCTCTGTACCCCAAGGACCGGATTATGCTTGAAATCGCCCCGGAGGAGATCTCGATGCGGGTCATGGATTTGTTGACCCCCATTGGAAAGGGTCAGAGGGCCCTCATTGTCGCGCCGCCTTACAGCGGGAAGACCGTTTTGCTGCAGAAGATCGCCAACTCCATCACCCGCAATAATCCCGATGTTATTTTGATTGTGCTTTTGATCGATGAGCGGCCCGAAGAGGTTACCGATATGCAGCGCGGCGTCCAAGGCGAGGTCATCTCTTCCACCTTCGATGAGCCGGCGGAACGTCACGTGCAGATTACTGAGATCGTCTTGGAAAAGGCCAAGCGTCTGGTCGAGCACAAGCGCGATGTGGTGATCCTCTTGGACTCGATCACGCGCTTGGCTAGGGCTTACAATACGGTCGTGCCGCACAGCGGCAAGATCCTCTCGGGAGGGGTGGATTCCAATGCCCTGCACAAGCCCAAGAGATTCTTCGGGGCGGCGCGCGCGGTGGAAGAAGGGGGAAGTCTTACCATCATCGCCACGGCCCTCATTGACACCGGAAGCCGCATGGACGAGGTGATTTTCGAGGAGTTCAAGGGGACGGGCAACATGGAACTGCAGCTGGACCGGTCTTTGTTCCAGAGGAGGATTTATCCGGCCATTGACATCAAGCGTTCCAACACCCGGCACGAGGAGCTTTTGATCGACAAAGATGAGCTGCAGAGAATCTGGCTTCTGCGCAAGGCCATCAATGATTTAAATTCGGCCGAGGCCATGGAGCTCTTGATCGACCGGCTGTCCAAATTCAAAAGCAATAAAGAATTCCTGCAGAATTTGAACAAGATGAGTTGAGATGAAAAGTCACAAGGTCACCAAGTCACAATGTCACAGGCCAATCAACGTGTGACCTTGTGACCTTGTGCTCCTGTGACCTATGGTATGATCTGTTGAAGGAGGAACCATGAAAGCCAATATCCACCCCGCCTACGAAGAAACGACCATCACCTGTGCCTGCGGAGAAGTGATCCATACCCGCTCCACGCGCAAGAATATCAGAGTTGAAATCTGCTCCCGGTGTCATCCTTTTTTCACCGGGGCTAAAAAATACGTGGACACCGCGGGCCGGATTGAGCGTTTCACCAAGCGGTATGGTAAAAAGAAATAAATGAGCCCGATGAAAAAAATCCTCCTAAGGGTCCAATAGATAGTCACCGATGTTTGACAAACTCGAGAAGCTAGAGAAGCGATATAGGGAACTGGAGCTCCTTCTGGCTGATCCCAAAATCAGCTCTGATCAGAGCCAGTGCCAGAAGCTCGCCAAAGAGCTCTCCGATCTAACGCCCACGGTTAAGATGTTGCAGGATTATCAGAAGACCCTTCAGCAGATCGAGGATTTAAGGAAGTTCCTAAACGAGAAACATGAGAAAGAATACGAGGATCTGGCAAAGTCAGAACTTAAAAGTCTGGAGAAGACAGCCGAGGAGTTAAAGCTTAAGTTAACGGATCTTGCCAAGCCCCGGAAACATCAAAAAGAGCGGGATCTCTTAATCGAGATCCGGGCAGGGACCGGGGGCCAGGAGGCGAGCCTTTTTGCGGCGGATCTTTACCGCATGTACACACGGTATGCGGCCGCGAAAGGGTGGAAGGTTGAGTCGATGAGCAGTTCCCCCTCGGAAACCGGTGGATTTAAGGAAGTCATTTTTTCGGTCAGTGGCCACGGGGCCTCTCAGCGCTTAAAATGGGAAAGCGGTGTGCATCGGGTCCAGCGGGTGCCCACCACCGAGGCCTCGGGACGCATTCATACCTCAGCGGCGACGGTCGCTGTTTTATTCGAGCCAGAGGAAATCGAGCTCACGATCGACCCCAAAGATCTTAAGATCGATGTTTTCCGTTCTTCCGGTCCCGGGGGGCAAAGCGTCAACACCACGGATTCCGCGGTGCGGATCACGCATTTACCCACGGGTACCATCGTCTCCTGTCAGGATGAGCGTTCGCAGCTCAAGAACAAACTTAAGGCCATGCGCGTTCTGCGGGCGAGACTCCTGGATCAAATGAAAAAGGAGGCCACGGAGAAGACCTCCCAGGAAAGAAAGGCCAAGATCGGAACCGGGGACCGCAGCGAAAAAATCCGAACGTACAATTTTCCCGATCGCCGTATCACCGATCACCGGATCGGCTTTACGACGCATCAGCTGGCGAAGGTATTGGATGGCGGTTTGGATGAGTTGACCGATGCCCTCCTGAAGACGGAGGCGGAGATGGAGGAGTCACCGGAATAACCAATAACCAAGATACAATCACCAAACAATAACCAATCTCCAATCAGCAAAGAATGACCAATAATCAAGGCTGAAGAGATAAAGAACCGATTACAAAAGAAGATATAAACAAACTTACAATTAAACAATTTAGGGAAGCTAATGATTCTTTGGGGAAGAAAGATTTCCTGCAAAGGCTCAGAATAACCAGAAGGGAAGCTAAGGAGAGTCATCACTGGTTGGATCTCATTTTGGAAGCCAATGGAGATAAGAGATTGGGAATTTTGCCTTTACTTATCGAAGCTTCAGAGCTTAAAAAGATTTTTTCTGCAATTATTAATAAATCAGAATAACGATTTGGAATTTGGATATTGTTTGTATCTTGTAACTTGGTTATTGGTTATTTAAAAGATGACCGAACAAGAACAGATTCTCACCCACATTTTGGATTGCCGCAGGGTCGATTTATACACCGATGCCAAGCCTTTAACGCCCCGGCAGACGGGCTGGCTGAAACATATCGAAGAGCGGCGCCGATCGGGAGAACCCCTGCAATACATCCTGGGGGACTGCGAATTCATGGGCCTGACTTTGTCGGTGGAACCCCGGGTTTTTATCCCCCGTCCGGAAACCGAGATTCTCGTGGAAGTAGCCCTTGAGAAAATGAGCCAGGTCTCGGCACCTCTCGAAATCCTGGATTTGGGGACTGGCTCCGGAAATATTGCAGTCGGCTTAGCGAGATACCGGGAGAATTGTGTTGTGACCGCCGTGGATTCTTCTGGAGAAGCCCTTTGGGTGGCCCGAGAGAATGCCCGGCGGCACAAGGTGGCGGATCAAATCACCTTTCTTCAGGGTGATCTTTTTGAGCCGTTGGGACAGGCGGAGGCTAAAAAGTTTGACGTGATTGTCTCCAATCCCCCGTACATCCCCGGCCATCAGTTGGCTCAGTTGCCCAGGGAGATCCATGATGAGCCTGTCGTTGCCTTGAATGGAGGAGAGGATGGGCTGGATTTTTACCGGCGGATTTTTATAGAATGCAGGGCTTTTATAAATAGCGGCGGGTTGTTGATTTTGGAGATTGGAGACGATCAGAGACTGGCGCTGGAAGACATCGTAAGCCAGCATCCTTTTTTGAAGTGGGTTGAGTGCCACCGGGATCTGTGCGGCCGGGAGAGGGTTGTTGTGGTGCGGCAGAAAATAAATCTAATTTTAAGTAGAGAGGAGAGAGTAGCGAGTAGAGAGTAATACATTCATTGTTCTCGAAATCTAGTCTGCCTCAAAGTTGAGCCGATTCTTAAATCGCATTACTCTCTACTCTCTCCTTGCTACTCTCTACTCATTAAAGGTATTTCTTAGGAGTATCCCATGGACAAACTCGTGATTGAAGGCGGCTACCCGTTAAAAGGGGAGGTCAAGGTCGGCGGCTCGAAAAACGCCACGTTGCCCATTTTAGCCGCCACTCTTTTAACCGACGACGTTTGCGTGATTCGTAACTGCCCTCGGTTGCGGGACACCGTCACCATGATGAAGCTTCTTCGATCTCTGGGGAAGACTGTGGATGGAAACAAAGAGGCCATCGTCGTTTCCTCCAAGGGCGCCTTGCAGCATGTGGCTGAGTACAAATTGGTCTCCACGATGCGCGGTTCTTTTTGTGTGCTGGGCCCGCTCTTAGGAAAACTGGGCAAGGCCAAGGTCTCCCTTCCTGGAGGATGCGTCATTGGCGTGCGTCCAGTGGATCTGCATATTAAAGGGGTGAAGGCCCTGGGCGCGAAGGTGGATATCGAGAACGGCTATGTCCTTGCCCGGGCCCCACGCTTGAAGGGAACCCATATTTATCTGGGAGGGGTCTTTGGATCTTCGGTTCTGGCCACCGCCAATGTGATGATGGCCGCGGTTTTGGCCAAAGGAGAGACGATTATTGAGGCCGCTGCCAGTGAACCGGAGGTGACGGAATTGGCTAACTTCTTGATCGCCATGGGCGCTAAAATCAAGGGGTTAGGCAGCTCCCAGTTGGTGATTAACGGCGTCAAAAAGCTGCACGGCGCTGAATACAGAGTCGGCCCCGATCGTATTGAAGCCGGGACCTACCTTATTATGGCAGCGGTGACCCACAGCAGTCTGGTGGTTCGTAACGCCAACTACACCCATCTTTTGGCGCTGATCGACAAATTGGAAGAAGCCGGTGTACGCTGCGAGACCGATTACAATGTCATTAAAGTCAAGCCGGCGCGCAAGCTCAAACCGACTAGCGTGACGACGTTTCCTTATCCGGGCTTCCCCACAGATTTGCAGGCCCAGTTCATGGCGCTGATGGCCTTGACGCCGGGCATCAGTGTGATTACGGATAAGGTCTATCCCGACCGCTTCATTCATATTGCCGAGCTCAACCGCATGGGCGCCAACATCCGCCGCGAAGGAAGCAATGCGATTGTGCAGGGAGTCAAACACCTGTATGGGGCGCCGGTGATGGCCTCGGATTTGCGGGCCTCGGCGGCCTTGGTCATTGCCGGGCTCGCCGCCCAGGGGAAAACAGAGATCCACCGCGTTTATCATCTGGAAAGGGGCTATGAGAATCTGGATGAGAAGCTGAGCCATCTGGGGGCGAGGGTCTATCGGGAGAAAGAATAGAGGTTGCCCATGTTACCAATGTTGCTAAGGTTACCGAGGTTGCTTTAAATAAGGTTGGATGAGGTTACAGAAGGTTTCTATAACCTAGTGTAACCTGGTGTAACATCCAAAAGGCAACCTTGGTAACTCGGAAACCTTGGAAACATGAGTAACCTTTTTGATTGCTATCAATATGATCTTAATGATCGACAACTACGATTCCTTCACCTACAATCTTGTCCAATATCTGGGCGAGCTGAAGGCGAAACTAAAGGTCTACCGCAATGATGCCCTCTCCCTTGCCGACATTAAGAAAATGCGTCCGAAGCAGATTGTGATCTCTCCCGGGCCGGGCCGGCCCGAACAAGCGGGAATCTGTGTTGATCTTATCAAAGAATTTTCCGGAAAGATCCCTATTCTCGGCGTTTGCCTCGGTCATCAGGCGATCGGCTACGCCTACGGAGGAAAAATCGTCCCGGCCAAGAAGCTCATGCATGGCAAGACTTCCCAGATCTATCATGATCGAAAGGATCTTTTTCGATCCCTGGACAATCCCTTTGAGGCGACCCGCTATCATTCCCTCGTGATCGACAGAAAGACCCTGCCTTCCTGCCTTAAGATGACGGCTTGGACCAAAGATCGAGAAATCATGGGTGTGCGCCACAAAATCCATTCCGTCTGGGGCGTTCAATTCCATCCCGAGTCCATCTTGACCAAGGCCGGCAAAGACATCTTGCGAAACTTCCTGAAACTCTCATGAAAGGCACCATCCAAAAGCTTAAAAGTAAACACGATCTCACAGAAGACCAGATGGAAGCGGCCATGACCGCTATCATGAATGGCCATACAACCAGAGAGGAGATCGCGGATTTCCTTCTGGCTTTGCGAGATAAACGGCCCACGATTCCAGAGCTGACCGCGGCCGCGAGAATCATGCGCAAATTTGTTTTTAAAATCAGCACCCGCCACGAGGTGATTCTGGATACCTGCGGCACGGGCGGCGATAAGAAAGGCACCTTTAATATCTCCACCATCGCGGCCTTTGTGGTTTCCGGGGCCGGGGTCGTCGTGGCCAAGCATGGCAACCGTTCGGTTTCCAGCCGCTGCGGCAGTGCTGATCTTCTTGAAGGCCTCGGTGTGAATATCACAATTGAGCAAGAGCATTTAAGCGAGTGCCTGGACGAAATCGGGATCGCCTTTTTGTTCGCCCAAAGGCTGCATCCGGCCATGAAAAACGTCGCCCAAGTCAGAAAAGAACTGGGGGTGGAAACCATCTTCAACATTCTGGGTCCCCTGACCAATCCGGCCATGGCCACGCACCAGATGATAGGGGTTTACGATTCCTGTCTCTTAAAACCTGTGGCCGAAGTCTTAAGGAATTTAGGATCAAAGCGCGCCATGGTCGTCCATGGCGAGGATGGTCTGGATGAAGTGACGATCACGGCTTCCACGTTTGTCTGTGAATTCACCGGCCAGGAGGTGACCTCTTATACTCTCCAGCCGGCGGATTTTAAGATTGATCTATGTCCCTTGGAGGCCCTTCAAGGCGGAGATCTGAAAATAAACGTGCGGATCGCGGAAGAGATTTTAAAAGGCAAGAAAGGCCCACCCAGAGATATTGTGGTCTTAAATGCGGGATGTGCGCTTTATGTTGCACAGAAGGCCAAGACCATCGCGCAAGGCCTTCAGTTGGCTGAGAAGTCCATCGACTCCGGGCAGGCCTGGGAGAAATTGGATGCGTTAAAGGAGTTTACCCATGCCTCCTGATTTCCTGGAAAAAATCGTAGAGCAAAAAAAGACCAGGATTGGCAAAAAAGGGCGTCTGTATGCATCCTTAAAAAAGAAGTTTCAGTCTCACCACCTAAGACGCTATCATTTCTTTAAAAAGGCCATCTCCCGGGCAGGGATGATCAACTTGATTGCCGAGATCAAAAAAGCCTCTCCCTCCTGCGGCGTGATTCGCCAGGATTTTGATGTCTTGAAATTGGCCAGAACTTACGTGCAACACAACGCTGCGGCCCTTTCCATCTTAACCGAGGAGGACTTCTTTCAAGGAAATATAGACTTTGTGAAGGCTGTCCATGAAAAATTTCATATCCCCATCCTCATGAAAGATTTTTTCTTAGACGAAGGCCAGATTTATGAAGCCTTTGTCTGCGGGGCCAGTGCCATTTTATTCGTTGTGGCGGCCCTCCAGGACTGGGAATTAAAAAATTTTATTGAGGTGGCTTCCCGGCTTAATCTGGATTGCCTGGTGGAGGTCCATAGTGAGGAAGATCTGGAAAGGGCGTTAAGCGTGGGAGCGGAGATTATCGGTATTAACAACCGGGATCTGCGAACATTTAAAGTGGATTTGAAGGTCAGCGAGCGTCTCATCCCTAAAATTTTTCAAGATAAGGTTATTGTGGTGGAAAGCGGCATTCAGAGCGCCGATGAGGTTCAAAAGTTTAAAAGACTCGGTGGGCATGCGGTCTTGATTGGCGAAACGTTTTTAAGGGCTACGGATGTCGGCCAAAAGATCGAGGAAGTGATGGCCCCCACAGATTCTTCCAGAATCTAGGCGTGGGGGCACCCATGCTTAGGTTTCAAC
>CAZUJQ010000006.1:0-47904 GCA_964620805.1 uncultured Planctomycetales bacterium | reverse complement strand
TGACCCAAAGGCCGCTCCCCATCGTGTGGATTGCGCTCCTTCCCACTCAAGTCCCCTGGGAAGTGCCAGCACTGTTGCGGTTCGGTGGCTGGAATGAATGCTCCGAGCCGGCGCTCCACGTCGCCTTGATGAAGCGGTGGCATGCGCGTTATGGCGCGGAGGTTGTCGGGGTGTCTGGTGACGTCGTCGAAATGCGAGTCAGCCGGCTTCCATCGGATCGGGCGCAGGCCCTGGCATTGGCCCGCGAGCAGTTTCTGTATTGTCCGGACCTAGTGTATCAAGGTGTTGGATCAGTGGAAGCGCTGGCGGCTACCTTGCTCGGCAGCCACGTGTGGTACTTTTGGTGGGATTAGGCATGTAGTTGAAAGCATGGAGAAGATGAAGCAGTCTCTTGAGATCGGACCATGGACGATTGAAGTTGACGTGGAGCAGACCGCGCGGGTCTACGAACTGACCACGCGCGGGTCGCCCACCGACTGCGGCTGCGAGGCGTGCCGCAACTTCATGGCGCTGAGTGAAGCGGCCTTTCCGTTACAGTTTCGCACGTGGCTGAGCGCGTTAGGCGTTGACTGCCGGAAGGCCGCGGAGGTGCACGAGTGGTCGCCAGTGTCCGAGGGACGATTAACGTATGGCGGCTGGTTTCATGGGGTCGGACGGATTGTCACCGGAGTGCTAGCAACCGCAACGAGCCTCGGGGTGGTGCAGGCGGTCGAAGCGCGGCCCTGGCACGCCGTCACCGACACGTTCAAGGTGATCGTCGATGAGCGGCGGGACTTAGCCTTTGCAGAGTTTGGTGAGGCCCCAGTGATCCAGATCGAGTTCATGGCCGAGCTGCCGTGGGTGCTCTCGAAGGAGGCGGAATGAATGGCCGGAGAGAGTGCCGATTTCTCTGGATCGCTCTGGCGATCACCGTGTGCCTTGCTTGCCTGCGCCTGGCGTTGCCGGCGCTGGCGGCAGACGCGGCGTATACCACCTTGCAGCAGGTGATGTAAGTAAAATATTGACAATCCCAGATCAGATGATATACTCAGCATCTATCAACGGCTCAAAAATTAAAAAGAATTGAACTATCAATGCGATGAACAAGACCACCTATTTCGCCAAAGCAGAAGACGTCCAGAGACAATGCTACCTGATTAATGCCGAAAATAAGATCTTGGGACGGATCGCAACCAAGGCCGCCACGATCCTGCGGGGCAAGCACAAAAGGATTTATACGCCCCATCTGGACACCGGAGACATGGTGGTCATCGTCAATGCCGGTAAAATTCGCGTCACCGGCAAGAAATGGACCAACAAAGAATATCTTAGATATACCGGATATCCAGGCAGCCTTCGCAGAATCCCTTTGGAGCAGCTGTTCAGAAAGAACCCGGCCGCGGTGGTGCGTTTGGCCATCACGCGGATGATCCCCAAGGGGCCTCTAGGCAATCGCATGAAACGCAAGCTAAGGATCTATACGGGGGACAAACACCCCCACCAAGCCCAGAAATCGATTCCTTTAGAGGTATAATCGTATGGTAGAAATCATTAAATATGGTGCGACTGGCCGGCGGAAAAGCTCGGTGGCCCGGGTCAGTCTGATGCCCGGCACAGGGCAGATCGAAGTCAACGCCAGGCCTTTTGAACAGTATTTCTCACGGGAAACGGATCGAATTTTTATCTTAGAACCGCTTCGGCTGACCAATATGACGAACAAGTTTGATATCATCGTGAAGGCTTCTGGGGGGGGCTTAACCGGCCAGGCCGGCGCATTCCGGCTGGGACTCGCCCGGGCCCTGAGTCTCTGCGATGATGCCCATAAGTCTGTCTTGAAAAAGGCAAATTGTCTCAGCCGCGACCCCAGAATGAAGGAGCGTAAAAAGCCGGGGCAGAAGGGAGCGCGTAAACGATTTCAATGGGTTAAAAGATAATTCTTTAAAATTGCGGATTTCGGATTTTTGATTGCGGATTGATCAATCCGCAATTCGCAATCGACAATCCGCAATTTAAATAAACCTATCTCCCTCGTACCTCGTGACATAAAAGTTTTATCAAAGGTCACGCGGTACCCATAAAAAAGTTGACGAGATAGGTTTTTTATTTTAACATGAGGGATATTTTTATAAGGGAGTGTGCGCCGTGAAGATCATCAGGGTCGGAATTGTCGGGATCAGTGGATATTCCGGTGGGATGGCCTTCGAGCTGCTCTTGAACCATCCCCAGGTGCGCATCACTTATGTGAGTGCTAATAATACCCAAGGCCCTGTCGAGGAGATTTGGCCCAGGCTAAAGACCAAGACCAATCTCACCTGCGATAAGTTTAATTTAAATAAGGCTTTGGAGTCATGTGATCTTTTTTTGCTGGCCGTGCCGCACGGCGCCTCTCTTAAGATCGTTCCGCGGCTCTTGAAGGCTGGAAAACGCGTTATTGACCTGAGTGCGGACTATCGTCTCAAAAATTCGCGAGACTACGAGAAATGGTATGCTCGAAAGCACACGGATAAAGCCAACCTTCTGAAGGCCATCTATGGATTGCCAGAACTTTACCGCCAAGACATCAAGGAGGCCTTGCTCGTAGCCAACCCGGGCTGTTATCCGACCGCCGCGATTTTGGCTTTGGCACCGGTCGTCACCGCTTGCGCCGATCGCATTGCCTCCGTCACCATCGATGCCAAGTCTGGCGTCTCCGGAGCCGGGCGAAAGATGGTTCCTCAGCTTATGTTCTCGGAGGTCCATGAAAATTTCAAGGCTTATAAAGTCTTAAGCCATCAGCATACACCAGAAATCAATTTGTATTTGTCAAAGCTGGCGGGCCGTGGCCTGGAAGTCATTTTTGTGCCGCATCTTCTTCCTGTGGACCGTGGAATATTGGCAACGATTTATGTTCAATTTAAAGAAAAGATGAATGATCATAAGATTCTAAACGTCTATAAGAAGTTCTATAAAACCGAACCTTTCGTGCGGGTGGGGTCTCTGGGGAGTGAGCCTCAGTTAAGGGATGTGGTCGGGACGAATTTCTGCGACATTGGCCTTGCTTTAAGCAAAGACAAGAATCTTCTGGTGATTTTGTGTGTCATCGATAATCTCATAAAAGGCGCCTCAGGGCAGGCCATCCAGAATATGAACATCATGTGTGGTTTTAAGGAAAGCGAGGCTCTCTAAATGAAAGTCATTTCCGGCGGAGTCACCGCGCCTCAAGGATTTAAGGCCAACGGCCTTTGTTGCGGGATTAAGAAATCCGGCAGGCTGGATTTGGCGCTCTTGGCCTGCGAACAGCCGGCCACGGCGGCGGGGTGCTTTACGACCAATTCGATTAAGGCCGCGCCGGTCGTTGTTACCCAGCGCAAGATCCGCTGCAAAAAAGCGCAGGCCATCCTCATCAACAGTGGCAATGCCAACTGCTTTACCGGAAATTTTGGCCTCCTGTATGCTCAAGAATCGACGGAGCTTATGGCAAGGCTGCTCAATGTCCCTGAGCAGTATGTCCTTGTGGCCTCCACGGGAATCATTGGAGAAACTCTTCCCTATAAGAAGATTGAGGCGGCCGCTGAGGAGTTGGTTCGGGGTTTAAATCCCGTCAACGGACAAAAAGCCGCCCGGGCGATCCTGACCACGGATACAAAAATCAAAGAGATTGCCGTGGAGTTCCGGTTGTCCGGAAAGAGCGTGCGGATCGGCGCGTGCGCTAAAGGTTCCGGCATGATTCACCCCCATATGGCGACGATGCTGGCCTTTATTACTTCGGATGCCTCTATTGATGAAAAGATGCTGAAGCTGGCTTTGAGAAAGGCCATCGAGCCGTCTTTTCATTCGATTACTGTGGATGGTTGTATGAGCACCAACGACATGGTTATTGCCCTGAGCAATGGTTTGGCAGGAAATCCAGCCCTCCGTCGTCCAACAGGGGAATTTAGAATTTTCGCGGATGCCCTTCGATACATCTGTGGGGAATTGGCCAGAAAGATTGTGTTGGATGCTGAAGGTGCAACGAAGTTCCTAGAGATCACGGTGCGGCGCGCGGCCACCGTCAATCAAGCAAAAAAAGTGGCCATGGCCATTGCCACCTCCAATCTGGTCAAAACCGCGGCCTACGGGAGCGACCCCAACTGGGGGAGGGTGGCCGCCGCGGTGGGGTCAGCGGGGCTTTCTCTCACCGAAAGACAATTGAAGATTAAATTCAGCTCTTTTGCCAGAAAGAAAATCTGTATCTGGGTGGACTTAAACTGTGGCCGCAGGGAGGCCACGGTTTACACCTCAGACTTGAGCGAGGAGTATATTCGAATCAATGGACGATATCATTAAAAAAGCCGATGTGCTGGTGGAGGCGATCCCCTATATTCACGCCTTTCGAACCAAGGTCTTTGTGATCAAATACGGCGGAAGCATCCTGGACAATGAAACGATTCGAAAGCACGTCTTGGAAGACATTGTCTTTTTAAGTTATGTGGGAATCCGGACGATTCTGGTCCACGGCGGAGGGCCCCATATCAGCAGCCGCTTGAAAGAGGCGGGTGTCAAATCCGAATTTCATGAAGGGATCCGGGTCACTGATGAAGAGACCCTCCAGATCGTCAGCGAAGAGCTGAATAAACTCAACAAGCGGATCGTCAGTGAAATCCGCAGCCTCAAAGGGGATGTCACCGGTCTCAAAGGAGAAGAAAACATCATTACCGTGGAGAAAAAGCAGGCCTCTCGAGAGCTGGGCTTTGTGGGGACCATCACCTCGATCGAAAGAAATGCCATCGAATCCCATCTCAAGAAAGGCCGCATTACGGTGGTCTCTCCTATGGGGATTAGCATCGATCAACAACCCCATAATGTCAACGCCGATGAGGTAGCCAGCGCCATTGCCAGTTCGATGAAGGCGGAGAAACTTGTTTTGTTAACCAATGTCGCTGGTGTCATGCGAAATCCTGAAGATCCTCATTCGCTCATTTCGACTTTAACGATCGATGAAATTGACAATCTGATCAAAAATAATGTGATTCAATCGGGAATGATCCCCAAGGTCATGGCCTGTCTCGAGGCCTTAAACGGCGGTGTGAAGAAAACCCACATCATTGATGCACGCTCGCCCCATGCCTTGCTTCTCGAGTTTTTTACCGATCAGGGCGTTGGCACCCAAATCCTGCAAAAATGAAAAAGGACGATATCCTCCAGGGTTACGACGAGTATATCCTTTCGACGTACACAAGGACGCCGGCCATTTTCGTCAAGGGAAAGGGGATGAATCTCATCGATATCACCGGAAAGAAGTACCTGGATTTCTTTCCGGGTTGGGGGGTCAACAACGTCGGTCATTGTCATCCCAAGGTCGTCTCGGCCATCCGGGATCAGGTGGATAAGCTCATCCACATCCCGAATAATTTTTATCATCCCAATCAGGTGAGGCTGGCGAAGGAGATTGTCCGCTGGTCTTATCCCGGCAAAGTCTTCTTTTGTAACAGCGGCGCGGAGGCGATCGAGGCCGCGATCAAATTTGCCCGGGCCTACGGCCAGGGAAGCCGGTACGAAATGATCACCATGATCAATTCCTTTCATGGCCGTACGCTGGGCGCCTTGTCCGCCACGGGCCAGAAAAAATACAGAGGAGGCTTTGATCCTCTTCTGGAAGGCTTTAACATCATTCCTTTGAACGATCTTTCCGCTTTGGAATCCGCGCTAAACGACAAGACGATCGCCATTATGCTCGAATTGATCCAAGGCGAAGGCGGAATCAACGGGGCCGATCCCGAATACGTGCGGGCCCTCCGGAGGATTTGTGATGAAAGGGACATTCTTCTGATCTTCGATGAGGTCCAGACCGGCATGGGCCGCACCGGAGAGATGTTTTGCTTTAAGCATTATGGGGTTTCTCCGGATCTGATGGCCTTGGCCAAGGCCTTAGGGGGCGGCGTCCCCATCGGCGCTTTGGTGGTCAAGAAGGGAATTGCCGATACGTTTAAGCCCGGCATGCACGCCTCGACTTTCGGGGGAAGCCCTTTGGTCTGTAAAGCGGCCTTGGGGGTCTTTAAGGCCATTGAAAAATATAAAATGCTTAAAAATACCCAAGAGATGGGAGATTATCTCAAACAGAAATTGAATGGACTTCAAAGAAGGTATCCGTGCATTACAGAAATCCGGGGGCTGGGATTGATGATCGGCGTCCAACTCACGATCGATGGGAAAACGATCGTCGAGGAATGCTTTAAACAGGGGCTGATCATTAACTGCACGCAGGAGAATGTCCTTCGGATCATGCCGGCGTTGAATGTGACCCATAAGCAGATTGATAAGGCGGTCGGGATTTTGGAGAAGGCCTTTAAAAGAGTAGGATTTTAAGAATATCCAATGACCAAGATACAAACACCATGAAAAAACGCGATTTTTTGAGCCTTGGGGATTTATCAAAGTCAGAGATTCTGTCTTTGCTGGCTTTGGCCTCCCGTCTTAAAAAGAACAAGGTGAAAAGGCTTTCTCCCTTGAAGGGGAAGTCCATTGGCCTTTTATTCCAGAAGCCATCGAATCGCACGCGGGTTTCCTTTGAGGTTGCGGTCTGGCAGCTGGGTGGCTGGTGCCTTTATTTGGGGCCTGAGGAAATTGATTTGGGCAAGCGCGAATCCGGGGCGGATGTGGCCAGAACCTTGTCGCGGTATTTGGATACCATCGTGGCGCGGACCCACACGCATGCGGATCTCCTGGAATTGGCTCGGTGGGCCTCCATTCCGGTCATCAATGGGTTGTCGGATTTGTCTCACCCTTGCCAGGGCCTGGCGGATTTGTTCTCGATCAAGGAGAGATTTAAAAGCTTCCAGGGTTTAACCCTGGCCTATATCGGAGACGGGAATAATAATGTCTGTCATTCTCTTTTATTAGGGGCCTCCCAGGTAGGGCTTAATATGAAAATCGCCAGCCCCACCGGTTACGAACCCCGAAGGGACATTCTGGATCAAGCCCAGCATTTTGCCAAGGAAAGCGGTGTGGGTATCCTGTTGGGGGATTCTCCTTGGGAGGCGGTGAAAGCAGCGCAAGTGATCTATTCCGACGTCTGGGTGAGCATGGGCCAGGAATCCGAGGCGGAAAAACGCCTGAGAGATTTTCAGAGGTTTCAGATCAACGCCGGCTTGCTGGAAGGGGCCGACAAGGATTATATCTTCATGCACTGCCTGCCGGCGCACCGGGGCCAAGAAGTCACCAGCGAGGTGATCGATGGCCCGCACTCAATCGTTTTCGATCAGGCGGAAAACCGGCTCCATGTCCAGAAGGCGGTTTTGATGTTTTTGTTGGTGGAAAAGTAAGGGAAGTTTTGTAATGGGTTTATTTTTTGAATGGGATGAAACGAAAGCCAAATCAAATTTAGAGAAGCATACTGTTTCCTTTGAAGAAGCTGCCACTGTTTTTGGTGACGCCTGGGAACTTACCATTCATGACCCTTTGCACTCTAAAGAGGATGATCGTTTTATTTCAATCGGCCACTCCTATAGAGGGAGGTTATTAGTTGTTGTCTATACAGAGCGAGGGGATAATATTCGTGTCATTAGCGCTCGTTCGGCAACAAGAAAGGAGAAAAGAGATTATGAAGAGGCGAAATAAAGAAGATATGGATATGCTTGATGAATACGACTTTAGTCGCGGTGTTCGGGGAAAACATTTTAAACGCTATAAAGAAGGTAGCAATATCGTTATCCTTGATGATGATGTGGCGAAGGTTTTCCACGATCATGACTCAGTCAATTACGCCCTTCGCGCTTTGCTTAGCATCATCCATCGACAAGAACAAAAAGTTTGATTTTTTTTGATCGTTGTTGAGACTGATAGCATGTCCAGAAGGCGGTTTTGATGTTTTTGTTGAAGCAAACTTAAGCACATAAAATATCAAGGAGGGGTTCTTATGGGAACATTTTATTCAGGATGCGTGGTTGAAAACCATGTAGATCGAAAAAAAACCATCCATATTCCTAAACTCCTTGTCGATACAGGCAGTGAATACACGTGGATTTCAGAAACGCTGCTCGAAAAAATTGGCGTAACCAGAGAGAAGAAAGATCTGTTATTTATCATGGCCAATGGTCAGCAGGTCACAAGAAGCGTCGGCTTTGCTATCATCCTTGTAGGCAAATACTTTACCATTGATGAGGTCGTTTTCGCTGAGAAGGGGGATCTGTTTCTTTTGGGGGCAAGAACGCTGGAAGGCCTTAATCTGACAGTTGATCCGAGACAAAAGAAGCTGGTGGCAGCCGGGCCTGTACCGGCGGCTTAAAATGGAGGAGAGGCTATGATTAACAGATTCTTCAGTGAGATAAAAATTCTTGGCCTACTTTTGCCTGTCTTTACAGCAGGATACCTTTCAGGGAATTTCCAATTGATCTTGGCCCAGGAAAATCAGCTTCCGGAATGGCATATCATTCGTTTTCTTCAGTCTGAGGGATTGGAAAAGGGCAGCCATTATAACCAGCCGGTGATTCTGATTAACCCATTTATTGTTCCCCTGGGAGAGGAAGAGGAGTTCGTTAAAAAATATTCAGAGGTCTCGGAGATGTTTAAATCCGCACCAGGATTTATCAACGCCAAACTGCATCGCAGCCTCAATCCCCATGCTCCTTTTGCTTTTGTTAACATTGCCCGTTGGGAAAGTTTAGCGGCGTTCAAAGCGGCTGTGACCAGTCCCGAATTTAAGGAGATCCATAAAAATTTTCATTATGAAGGTAAAGCGTCATTATATGAAATCGCTAAAGAATATAATGGTTCCGTGCAGGTAAATCAATGAAAGTCAAACCCGATCCCAGGTTGTTTTGGTTCTTGAGGGAAGATATCCTGCTCGATCTCTCTGAGCCGTCCATTCAGGATATGTATGTCCAACAGATCCTGGACCACGGCCGAGCCGAGGACGTCAGAGAACTTTTACGCACTATCGGACGGGAAACTTTTAAAGAGGTATTTGGACGAGTGCGATTTTTTATTAAAAAAGATGTGCGGAGGTTTTGGGAAGATGTCGTCAGCCGTTATTAATCAACTGCAAGATTTGATTTTAAAAAGCGTGGGCCCGGTGCCTAATAGCCAGTCTTTTTATCTGACAGGGGGAACAGCCTTGGCCAGGTTTTACTTGCATCATCGCCAGAGCCGGGATTTAGATTTCTTTACGGATAGGTTTGAATTTATTATCCCCTTTAGCCAGAATCTCGAGGGGTCTTTGAAAGGTATGAGTCTGCATGTCGAACGCCAGCGCGAGACAGTCTCCTTTGTTGAGCTCGTTGTGTCTGATCAGAATCAAAAAACCTTAATTCATATAGCTCAGGATAGCTCTTTTCGTTTTGAGAAAGTAAAACAGTTCCAAGATTATCCCGGATTGAACGTTGATGATTTAACGGATATCGCTTCGAATAAACTTTTAGCCCTTTTTGGGCGAGCTGCTTTTAGGGATTTTATTGACGTTTATTATCTGATCACTCGTTCAGGTTTCTCAAGGGATCAGTTAGCCGATTTGGCCAAACAGAAAGACCCCGGTTTTGATCTGTATTGGCTCATGATTGCATTTAGAAGGATTGAAACATTCAATGACAAAGCACCAGACCTTTTGCTCGTTCTCGAAGAAATTCCTTTTGAAGATTTTCGCCGGTTTTTTCTAAACTGGAGTGAAACTATTGCTAAGAAGTTGGAAATTCTAGATGACAAGGATAAAACATGAAAAAAATAGTTCTTGCCTACTCCGGTGGTCTGGACACCTCCTGCGCGATTCCCTGGCTTAAGGACAGAGGCTACGAAGTGGTGGCTTTTATTGCCGATGTTGGGCAAAAGGAAAATTTTTCCGTCCTCAAAGAGCGGGCTTTAAAAACCGGTGCCCAAAAAGTCCATATCCTCGACTTAAAGAAAGAATTCGTCCAGGATTACGTTTTCGCTGCCTTAAAAGCCGGCGCTGTCTATGAGAAGAAATATCTTCTGGCGACCGCCCTTTCGCGGCCGTTGATTGCGAAATATCAGGTTCAGCTCGCCCATAAAGAAAAGGCGAGCGCGATCGCCCACGGCTCAACCGGCAAGGGCAATGACCAAGTGCGCTTTGAGGTGACCGCTAAGATCCTCGATCCCAAGTTGGAGTGCATTGCCCCGTTGAGGATCTGGGAATTCAAAAGCCGTGAGGAAGAAATCGACTACGCCAAAGAAAAGAATATCCCCATCGATGTGACGAAGAAGAGCCCTTACTCCATCGACAAAAATATCTATGGGATCAGCATCGAATGCGGCGTGCTGGAAGATCCGTGGGCCGAGCCGCCCGAGGAGATTTATCAGTTGACCGAGAGTCCGTTGAAGGCGCCGAACCGCCCGGCTTATCTCGAGGTTGAATTCTTGAAAGGAGTCCCCATCGGATTGAATGGAAAGGCCCATGCGTCGGTTTCGCTTATAGACCATCTCAATCAGATCGGCGGCCGCAACGCCGTGGGCCGGGTCGATATGGTGGAGAATCGACTGGTGGGGATCAAATCCCGGGAGATCTATGAGAGTCCCGCGGGGACGATTTTGCATACCGCGCATCAGGAATTGGAGAGCCTGGTTTTGGATCGCGAGACCTTGCATTACAAATACGGGATTTCTCTCAAATACGCTGAGCTCATTTACTATGGGCTCTGGGAGACGCCTTTGAAAAAAGACCTCGACCAATATATCCATAAGACGCAGGAGAATATCACCGGCACGGTCCGCTTGAAGCTTTATAAAGGGAATTGTATCGTGGTTGGGCGCAAGTCGCCTTTCTCGCGGTACAAAGAAGAGCTGGCGACCTACGGCGCCAAGGACGTCTTTGATCAGAAACTCTCCGAGGGATTTGTGAAGATTTGGGGGATGCCGTATTAGTCGTCAGCCTTCAGTCGTCAACTTTCAGCCATCAGTCTTGGAGTTGACAAAAAGCTGAAGACTGAAAGCTGATGACTCAATTCGTCAGTTAACTGATGAATTGAAAGGAGGAAAATTTCATATGATTCGGAAAGCCTCGGAAGCCATTGACCTCAACTATATCCGATCTCTGGCCAATAAGATCAAGGAGAAATTCCATCCGCAAAAGATTATCCTTTTCGGCTCCTATGCTTATGGAACGCCTCAGAAGGGCAGTGATCTCGATTTTTTGGTTGTCATGGATACGGACTTAAAACCGTATAAACAATCGGCTATTATTCGGCAGGCTTTGGATGAATCCTTTGGAGTGCTTTTCCCCATAGATATTATCGTTAGAACCCCTGCTGAAATGCAAAAAAGAATGGCGGAGGGAGATTTTTTTATACGACACATTCTAGCTAAGGGAATGTTCCTATGAAAAGGATAACCGAAGAATGGATCTTCAAGGCGGAAACGGATTTCAAAGTCGCCAAAAGAGAATTGAATACTGGCGAACCGGTCTACGATGCTGTCTGTTTTCACTGTCAACAGTGTGTCGAAAAATACCTGAAGGCCGTTTTACAAGAGAAGGATGTGCCTTTTGAAAAGACGCATGATTTGGATGTCTTGTTGGAACTATGCAAGAACATCACTTCGGCTCTTTTAGGATTGAAACCGGATTTGATTGAGCTCTCTTCCTTTGCCGTTGAGATAAGATATCCGGGTATAGTAGCCTCTCGGGATGAGGCAGAACATTTCCTGACTGTTACACAAAAAGTCAGAAAGATTATAAGAAGCTATTGGGGATTAGAGGATTCTTAGAATCGAGGAGAACCATGACCAAACTCTGGGGTGGGCGGTTTAAAAAGAAGACGGATCCTCTGGTGGAGGAATTCACCAAATCGATTCATTACGACCAGAAGCTGGCGGAGTATGACTGCCTGGGCTCGCTGGCCCACATCGATATTCTTAAAAAGGCCAAACTCCTCAACTCTCAAGAGCATAATAAATTAAAGAAAGGACTAGAAGAGATCCTGGAGAGAATTCAGTCCGGCCAGCTTAAGATCGATTCTTCCTGCGAAGATATCCATACCTTTATTCAAGAGGCCCTGGAGAAGAAAATCGGAAAGTTGGCAGACAAACTCCAGACTTGCCGCTCCCGAAACGACCAGGTTGTTTTTGATATGAAAGGCTATGCCTTTGATCACTTGGCGGATACCCTGGATTTGGTCAGCGGTGTGATCAAGGCCCTTAAGGCTCTAGCGAAGAAATACGCCACAACGTACATCCCGGGCTATACGCATTTGCAGCACGCCATTCCTGTGCGTTTGGCGGATCATCTTATGGCTTATGCCCAGATGTTCCAGCAAGACCAACGGCGGTTATCGGCGATCATCGATCATCTGAATATCACGATGGGTTCGGGTGCTCTGGCCGGTACTTTTATTGATTCTCATCATTACGATGGCGTAACGGCGTTTTTGCCATCCCACCAGAAGGCGAACGTGAGTGCCCCTTACAATGCGCTTCACACTGTCAGTGACCGAGATTTCATTATTGAGACCCTAAACGCTCTGGCGGTCCTCGGCATGCATCTCTCACGACTGGCGGAAGATTTTATTCTCTGGTCCACGAAGGAGTTCGATTTTATCGACATCGATGAGGCCTTTTGCACGGGAAGTTCTCTCATGCCGCACAAGAAAAATCCCGATGTCTTGGAATTGATCCGCGGATATTCCGGCCGGCTCTACGGGAATTTGGTGAGTGTCCTGGTCATGATGAAAGGGCTCCCTTTGTCGTACAACCACGATATGCAATTGGACAAAGAACCACTCTTCGATTCTTTTGAAATTGTGCAAAAAGAATTGCAAATCCTGGCCAAGCTTTTGCCTTCGGTCAAGTTCAAGAAAGAAAACATTGAAAGACAGCTTGAGGATGAATGTCTCTATGCCACGGACATCGCGGATTATTTGGTCCAAAAGGGGGTTCCCTTTAAAGAGGCGCATACGATTGTGGGACGGCTTGTGCGCACCAAGCTCGAAACAGGAAAAGACATTAAGGATATGTCTCAGGAAGAGCTCAAAAAATTCCATGAGTTTTTCACGCCAGCTATGATGAAAAAGATCATTGATCCTCGGCATTCGGTTGAATCCCAAAAATCGGTGAAAAGAGTGTCCTTGCGAGGAGTGCTTTTTACGACGAAGCAATCCTTTTAGACGATCTAAAAGATTGCTTCGTCATCGCTAAAAAGCGCTCCTCCTCGCAAGGACACTTGGGGAGTAATTCATGCATGATTTCCAGTTTAAGAACAATGAATTGTATTGTGAAGCGGTCAAGGTGAGTGACATCGCCCGGGCCGTCGGCACGCCGTTTTATCTCTACAGCCATCACACGATTGTGGACCATTTCACCAAAATCCAGAAAGCCTTTTCTCCGGTTGATCCTTTGATCTGCTTCGCCATGAAGGCCAACGGCAACTCGGCGGTGGTCAAGGCCCTGCTCAAGGAAGGCGCAGGCGTTGATATCGTTTCCCAGGGGGAACTCCGCAAGGCCTTGAAGCTGGGCGCGGATCCTCAAAAGATCGTTTTTGCCTCGGTGGGCAAGACCGAAGAGGAGATTGCCTTTGCCCTTCAAAGCGGGATTCTTTTCTTCAACGTGGAATCGATTCCCGAGCTGGAGGAAATCAACCGCGTGGCCGGAAAATGGCATAAGAAAACCCGGGCGGCGCTGAGGATCAATCCCGATGTGGAGGCCGCCACCCACACGTTTATCGCGACCGGCACGCTCGAGAAGAAATTCGGCATGGATCTGGCCTCGGCCTGTAGGATTTTCCGGTCCGCTAAAAAATACCCGCATGTCACCCTCAACGGAGTGCACATTCATATCGGCTCTCAGATCACCAACAAAAAGCCCTTTATCACGGCGATAAAAAAAGTGATTGCATTTTTAAAGGCTTTGCGACAAGATGGAATCACTTTGGAATACCTCGACATGGGTGGCGGCATGGGGATCATCTACAAGGATGAAAAGACCCAGACGGCCCAAGAATTTTCCGATGCCATCCTGCCTTATCTTAAAGAGACCGGTCTTAAAGTCGTCATGGAGCCGGGCCGTTTCATCGTCGGCAACGCAGGCATCTTTGTCACCCAGGTGCTTTATATGAAAGACAACGGCTTTAAGAAATTTTTCATTGTGGATGGGGCCATGAATGATCTGATCCGGCCCGCGCTTTATCACGCCTATCACGAGATCCTTCCGGTGAAGAAGACCAGGGCCGCCCAAGAACGGTTTGATGTCGTGGGGCCGGTCTGCGAGAGCGCGGATTTCCTGGCCCATGACCGGCTACTGCCGCGAATGTCGAAAGGGGATCTTCTGGCGGTCATGAGTGCGGGCGCCTACGGGTATGCGATGTCCAGTAATTATAATCAACGGCCCAGAGTTGCGGAGGTGATGGTCAAAGGCGAAGAGTTCGCCGTTGTCAAAGACCGAGAGACTTTTGAGGATCTGACCCGCGGCGAACATATCCCGGGGTTTTTGAAATGAAGACGATTCCCTTTACCAAAATGGTGGGTGCGGGTAACGATTTTCTTGTCCTTGAGAATCTTGCCTCTAGGAATCCTTCTCTGGGAAAAGACGCAAGCTTAAAGATCCTGGCCACACAGATGTGCTCACGGCAAACCGGCGTAGGCGCCGATGGATTACTGATTTTGGAGCCTTCTAAGAAGGCCGACTACAAAATGCGCATCATCAACGTCGACGGCTCCGAGGCCGAGATGTGCGGCAACGGCGCCCGGTGTCTTGCCACTTATATCGTTCGTCATTGTCAGGATACAAAAAAGACCTTTGCCCTCGAGACCTTGGCTGGTTTGATCTTGGCTCAGGCGAAAGGGGAACGTGCCCGCGTACGCTTGACCGATCCCCGGGATTATCAACCGGGGATTGCTCTCAAGGTCAATGGCCGTATGCTTCATGTGAATTATATTGATACTGGGGTCCCCCACAGCGTGGTCTTTGTGGAGGGCCTCTCCAAAATTGATGTGGAGACTCTCGGGCGAACCATCCGTTTTCACGACCACTTTAAGCCGCGGGGGACCAACGTGGATTTTGTGGAGCAGCTAAGGGCTGATCTGGTTGAGCTTCGCACCTATGAACGCGGGGTGGAGGCGGAGACCTTGGCCTGCGGGACAGGCGCGGTGGCCGCGGGGCTGGTTTCTTTCTTAAAAGCCAATCCGAACATCTCAAACAAAAAAGACGCCTCGATGAAAGTGAAGACCAAGAGCAAAGAGGTTTTGGAGATCACCTTTGATCTGACCGATCATAAAATCTCAGAGGTTTGGCTGGATGGATCAGCCCGCTTTGTGGCCGAAGGAGAATATTATCCGCCTTTGCCCCAAAACTTTCGGTCTTCTTCGCTGAAGCTTCGAAGAACCGATTCCTCCGAAGCCTTGGTGAAGGAGAATCGTTTGGGGGCTTCGGTGGATTTCTCCCCACGGAAAAGAAGTCGACATAGGGGGCTTCATGTTTAAAGGTTCGATTGTGGCGATCGCCACGCCTTTCAAAGACGGCGTCCTGGATGAGGCCAAACTCAAAGAACTGGTGGAGTTTCAGATCAAAAACGGGACGTCGGGAATTGTTCCCTGCGGCACAACCGGAGAGTCGCCGACCCTTTCCACTGCTGAACACGAGCGGGCAATTGAGATCTGTATTCAAGCGGCGAAAAAACGTGTTCCTATTATTGCGGGCACCGGTTCCAATTCCACCGAGGAGGCCGTTCTCTTAACCAAGCACGCGGCCAACGCCGGGGCCAACGCAGTCTTGCTGGTCAGCCCTTACTACAACAAACCAACGCAAAAAGGGCTTTATCTCCACTACCAGAAGATCGCCGAGAGTGTCGACATCCCCATCATTCTCTATAATATCGCCGGCCGCACCAGCGTCAATATTGAGCCACAGACAATCGCAGAGCTCAGCCGCGATTGCAAGAATATCATCGGGGTCAAAGAGGCGTCGGGATCTTTGGATCAGATGTCGCTCATTAAGCATCTTTGCGGGGAGGAGTTCTTGCTCCTTTCGGGTGACGATGCCCTGACGCTTCCGGTTTTGAGTATCGGGGGCGTGGGCGTGATTTCGGTTGTGGCCAACATCGTGCCGCAGGCGGTCGGAGGGCTGGTGGAGACGTTTCAACACGGGGAGCTTAAAAAAGCCCGAGCGATCCATTACAAGCTTTTGCCTCTGGTCAAAGCCATGTTTATCGAGACGAACCCCATTCCGGTCAAGACCGCGATGGGGTTGATGGGATTGTGTTCGCCGGAGCTTCGTCTGCCGCTTTGTGCCATGTCCGAGAAGAATATGGCGAAACTCAAGAAGGCCATGAAGGATTATGGGTTGTTGAAGGCAAAAGGGTAGGCGATGCAGAGGAGGGCAAAGTGGTTCAAGATAAGAAAAACATTTTAGGCCTTATTAAGAATAATGAGAAAAGAATACAGAATTTTGGTGTGAGACGGCTGGGTTTGTTTGGATCTTTCGTTCGTGGAGAACAAAACAAAGAAAGCGATGTGGATTTGCTTGTAGAATTTGACAAAGGGAAGAAATCATTCGATAACTTCATCCATCTGTCATTTTTTTGGGAAGATCTTCTTCACCACCGTGTTGAATTGGTAACGCCAGAATCTTTGAGTCCGCATTTAAAACCTTATATTACTCAAGAGGTAGAATACCTCGCCTTTGGGTCCTGAATACCTACGGCACATTCTGGATGAGACCACTTACCTGATAAATCAAACTAAAGGACTCGATGAGCGTAAATTTTTTCAGAATCCAACTCTACAGAGGACTTTTGTCAATGGCTAACTGTCATTTTGAAACAAGGGGAGAGCCAATTCAGCAGAATTCTGCTGAATTGGCTCTAGTCAGAGAAAATCATGATTAACCTCGCCGTCAGCGGTTGCCTCGGCCGCATGGGAGGCCGCATCACGGAATTGGCCTTCGCAGATAAGGATTTTCAGGTGCTGACTGTTCTGGAACGCAAAGATCATTCCGAGGTCCATCGTCCCCTTCACAATCTTTCCATTGCCACAGATCCATCCGCCCTAAAAGGAGCCGATGTCTTAATTGAGTTCACCAGCCCCCAGGCCACCCTTGAGCATCTTAGCTCTTGCCTTCAGCACAACGTGAAGATGGTCATTGGCACAACGGGTCTTTCCGAAGATGAAATCGGCACAATCCAGAAAGCCGCCCAAAAGCTGCCCATCGTTCTTTCCTCTAATATGTCCGTGGGCGTCAATGTCCTTTTTAAATTAACCAGAGAGGCCGCCCAAAAGCTTGGCGAAGATTATCAAGTCAAAATCATTGAGGCCCATCATGTCCATAAAAAAGACGCTCCCTCGGGAACAGCCAAGACCCTCGCGCAGGTTATTGAAGGAGCTTGCGGGCGAAAGGTCTCCGATATCCAGTCTATTAGGGAAGGTGAAATCATCGGAGATCACCAGGTGATTTTTGAAAGCAGTGTTGATACCATCACGATCAGCCATCAAGCGAAGACGCGCGATATCTTTGCGAAGGGCGCGCTCGTGGCGGCGAAGTTCATCGCTGGCAAAAAGAAAGGTTTGTTTAGCATGCAGGATGTTTTGGGGATGGCGTAATTTCACAATCGTAAACTTTTTGGTGTGGATGCCTCGGTTGATGTTATTGTGGAAACACCGGAAAGGTTTAATGCCTTGAAGAATAAATGGTTTCTCATTTATAGCGATATTGCCAGCTCGGGGTGTGTGGTCTATGAAAAATAAGAAGTTTGTCCTGGAAAATTTCCGCCTACTCATTCGATCAATGAAGATCAATTTTCTTTCCATCTTGATTTTATTGATTGTCTTTTCTGGTCTAATGCCGGCCCAACCAGATCAACCCATAGCCTCAGAGAGACTTGGCTTTTTGTATCTGTTGTATGACTTCTCCGATCCAGTCCTAAAAACCATCACCTATAAGGTTAAAGTTTTTGATCCTCATGCTCGAGAAGTTCGTGAGATCACAAAGGCGGTCGTGCCGTCTGATTTCAATACTTGAGTTTGGCAAATTTTCGAATTTGTCGTCGGAAAAGTCTCTCGGATCGCAAAAACAGGTTTTCGATACCACAAAATTGCTTTCTCGACGAGAACTACCTGAAAATACGGCCCAAAAGCCCGAAAAAGTGCCAAACTCAAGTTCAATATTATCGCGTTATGTTAGGAATGGACAATTGATTTATGCCCCCCCACACCGACCCTGTCCAACAGATTTTTACCTTCGATCTGAGATCTGGGCAGCAAGAAGGGCTTTTAAAAACCTATTCAGTGAGTAAGACCCGTTCCATTGAAGGTTTTAGCTATCTGATGGTTAAGGATACTTTATTCTTCCTCAGTTGTTGGCCAGTCGCCGGTCAGGAGGACTCCCGTTCTTGTCGGTTAAAAAAAATTTCTTTATCAGATCCTCAAAAACAAAAGGCGACGGTGTTCTTTGATTTTGACCCAGCTTTTACAAAAGCAGAGACCGGCAAATCCATCATGGCCTACCATCCGGAACATCATTCTTTGATTCTGACGGAATCAACAATTCCCCAAGCTTACGAACTCGCCATAAGCGACTATTACGAACTTTATCTTGAACCTCCTCGTTTAAGGAAACTGACGAAAGTCGAAATACACCCAATTCTTGAGGAGATTAGAAATACCCCGGAAGGACAGTGTTACAAGGAGGTCTTGCAAGGAGGCATCCCTCAGGAGAAGGAAAAGACCAAGCTCGAAAAGCCTTTTTTTATTCCTATAGGCTGTTATAAAGGGAAGGAATTGGAGGCGTTGTTGGGTAAGCCTCATAGTTAGACATCATGAGGTGATCCGTGAAAAAGAAAATCTGGGTTCATAGGGCACGGTCGTTTGAAGAGGCCGCGCGGTTCGATACATGGTTTTGGCATCGGGCGGGGGCGTCCGCCCGCTTTGAAGCGGCCTGGAGTATGGTGAACGATTTTTTTAAGATGCGAGGAAAATCCAGTGATCAGCTCAGACTACGAAGAACTGTTCGGCATATTAAATACCTATAAGGTCAAATACCTTGTGGTAGGCGCTCACGCGGTGATGTTTTATACACAGCCGCGTTTCACGAAGGATATGGATGTCTGGATTCCAGCAGCTTTAAATGATCCTAAGCGTGTCTATGAGGCTTTAAAAGCCTTTGGGGCACCAGTTGGGGGAATGACACCTGAGGATTTTAAAGATTCTCGTATGATTTTTCAGATAGGTGTTGCCCCTGTGAGAATCGATATCATGATTGGACTTCCCGGTGTGTCGGTTGGAGCAGCATGGAAGAATCGAAAGCCGAGCCGTTATGGGAATACTCCCATCAGCATTCTCGGTCGAGAAGAATTGATCCAAGCGAAAAATACTTCTGGTCGTCCACAAGATAAGATAGATCTCACGAAGTTATTAAAAAGAAAGTAACTACTCAGGTACCCATATCCGTCGAGAACCAGATTGCAGGTGATCTTAATGGAAATTGACTCTCGACGAGAGCTTATTTGAGTAAATTTTAGGCTAAAATTTCTTATCGACGAGCCAAGGTACCTGAATAGTAACAAAAGAAAAAGAAAATGAAACTGGAGAACTCATCATGCCCTTAACCATGGACTTCGCCGAGCGCTTGAAGGCCCTGCCACCGTATCTGTTTCTCGAGATTGACAAGGCCAAGCGCCAGGCAAAATCCGAGGGCCGGGACATCATTGATCTCGGGATCGGCGATCCGGATTCTCCCACACCCCAGCCCATCATTGAGGCTTTAAACGAAGCGGCCTGCGATCCCGCCAATCATCATTATGCGCTGGATG
Source organism: uncultured Planctomycetales bacterium (assembly GCA_964620805.1). GTDB lineage: Bacteria > Omnitrophota > Gorgyraeia > Zapsychrales > JAHFFX01 > CAZUJQ01. Next base: position 28,232 of record CAZUJQ010000006.1, on the reverse strand, counting down.
CCGGAATGCTGCAGCTCCGCCAGGCGATCGCGGCCTGGTATCAGAAGCGGTTTAATGTTGCTCTTGATCCGGAAACCGAGGTTTATCCCACGATCGGCTCCAAGGAAGGCCTGGCGCATTTGCTTTTGGGAGCCGTTAATCCCAAAGAGAAAGTGATTATTCCTGAGCCTTGTTATCCGGGCTACCGGGCCTTCGCCATTCTTTCCGGCGCAAAGCCTGTTTATGTTCCCTTAAAAGCCAAGAATAATTTTTTGCCGGACCTCGCAAAAATTGAAAAGATCAGAGACGCCAGGCTCATGTTCGTCAACTACCCTAACAATCCCACCGCGGCCGTCGCCTCGCGGGAATTCTACACGCAGCTGGTGCGCATTGCCCAAGAGAAGGGCATCGTATTAGTTTCCGATCTGGCCTACTCAGAAATTTATTACGACGTAAAAAAGCCCTCAAGCCTTTTGGAAATCGAAGGAGCCAAGGATCTCGCCATTGAATTTCATTCCTTCTCCAAGACGTTTAACATGACCGGCTGGCGGTTGGGATGGGCGTGCGGGAATCCTAAGCTCATCTCAATTCTAGGCAAGGTCAAATCCAACGTCGACTCAGGGATTTTCCAGGCCATCCAAATCGCCGGTAGGAGCGCGCTCAACCTTCCTGATCAGGAATTGGAGGACTTAAGAATGTTGTATCAAGAGCGCCGTGATTATCTGATCAACGGCCTGCGTAGCCTCGGCTGGAAGATTACGCCACCCCGGGCGAGCTTTTACGTCTGGGCCAAGGTCCCCAAAAAATTTCCTGACTCCCTGGAAGCGGCGAAGGCCTTTTTGGACCAGGCCAATATCCTTGTGACACCCGGGGTGGGCTTTGGGGAATCCGGCGAAGGTTATTTGCGGATGGCCTTAACCGTCTCCAAGGAACGGATCAATGAGGCCGTTGAGAGATTACGAAAGGTTTTGTGATGGCCGTTGTGTATCTGGCCTTGGGGTCGAATCTGGGGAACCGGCGAAGCTATATTGAAAACGCGATTCGATTGCTGAAAGAAAAGCACCTCAGAGTGGAGAAGGTCTCTCGAATCATTGAGACCGAACCCCTCGGAGGCCTCCCACAGGGCAAATTTCTCAATGCGGTTTTAAAAGCCACCACCGACTTGTCGGCTTTTGAGCTTTTGGGTGTCGCTCAGTCCATTGAAAAAGAGCTCGGACGAGAGAGGAGTGTTCGTAATGCGCCCCGGACCATTGATATCGACATCCTTCTTTATGACCACCAGAGGATCACCAATCCTCAGTTGACCATTCCTCATCCTCGAATGTTTGAGCGGGATTTTGTTATGATTCCTTTACAAGAGATTGAACCCGATTTGATTCTGCTTCGCTCAATACTTTCGTGTTGAGATTCGCAGAATGGATCAAGGATTTAAGGGCATGCGCGTTATTACCTCCGTCTCTTTTATGAGGCGTCTTAGCCAGAAAGCCGGGCGGGAAAGAAAGACCATTGGCTTTGTCCCGACCATGGGGTGTTTGCATGAAGGACACGCCTCTCTGCTTAGAAAAAGCAAAAAGGAAAATGATATAACGGTCTTGAGCATCTTCGTCAACCCCAAACAATTTACTCCCACCGAGGATTTCGCCCGATACCCTCGGGATTTTAAAAAAGATGAATTGTTGGCAAAAAACCAAAAAGTTGATATAATCTTTCATCCGTCGGCCGAGGAAATTTATCCCGAAGGTTATTTAACGGCGGTGGAAGTTGAAGGGCTGTCAGATATTCTTTGTGGGAAATTTCGTCCGGGCCATTTTCGGGGAGTGACAACGGTCGTTTTAAAATTGCTGAATATCGTTTCTCCCCATCGTCTTTATCTCGGGCAGAAAGACGCCCAGCAGGCGGTCATCATCCAGAAGATGGTGGAGGACTTAAATGTCCCGGTCAAGGTCAAGGTTTTGCCAACGGTCCGGGAGGAAGACGGCCTGGCGATGAGCTCGCGCAACGCGTATTTGACAGCGCAAGAGCGGCAGGAAGCCAGAATCCTTTTTGAGGCCCTCAATTTAGCCACCACCAAGATATTATCAGGCGAGCGCGATTCTAAAAATATCGTCGGCATGATTCGCGATTTGATTCGGTCAAAAACTCAAACCAGCCGCATCGATTATATCGAGTGCGTGGATGCCAGGAGCTTAGAGCCCTTGACGATCCTTTCGGGTGATATTCTTATTGCCTTGGCGGTATGGTTTGGAGCGGCCCGGTTGATTGATAACATCTGTGTGCGCCTCCCATGAGCGTTCGAAAGACAAAAGTTAACCCTTCGGCGCTCCCTGTCTCGATGGATCATGGGGACAGGGCTTGCTCAGGGTTGACTCTGAGCAGCGCCCAATCCCCCATAAGGGGGGGGGTTGGGCGCTGTCGAAGAGTTAAAATCGGCATTGTGGGTTGCGGCGCGATCGGCTCGAGATTGGCCAGGGGCATTGCTGAGAGCTTTAAACAAGAATGTCAACTAACAGCTTTGTATGATATCGACCTTAAGAAAGCACAGGATCTCGCCAATGAGCTTTCTTATCCGAAAGCCTTTAAGAAGTCTTATCCAAGCTTATTGAAGGACTGCGAATTTGTGATTGAGGCCGTCAATGCCGATGATACGTATCAGATTATTAAACAAGCGTTAGAGCTGAAAAAGGATGTTTTGGCGATGAGCGTGGGCAAGTTCCTGGGCCGAGAGGATCTGTTTCATTTGGCGAAAAAGAATCAGTGTACCCTCTTGATTCCCTCCGGGGCTATCGCCGGTATTGACACGATCAAGGCCGCGGGATTGGCCAACATCTCCCACATTACCTTGACCACTCGCAAACCCCCCTTTGGATTTGTAAAGAGCTCCTTTGTCATGGAAAAGAAAATTAATCTCAACGGAATCGCTCAAGAGACCGTGATCTTTGAGGGAGATGTGGACACCGCGGTCAAATTGTTCCCGCAAAATATCAACGTGGCGGCCACCATCGCTTTGGCCTCAAAAGCCAAAGACAAAATCGCGGTCCGCATTATGACGTCTCCCGACTACAAGACGAATTCGCATGAGATCGAAGTGGTCGGGGATTTCGGCCGAATGCTGAGTCGTACCGACAATGTGGTCTGCCCCGACAATCCCAAAACCAGTTACCTGGCGGTTTTATCCGCGATACAAACTTTAAAAGAGTTTTTTGAGTGGGTTAAGATTGGGACCTAAAGCCCAATGATTTTGGGAATGAGAAAAACTGTACAAAGAAAGAAGGGAGGTGAAACGATGGCAGCAAAAAAAGTGCAAAAGGTCGGTGTTAAAAAGGAGAAAGGGTATCTGTACTTTGTTGACAAGCAAGGCGATATCTCTTGCGCGCTTATGGCCCGGGGCAACAAAAAGGGCGGCAAGGCGCGCAAGGTGGCCAAGGTTGGCATCAGAAAGGAAGACGGATATCTGTATTTTATCGACAAGCAAGGCGATATCTCCTGCGCCAAGATGGTCCGGGGCGGGCAGAAGAGAAAGAAAAGAAGATAACTTCTTCTTGACCGTCATCATTTATTCTCCTTCGCCTTATCAATAGAAAACGCTGGTATAGGCTTCGGAGAATTATTCCGAGTAGAATATTCTACGAAGCATATACCATTGTTCCTATTGCTTATGCGAAGTAGAATAAAAACAGCCCCACAGCCTCCACCGTTGATGGGTTGCGAGTTTAAAAACGATGGGGATGTGGGGCTGTTTTTAAATTACAAATTCCGATACACAATGCAAAACAACTACCTTACTATCCGGGGAGCCAAAGAGCATAATTTAAAAAATATCGATGTCCAGATCCCGCGCAATCGGTTTGTCGTTGTGACGGGGTTAAGCGGATCGGGGAAGTCCTCTTTGGCCTTTGATACGATTTACGCCGAGGGCCAGCGCCGGTACGTGGAAAGCCTTTCCGCCTATGCCAGGCAGTTTTTAGAGCAATTGCAAAAGCCGGAGGTGGAATCCATCCAAGGGCTCTCACCGACTATCTCCATTGAACAAAAGACCACCAGCCGCAACCCCCGCTCAACGGTAGCCACGCAAACCGAAATTTATGATTACCTCCGGCTTCTTTTTGCCCGGATCGGGACCCCCACCTGCTATCAATGCGGGAAAGAAATTGAGAAGCAGTCCGCCCAGGAGATCACCCAACAACTGCTTAAGCTTCAAGGTGGGACTCCCATCAACATCCTCGCCCCGCTGATCCGAGGACGAAAAGGCGAATACCGCAATATCCAAGACAAGGTCGCCAAGGCCGGTTTTGCGCGTCTTAGGGTGGATGGGAAGATTTATGACGTTCACGATTCGTTCAAACTGGACAAATTCAAGATCCATCATATTGATGTGGTCGTGGATCGCCTGACGATCAAGGCGGGAGTAAAAAAACGTCTTACAGATTCCGTTGAAACCGCCTTGGCGACAGGGGAAGGCCGCCTCACTGTTGATTTTAATGGCCAGATGCCAGATCGGATTTTTAGTGAGAAATATGCCTGTGTGGACTGCGAGATAAGCCTTACGGAATTGGAGCCGAGGATTTTCTCGTTCAATTCGCCTTATGGGGCCTGCCCGACTTGTAACGGCCTGGGGACAAAGATGGAGATTGATCCCGAGATGATTGTGCCGGATCCCTCGCGGCCGTGGGTCCAGGCCATTGCGCCTTGGCGAAAGGGGGCCCGGGGTTATCTGATGTATCACCGCGCGGTCTTGCGCGAGCTGGCTCAAATCTATGGAGTGGACCATTACAAATCGTTTAAGGATCTCGACAAAAAGTTTCGGAGCATTGTTTTGTATGGCTCCGGTGATGAGATCTGGGGACGGCAGTTTGAAGGCTCGATCCGATATCTGGAGAGGCTTTTCCGGGAGACGGACAACGACGGACTCAAAGACGAGATCGTCCGTTACATGTCGGTTCTTCCGTGTCCTCAGTGTCGGGGCGCGAGATTAAAGAAAGAATCCCTGGCGGTTAAAATCAATGGTTACACGATTTCGCAGGTGGTGAGTTTGTCGATCAAAGAGGCCAAGACGTTTTTTGTCACCCTCGAGCTTTCCCGAGATAAAAGAGTTATCAGTGAACAGATTTTAAAGGAGATCATCCGCCGGCTGGATTTTTGCATCAACGTGGGTTTGGAGTATTTGACCCTGGACCGCCGAAGCTCGACCCTTTCAGGAGGCGAGGCCGAACGGATTCGCCTCGCCACTCAAGTGGGATCGGGTCTGGTCGGCGTCATTTACATTCTGGATGAACCCAGTATTGGACTGCATCAAAAAGATAATGAAAGGCTTCTTTCAACACTTCAGGCCCTGCGAGATCTGGGCAATACCTTGATTGTGGTGGAGCACGATGAAGCCACGATCCGCGCCGCGGATTATGTCATCGATCTGGGGCCCGGAGCAGGCGAGTTGGGAGGAGAGGTGATCTACGCGGGAGACCTTGCGGGTCTTTTGAAGAGTGAAAAATCTCTCACGGGTCAGTATCTGCGCGGCGACCTAGAAATCCCGACACCCTTAAGGCGCCGCGAGATTCTGGACACCCATCAGCTGAAAATCTTAGGGGCCCGCCAACACAACTTAAAAAACATTGATGTGACCATTCCTTTGGGTACCTTTGTGTGTGTGACCGGCGTCTCCGGCTCCGGCAAGTCTACCCTCGTTGATGACATCCTGTTCAAAGCCCTGGCCCAAAAACTTTACCACTCCAAAGAGAGGCCCGGCGCTCATAAAAAAATCGAAGGCATTCAACATCTCGACAAGGTCATTGTGGTGGATCAATCGCCCATCGGAAGAACGCCCCGCTCCAACCCTGCCACTTATACCGGGGTCTTTAGCCTCATCCGGGATCTTTTCAGTCAATTGCCGGAATCCAAGATGCGCGGATATAAACCCGGCCGGTTTAGCTTCAATGTCAAAGGGGGACGCTGCGAGGCCTGTCAGGGCGATGGGATTAAAAAAATCGAGATGCATTTTCTGCCGGATGTGTATGTGGAATGCGAGGTCTGCCATGGCCTGCGGTTTAATGAGCAGACCCTCGAAGTGGAATATAAAGAGCAGAACATCGCGCAGGTTCTGAATCTCTCGGTTAAGGAGGCCCTCAAGCTCTTTGAGAATATCCCCCGGATCAAGCATATCCTGACCACTCTGGATGATGTCGGTTTAGGGTATATCAAGCTCGGGCAGTCCGCCACGACCCTTTCAGGAGGAGAGGCCCAGAGAGTGAAGCTGGCCAGTGAGCTTTGTAAGGTCGCCACAGGCAAGACCCTTTATATCCTGGATGAGCCGACGACGGGGCTACATTTTGCGGATGTCGAAAAGTTGATCAGGGTTTTACAGCGGCTGGTTGACCGCGGGAATACGGTCTTGGTCATTGAGCATAATCTGGAAGTTGTCAAGAATGCCGATTACATTGTTGATCTTGGGCCGGAGGGCGGGGACAAGGGCGGAGAGTTGGTCTTTGGCGGGAGTCCCGAGGACATCATTAAGAATAAAAACTCGCATACCGGACGGTATTTGAGGGAGTTTTTATAAGGAAGGGGAATCGATCAAAAATAACCAATAACCAAGATACAATATTTCTAATACACAATTTTGCAAACCACAAACAATACACAATTCCGAATTCACAATGATCCCATAAATTTGGATATTGGAGATTGTTTATTGTCTGGAATTTGTTCATTGTGTATTGTGTATTCATCATTGATGATGAATCAAATTCTTCATGACAGGTCTCATTGCAAATCAACCTTAAGGTGTTATAATAGCCGCCATGACGAAACGAAAATTCTTCTCGTGTGGGTTGTCGGGATTTCTTCTCTTCCTCCTTGTCATGCTTGTCATGGGCGCCTTTTGTCCTTGCGCTAAAGCCGATGCAGCGGAAAAGGAGCTTTTTTTCATTGCCCAAAAGGCGTTTGACGATGGCTTTTACGATGTCGCCCTGCGGTATATCCAAGATTTCCTTAAAGAATTCCCCGCCAGCCAGAAACGCCTGGAGGCCCACCTTCTTATGGGTCAATGCTATTTTTTTAAGGCCCAGCACCTCAAGGCCTTTGAAGTGTTTAAGGATCTCCTTCAATATACAGAATTCCGGGATGCCACGCTCTTTTGGTTAGGAGAGACCTACCTCAAAGGCAAAGACTACGCCCAGGCCGAAAAGCATTATCGTCAATTGATCGATGTTTATCCGGATTCGATTTATACCCCACAAGCCTATTATTCGCTGGGCTGGAGTTTTTTTGAGCAGAAAGACTACGCTAAGGCCAGCGAATATTTTCAGAAGCTGGTCACAAAATTTCCCATGCATGTCTTGAATGAAGATGCTTCCTTTAAGCAGGGAGAGTGCGCCTATAATCGGGCCCGCTATGAGGAGGCGATCGAATATTTTAAAGATTATGTCCAGCGATTCCCCCCATCCAACCGCCACGATCAGGCGTACTTTTATATCGCCGAATCGCATTATTATCTTGAAGACTTTCGTTTGGCCGCCATGGATTATGAAAAATCCGCTTCTCTTTCCCAGGATCCGAAATTGGGCGTGATCTCGCGGGTGGGTTTGGGCTGGAGTTATTTAAAGCTCGGGGACTTTGAACGATCCCGAAAATGTTTTGAGGAGGCCTTGACCTTTGCCCAGAGCAAAGGAGTCGAATCGGATGAGATTTATTTGGGCCAGGCGAGCCTGTTTACCGAGACCAAGGAAGAAGAGAAGGCCCTCCAGGCTTACGAGCATCTGATCCAACAGTTTCCCCAGAGCGGGCGTCTGGCAGACGCCTACTTAGGGCAGGCCAACACGCTTTACAGCCTCAAACATTACGGGAAAGCCATCGAAGCTTATCGATCGGTCATCGAAAAGTTTTCAAAGAACCCTGAGGCCCAACAAATCGTAGAAAAAAGTCGTTTTGGTTTGGCCTGGACTTATCTAAAGGCCGGCCAGATGGATTTGTCGATCAAAAGCTTCCAGGAAATTATGGACCAGACCGACAACAAAATCGTCAAAGTGAGCGCCTTAACCCAGATCGGGGATGCCTACCAGGACTTAGGGCAATGGGAGAAGGCGTTAGAGGTTTACGATCGGGTCTTGCGGGATTATCCGGATACGCTTTATACCGATTATGTTCAATACCAGCAGGGTATCACCCTCCTTAAAATGGATAAGTTTGATGCGGCTATCCTTTCCTTGAAAAGTCTCAAGGCCAACTTTCCAGACAGCAAATACCTAAAAGAAGTGAGTTATTATCTGGGTCTCGCCTATTTTAAGAAGGGGGATTGGGCCAGTTGTCAGGAGGAGATGGAGGCCTTCATGAAGGAGGCCCCCACGGGCCATGAGTTTTTAGCCGAGGCCCATTACATCCTGGCTTTATCTTTTTTTAATCTTCGAGGTTATGACAAAGCCTTGAAAGTCTTTCAGGAAATCGCGAAGGTCTTTCCCGGGGAAGCGAATATCGTCACTGATGCCCAGTTGGGAGCCGCGAAAACCCTTTACAATCTGGGTAACGTCAAAGAGGCTGTCAAAAAATTTAAAATCATTTTGAATAAATATCCCAATACCGATACGGCTCAGGATGCGCTTCTTTGGCTGGGCAGCTATTACCTGGAGTCTTCGGACTTTGGGAACGCCGTCCTCTATTATGAGCGATTGATCCATGATTTTCCCAAAAGTGAAAAGATCGATCTTGCCCGCCTGGAACTCGGATTGGCCTACCAGGCTCAAGGGATGTTGGATAAGGCCTTAAATCAACTGCGGTTGATTGACGATCCCCGGGACAAGGCCTTATACGCCAAGGCCAAGCTCGCCATAGCGGATATATTTTCAAAAGAGGTGGACGAGGAGAATGCCATTCAAACGTATCTCAATATTGTCGAGAGTTGTCCGGAGTTTAAACGCGACGCGTATGTAAAGATTGCTAAGCTGCAGGAGACCCATCACAGGTACGAAGAGGCCATTGAGGCCTACCAAGAGGCGCTTAAAGCAGACGTGGGCTTGAGCGAATTTAGGAATGCTGAGCTGCAATTCTATGTGGGAGATCTCTATGAGATGTTGAATCGCCGTGATCAGGCCGTTGCCTCTTATCTGAAGATCCCTTATCTGTACAGCCAGGATCTTCCCTGGGTGACCAAGGCGTATTTGCGGGCGGCTAGGATTTTTGAAGATAAATCCGACTGGGAGGGGGCTCAAGCCATTTACCAGAAGGTCATTGATTTAGATGCCGATGAAATGAAATTCGCTCAGGAACGGCTTGAGTGGATTAGGGATCATGGGCTATCGTCTCAAAACTAATAAGGAGGTTTAACGATGAGCATTTGGGAAATCAGTCCTTGGAAATTATTTTTATCCGGCGGTCCGGTGATGTTTCCGATTTTACTATGCTCGATTCTCGCGGTTGGCATCGTCATTGAAAAACTCTGGTATTTTTTTATCATCAGCACCAATACCCAAAAACTTAAGACCGATATCTTCAATTGCTTAAAGAATCATCGGATCAAGGAAGCGGTTGAGCTCTGTGAGGCCAATCCTTCTCCCGTGGCAAAGATTTTAAAGGCGGGGATTCTCAAATTCGGGTCCTCCCGGGACGAGATCAAAGAGGCCATGGAGGATGTGAGCCTGTTCGAGATTCCCCATCTGGAAAAGCGTTTGAGCGCCTTGGCTACGATCGCCAATGTCAGTCCGCTTTTGGGGCTTCTGGGGACCGTCACCGGCATGTCGGGAAGCTTTCATACCATCCAGGTGCGGGCCACGGCCAATAATCCGGTGACTCCGGGAGATATAGCAGGGGGGATCTGGGAGGCCTTGATCACCACGGTGGCGGGTTTGATTGTCGCCATACCCACGTTCGTCGCGTACAATTATTGCGTGGGCCGGGTCAATGCGATTGTCCTGGAGATGGAAAGGGCCGCCACGGAATTGGTGAATTTCCTATCCCAGCTTTTGGAATCCAAAACAGCCAAGAAAACAGAGTATCCCATTGAAATTTAAACTTCACACCAAAGTTCAGAGCGGTTTGGAACAGATCAATATTGCTCCCCTGGTGGATGTTATTTTTCAGCTTTTGATCTTTTTTATGCTGACGTCTTCGTTTGCACTTCCCTCCTCCATTGAAGTGAAGCTTCCGAAGGCTATTACCAGTGATGTGGTGAAGGAAGAAAATGTCGCCATTACGATTACCAGTGAGAACGTCATCTATTTGAACAACAAAATCATCACCACAAAGGAATTGCGCAAGGAACTCAGCAAGCCTTCCAATAAGAAACGGCCTCTTTTAATCAAGGCGGATCGGCGCTCTTCGGTCGGCCGGGTGGTTGATATCTGGGATCTTTGCCGCGAATTAGGGATCGAAAGGATCAACATCGCCACCGATCAAGAAAAGTGAGGCCGAGCGCTTTATAAAAGTGACTTCAAAACCCACCGTCCTCAAATCGATTTTCTTCTCGGGCATCCTTCACGTCTTTGTTTTTACGGCTTTTGCCTTTTCTTTTAGCCTCAAACCTTTTCAGCCCAGACCGTTTTTTTTATTTATAGGCTCTATTTTGCAAAAGCAGGATTTTCTGACGGCCCATAATGATCATTCTTTAGCCCCTTTGGATATTAAGATGGATGAGATTTCCCTAGAAGAAAACAAGATCTCTTCGGTTGTTTCTCTTTCGAAGCCAGCTTTATCGACAAGTTTGAAGGCTCCAGGAAAAACGCCCTGGAAGCCACTCCTCATAGAAGAAGGGAAAGACAACACCGGCACGCCTCCGTCATCTTCCTTAAAAGGGCTGGGGATTGCCCCAGAGATACCACCGTATGTTCCTTTAAGATCCCATCCGCCATGATCACACTGGATTTTTTTTGGGCCATTGCGATATATCTTTCTTTTGTCATCGCCCTTGTGGTTGGGCACTGGATATTTTATAATTGTTCCAGGAGGGACCCAAAGGATATTTTTAGTGCAGGGGAATATCTTCAGCAATGTCCTTATTGTCTTTATCTTTTTTTTGATTATGCTGAGGAAAATCTTAAGATTTGTCCGCGTTGTAGAAGCTATGCAGAAATCCAAAAGAAAGGATCTTAGAAAATGTTCAAAGGAATCCAGCGTCCTGAGGGCGGGGTTGTTTTAATCAGTGTCCTTGTCATTTCCATTGTTATGATGGTTTTTGCTATCAGTGTGCTGAGTCTCAATGTCAGTCAGGTGACCGTAGGACAGCATCAGGTGGAACGCATCAAAGCAGATCAGTATGCCAAGGGCATTTTTTGGCTGAATTACACCTCCTTGCTCAATGGAACCGGGCCCATCGGTGCGCAATCGGAGCCTCTGGACAATAAGACCTATTCGGCTTCGGTTTCGGCCATGGGAAACGGCATTTACAACACCCAACGCTATGATGTGACAGTCTCGTATTAATACAAACGTCACAATTAAAGTGTCATTGCGAGGAGCGACTGAAAGGAGCGACGAAGCAATCTTTTCTGTCGACAATAGGATTGCTTCGCTCCCTACGGTCGCTCGCAATGACACATGTCAAATTATTAAAGACGTTTGTATTAGAGCCTCTTGTTAGCACCTCGTGACATAATGGCCTTCTTGTGGAATCTCTCTCATATTCTACTTCGCATTAGCAAATAAATAGATAGTATATGCTTCGTAGAATATTCTCCTTGGAATAATTCTCCGAAGCTTATACCAGCGTCTTCATTTGGTAAGGCGAAGGAGAATAAAATTCCCAATCCTTTAATCCCCTTTTCACAAAACCCACAGAAATTCTATAAAAATTAATTGTGAATCTCATTGACAAAGTGGAAGGGGTATAGTTTAATGAAAACTAAAATATAAATATTTATAATTTTTAATATCCATTTCTATTTCCCAAAGCATCGGATAAACGGGCATGGCCAGTAAAAAATATCTAGGCATTTTTTGGGGCAGCAATTCTCTCAGTGTCGTTGAGACAGAGAATCAGATTCCTCAGAAATTCTTAACGATCCCCTTTGATGGTCAAGCATCCACCTCTGTCCTGAAGAAAACCCCTGACGATAAGACCTTGGCGGCAACCCTCACCAAAACTTTGCGGGAGAATAAAGTTACGACCTCTCAGATCAGTTTGTCTTTGCCTTCCAAGGACATTATCTTTCGTTCATTTGCGATCCCTTGGATGAACCCCCAGGAAATCAAAGGGGTCGTTGAATTTGAGTCCAGAAAGTATATCCCCTTTAAACTAGCAGAATTAGCCTATACCTTTCATACGATCACCATCAATGAGAAAACAACCCGATTTATACGGGTTCTTTTTGCCGCCATAAGAAACGATCTTTTGGAAAGTTATTGTAGCCTACTAGAGGGGTGTGGGTTACATGTTGTTTTCATGGAACCAGCGTCTTTGAGTCTTGTGAGGGCTCTGACATTTAAGAAACTCCTTGCCCGGGACAAAAGGATCGTCATCATCCAGTTGGATCCCAAGGAAGGGAAAATCATTGTTGTTAATCAGGGAATCCCCCAATTCATTCGGGATTTCCCTATGCTGATGGAGACCGAAAAGCCTGAGACGGACAAGGAGATTCTGTATGCCCGATTGTTGAATGAGATCCGAATTTCGTTGGATTATTATGGACGGCAATATATGCAAGAGAAAATGGATGGGATTATCATTTTATCTTCTTTCCAAGATGAGCTTTTACCTCAGAATTTAGAGAGAGAATTCGGTCTATCAACGCAGTCGGTGAATAGTTCATCGATTCTCAATACCCCGGAAGCCGGTTCTTTAGAGCTTGCCTACGCCTATGGCATTGGTTTGGCCGGCACGGTTTCCTTGCCCGCAAATTTTACTTTTTCCCGCAAGCCCATTCAATTTGGAAAAACGAAAGAGGCCGAAGAGAAGACCCCTGTGAACTTGCAATCTCTGGCAAAGGTCCTGATTGTTTGTGTCTTTTTAGTTGGAGGCGCATTTTTTATGTTGAATCGTCCTGTCCAGCAACAAAGGGCACAATTTTCCGCTCTCTATGAAAAACAGAAGTCTTTTCAAGAATTGACAAAGGAAGCCATCGAACAAAAGACTCAGGAGATATCCCAAAAATTAGCGTCTTATAAGAATGTGCGTATCCACAGTGAAATGACATTTTTCCTGACGGCGATTCCCCAGCTTCTCCCCCCGGGGGTCTGGCTTAAAGACATTTCTATCCGTTATTTGGATATCTCGGTTCCCCCTGTTAATCCTGTTCCAGAAAATCAGAAGCAAAGGCCCTTCAAAATTTTTGTGGGCCTTGCCGGGTATGCCTTCCACGAGAATGCAAATCAGCAGATCCGGCTGGTGAATGGCTTGGTTACGAACCTCAAAGAGCACAAAGAGTTCGTCTTATTCTTCGATAGCATCGATCTGGTAACAGCCCAAAGCCAGTTTCTGGAAAAAGATCCGGTCACATATTTTAGGATTGATTGCAAGTGATGATGAATCTTGCCGCCTGGAAAACGAGCCCTGCGGATCTCAAATCGATCGATCTGGCCACCTTGGTGAGAACCCTGAAGAGACGCAAGGATCTGATGGCCAATCTGGCCCTGATCCTGTTTGTTTTTTTCCTCATTTATCAAATTTATACGAATAGACGGGCGGAGGTGATGACGTTCAAAAACAAAATCTCTGATCTTGAGAAAAAGAACGAGGCCATCAGCCATCATGAGAAGATGGTCAAAGAGCTGGATGAATTTATCAAGGCTTTACCCCAGGGGATACAACCCTTTGCCATCATTGAAAAATTGAATGATCTTGCCGAGAAAAACAAAATCCAGATTATATCCGTTTCTCCAGCGCAGTCGCGAAGCGAGGAGCTCTACGAAAAAACATCGGTCAATATGAATATCTCCGCGGGTCGTTACGAAGACATCTTGCATTTTATTTATGATATAGAGCGCTTTCCCTATAACTTGAGAGTCGATCAATGGTCGGGGTATCAGATAGAATCGAATTCACCAGCCTTAACAGGTGATTCCTCCGAAAGGTCTTTGAAAGAAACCATTTCCGCCCAAATCGAGATCAACGCAATTTACTTTAAGAAATGAAGATGGAATTATCGTTTTTTTTAAGCCTCTTCTTGTTTTTTGACGGACGGAGCAGTTTCGCCGAGGACAGCTCTTCTGTTCCGGCTCCTGTACAAAAAGATATCATGTCGGGATTACTCTCGAATGACGATTCTTTAAGGAATCCCTTTAAGAGTCAGCTGCCTTTGCCTCAGATCCGGAGCAGAATCGAACAGGATGCTGAGATCTCCCCGCCGGTCAAAGTGGGGCCAGGGCCGCGCGATTCCCAAGAAGGCTCATCTCAGAAGGTCATCCCGATGGAATCGCCAGCCCTTAAGATATCTGGACTGGTTTGGGGTACCGAAAAGCCGCAGGCCATTGTGAATAACTCTATTGTGGGTGTGGGAGATCAGATTGAAGGATGGACGATTACGGTTATTAACGAACAGGGAATTGAAATCTCTGCTCAGGGAAGGAAGCATTTTATTGCAAATGACTTTAATAGTTTCAGTTCTGAAGAAAGATAGCGCGTCATGAAAAATCGTAGTCCATCGAATTTTTGGCGAGGTGTTGTATTGACCTCCCTCTTGATGGTACCCATTTTGACGGATCTTAAATCCGAAGGGAGGGCGGCCCTCAGCCTGGAAGAAAGTCAATTTGTCTTACCCGAATATTCCAAAAGAATATCCATGGAATTCAAGGATGCCGAGTTGAATGATGTCCTTCGGATTCTATCTCACCAGAGTGGATTGAATTTTATTGCGGCCGAGGCGATCGGCAGCAAGAAGGTGACTTTATTTCTGAAGGATGTCCCTGTGGAGGAGGCCTTGGAGCGGATTCTTCATGCCAACGCCTTAACCTATGAAGTTGAGCCGGGAAGTGGAATTTTCATTGTCAAGTCAGTGACGAAGCCCGAGAAAGAACTCCTGACCCGGATTTATCGCCTCAAGCATGCCACGGTCTCCTCGTCAAAACTCAACAAGACGATCACAATCGAGTCCGAAAGCGGCTCCGAAGACGGTTCCAGTGCGAGCCCTTCCACGCAGACCAGCGGTTCTGCCGAAGGTATCGTGAACGCTTTGAAGGCCATTCTCACCGAATCCGGCAAGATCGTTGAGGATCCCCGAACCAATGGTCTTATTGTCACGGACATCCCCAGTCAATTTCCCTTGATTGAGCGCACCCTGAGTCGGCTCGACGTTCCCGTCTCTCAGGTCTTGATCGAGGTGGAAATGCTCGATATCTCCAAAAAGACCGCTGATAAGATAGGCGTTAAAATCGGAGACACGCCTTTGACGTTTAAAGGCGCCGAGCGGGATCACGTGTACCCTTGGGATCAAAATAAACTTTTGGGAAAAGGTTTTACCTTTGCGAGTCCTGAATACCGCGTGGGGACGATCAGCGCCGCCGGGTTATCCGCGACATTGCAGTTTTTGAGAACGCAAGGGGACACCCGAAACTTAGCCCGTCCCCGGATTTTGACCCTCAATAATGAGACGGCCCAGATCAAAATTACGACCGATGAAGCGATCGGCATAAAGACCCAAACTCAATCGGCGGAAGGGTCATCGACGCAATCGAAGGAGGCGGAACGCGTGGAGACCGGCATCTCGCTGACGGTTACTCCGCAGGCCAACCTCTTAACGGGCGAAATAACCATGGCGATTGTTCCCAAGGTGATTCAGGCGCGGACTGGGGCGACATTTGAGGGCACCACTTTTCGGGATCCCGAAGAGCGGGGCTCCCAGTCGATCATGAAGGTCTCTAGTGGAGACACCATAGTTATAGCCGGCCTTCTCAGGACCGATTTGACAGAGACGATCACAAAAGTGCCTTTCTTGGGAGATATTCCGATTGTCGGGGCGGCCTTTCGGCATAAGGACCGCACAGAGGAAGAACGGGAACTCATTATTTTTATTACACCGCATATCATCGGGGACGATGCCGCTTCCGAATCCCTGACAAAGCGCCCGCTTCCCCATAATCCCATTGTCCCTCAACAAGGCAACCCCTCGCCATCGAGAGACAAGGAGGTCGAGAAGGCCTTATCCAACATTGAAAGAAATGGGTTGTAATGTCTCACTGGAAGGTATCGTGAATGGCACACTTAAAACTGGGGGAGATATTGGTTAAGCAGGGGCTCATCACGGAGGCCCAGTTGAAAACCGCCATCTCGGCGCAAAAGCAGCAAAAGGGACGGATTGGGGAGGTCTTGGTCAAGCTGGGGATGGTCAAAGAAGAAGACATCGTCTCGGCTTTGGGGGCGCAGCTTTTAATCCCTTATTCCTCTAAATCCTCGGAATTATTGAATCCAAAGGCAGAGGAAGGGTTGGAAAAATTGATCCCTTTTGAATTTGCCAAAAGAAATGTGGTTTTGCCCCTTTCTAAACATATGAACTCTTTAACGGTAGCGGTTTTTGATCCTCTTGATCTTTTGATGCTGGACAATCTCAAAAAGCTGACGGGACATGAGATCAATCTGGTTTTAGCCACCCGCTCGGAGATCTTAAAGGCTATTGACCGGTTTTATTTCGCTGATAAATCTGCCTTGGAAGAAGCCAAACCGACGTTGCAGGAAGCCGTCCAGAATTCCTATCTGGCAACAGCGCAGGATATTGCGTTTGCACCAACAGGGGCCTTGGACACAACGGTTACAGAAACCGAGATCGGCCTGGACAATTTGATCGCCAAGGCCAAAGAGGCGCCGGTGATCAAACTGGTCGATTTGATTATCCGTCAGGCGATCGATGAACGGGCCAGCGACATTCACATTGAACCTTATAAGGACAAGATCAGCTTACGCTATCGTATCGATGGATCTTTGTATGAGATTCCTCCTCCGGCAAGGCATCTGCATTTGGCGATTGTTTCTCGCATCAAGATTCTGTCCAAACTTGACATCGCTGAAAAACGCATCCCTCAGGATGGGGCCATATCGGCAAAACTGGAAAATCGAATGGTGGATTTAAGAATTTCGACCGTTCCCACGATATGGGGAGAAAAGGTTGTCATGCGGATTCTGGATAAGGGTGCGGTCCCTCTGGATTTACCTCAATTGGGGTTTGAGGCCAAACAGCTTGACAGCATCCGTAAGGCCTTAAAGTCGCCTTACGGCCTATTCTTTGTGACAGGCCCAACGGGAAGCGGTAAATCCACCACGTTATATGCGTGTTTGAATGAAACAATCGACCCCCGCAAAAATATTATCACTTGCGAGGATCCTGTCGAGTTTCGGATCGATGGCATCAATCAGGTGAACGTTAAACCCGATATTGGATTGACGTTTGCTACCGCCCTGCGGGCCTTTTTGCGTCAGGATCCGGATGTCATCATGGTTGGGGAGGTCCGGGATCTGGAGACGGCCCAGATCTGTGTGCGGGCGGCCTTGACGGGACACTTTGTTTTGAGCACGTTGCATACCAATGATGCGGCCTCTGCCGTAACCCGGATTTTGGATATCGGGATTGAGTCTTATCTTCTGACGCCTTCCCTGGCGCTGGTTTTGGCCCAGAGGCTCGCCCGCAAGCTCTGTCCCAAGTGCAAGGAACCCTATGAGCCGCAGCCAGACCAGCACGGAGGAATCAGTTTCAAAAGTGATCTCATCTATCGTGCGAAAGGATGCGAAGATTGCAACCACTCCGGTTATCGTGGACGGGTTGTTGTTGCCGAGGTCCTGGTGGTAGATGACACCATCCGTCAGCTCATCAGCAACAAGGCCTCTTATACCCAGATTAAAGACGCGGCCCGCAAAAACGGGATGGATACGCTTTTTGAAAGCGGTATAAGAAAAGTCGAAGCGGGAATTACCAGCATGGATGAGATTTTGGGCATTGCGATCTCGTAAAGGGCCATTTCAAATGACATGAATGCATGTTAAGGGGAAAATATGCCAAAATTCAATTATGTCGTTAAGGATTCCAAAGGCCAGACCTTAACCGATGCAACCGACGCCGCCGATCAAGAAAGTCTGGTCGATCGTCTCCAAAAGCAAGGGTACTTTATCGTCAGCATTCAGGCCGAAGCTGCCCCTACAAGAGCACAAAAGATTTCCCAAACCCCAAAAGCTAAAAAGCGGATTTTTACCCACAAGTCTGTTAAGCTGGAAGACCTGCTGATTTTTTCCCGTCAACTGGCGACCATGCTGGAATCAGGGGTCACCCTTTTGCGCAGTCTCGATGTGATTGTCTCCCAGGTGGAGAGCAGGCAATTTTCCGTTGTCTTAGAGCAGGTCCGAAAGGATGTGGAGGCCGGCAATTCCTTGAGTGCGAGTTTGGCCAAACACCCCAAGGTTTTTAACCAATTTTGGATAAGCCTCGTGGAGGTCGGCGAGGCCTCGGGAACCATGCCGGTGGTCTTGGAGAAGCTGGCATTTTACCTGGAACAGGAGGCTGCCTTCAGGAGCACCATCATCTCTGCCATTGTGTATCCTACCATTCTTTTCATTGTCGCCAGTGGGGCTGTGGGCTTTTTTGCTTTTTTTGTCGGCCCCAAGTTTGAAGCTGTCTTTCAAGCCATGAATGTCGAGCTCCCTCTCATTACCCGGGCTCTTTTAAGGTCGTTTCGTTTTATAAAGACCAAATTTTTGCTTTTGGTGGGGATTCTGGTGGTGATCGTCTTCCTAATGGGAAAGTACAGCAAAACGCAGACTGGCCGGTTACAAATTGAAAACATGCTGTATAACCTGCCGGCCTTTGGACGGGTCTTTAAGTTGGTCGTGATTGAAAAATTCGCCTCCCAGATGTCGATCTTGATTGACAGCGGAGTTCCCATTTTATACGCATTGGATATCACTCAGCGGCTAGTCAATAATAAGACCTGCGAGTTGATTGTGGGGGATATCAAAGAGGGGGTTCGGCAGGGCGAACTCCTGGTGGCTCCCATGATTAGAAGCGAGTTTTTCCCACCGATGGCCGTTCAAATGATTATGGTCGGGGAAGAAACCGGGGAGTTGGGAAAAATGCTCAAGCACGTCTCCAAGTTTTATCAAGCGGCCGTGGAAACCTTCATGAAGCGGTTTGGGACCATGATCGAGCCGATTATGTTGGTTTTTATGGGCACGGCGATTGGGGTCATTGTCCTGGCCATGTTTTTACCCATGTTTAACATCACCCAGTTGGGAGGAGGGAAGTGAGACGGAATAAGCCTAATAAGCCTTATAGGGTAGCTTGCCGTTGCCCCCCAAATATGTTATATATTAAATTGACAATAGGAAAACGGTTTCGAAAAGGGCAAACTTCAAGCAATTGGAGGACGCAAAGCCTTGCGTCCCGCCTGTGGCGGGATTGGCAGGCTGCCGAAAACGGTGAGGATATGCGAAATCCCAGGGAAGTTTACCTGGGATTTTTTATGAACCATTTTTAAAAAGGAGGTGAGAGGGAAAGAAGATCGAACTTATCCTTAAAGTTTTAGAATCTGTTGTAGCGAAAATGGTCAATTGAATTTATAGACACTTATCCTAAAGAAGCAGGAGGAAGAGAAAATGAAATCGAAAAGAAAAATCCAGGGTTTTACACTGCTGGAAATTATCATTGTGATCATTATCGTTGGGGTCCTGGCCAGTTTGGCTTTACCCCGGTTTTTTAGAACTGTTGAATATTCCCGGAGTACTGAGGCCTTGACGAGTTTGAACGCGATCCGTCAATCCATGGAGCGCTGCTATCTGCAGAGAAACGCCTATACAAACTGCAATAGCTTTGCCAACCTGGACCTGGAGGATCCGGCGAATTCCCCCAACAACCATTTTACGTATAGTTGGCCTGCAGCGGGAGGAACGACCTATACCATTCAAGCAACACGAAATACCCGTGATGGGGGGGTCGCTACGGATACGGTGACTCTGGCCAACGACGGCGCGGTCATTACGCGTGCCGGTACAACGGCTTTCTCGGGGATTCAATAGTTGGGGAGTTAAAAGAGTTATCTAAGGTTATTGAGGTTATGAAGGTTAAAAAGGTTGCTTTTTGAAGGTCTGAGGGTCGTCAAGTAGGCAACCTCAATAATCTTTATAACCTGACTGATCGGGTAAAAAACTATGAAGCGTCTAAGGGAGACATCGGCGTTCTCGCTTGTGGAGATGGCCGTGGTCGTTGTCATTGTCGGGATTCTGGCTTCCATGGCGCTTCCCCGGTTTCAAGTGACCATAGAAAAGATGAGATCCGCCGAGGGAGTGAATATCCTGACCGCTCTTTTGGGCGCCCAGCAACGCTTTGCTGCAGAGAATGGCGGTGCTTTTACGGCGAATATGGCGGATTTGGATATCACGATCCCTGCCTCACCCAATTTTAATGTCCCTACCGTTGCCGCCGTCAATCCTCTGGCGTCGATCCAAAGGATTGATACGGCGGACTCAGGGATTGATGGTTATACTTTGAGCGTTTCCAGCACTGGTACCATCACTTGTGCCGGAGGTGGGGGAGGGATTTGTGGGAAGATGGGGTATTGATGGGAAAATATAGTGAAGTGAATAGAAAATAAAATGACAATAACCAAATTCCAAATCACAAACAATATACAATACCCAATGACCGAAATTATGACCGAAATTTCAAGCCTTCCCAACTGAAGTTAAAATCGTTTTGGTTATTGTGTCTTATATATTGGGCATTGTTTGGAATTTGGTGATTGGGATTTGCGATTTGGATCGAGGTTGAGATGTCTACACTAAACAAAAATACCTCTTTCACCCTAACCGAACTGATGATTGTCGTAGTCATCATTGGGATCATCGCTGGATTTGCGATCCCCAATTTTACGAGAGCGGTGGAACGGGCTCATCGCCGGGATGCCGTTGTGCAGCTCACCAATGTCCATGCCGCTAACCAGATTTTTCGTGCGGAAAACGGCAGTTACTGGCCGTCGGCCGATAATCAGAATTTAGCGGCCATAAATGCTGCTTTGGATTTAAGCATTTTGCCCAATGGAATGACCTACGAGTGTGACATAGGAGGGGGGCCGGTGGGAACAACTTTTACGTGTACGGCCGTGCGCGATGCCCCGGCCCCTTCGTTTACGGTGACGGTGACTCAAGCACCGGTATCAGGCACGAATCCCAGCTGTACAGCCGGGGCTTGTCCCTAGAGAATGAGACGAGATGAAAAAAAGACTTGTAAGAAGAGATAAAGGATTTTCGATCGTTGAAGTCACCATGGCCGCGGTGGTCTTCTCCATCACGGCTATCGGAATTATCACAACGATTTCCGTGTTGAGAGCCCCCTCGGCCGAATCCGAACGCCGCACCGTGGCGGCCTATTATGGGCAGCAGCTACTGGAAGATCTGCGGGCTAAAGTGGACCAGCGCATTTGGGCCTCGGGTGATTTGTCTATCGGAAACCACACGTTTTCTAACGCCATCAATGGAAAGACTTATACAGCGAGTTATATCGTGACCGAAGTTTATAGCGGCGGGCCGCGTCGGGTGGCTTTGACAGTAGACTGGACGGAGCCATGAATACCAATCATAATAAAACTAGCGCCATGACTTTAACCGAGCTCCTCGTTTCTAGCGTCTTAATTGGCATTGTGATGCTGGGAGTGGTTTCCGTCGAATACGCCTCCAAAAGGGCCCAGGAGAACATATCCCGCAGAAGCATTGCTACAGCCAGAGTCTCTTCCATGATGCTTCATATGGCCAAGAATGCCGCCTTAACGGTGGGTGATGTCACCAACATCGGGATACAGACCGGAGGGACGGGCAATAGCAGTTATTCGTGTTTCCGGCAGGATGTCCCCCAGACCCCGGATGTTTATAGCGATGATACCTGGGTCTGTTATACACTCAGGACGACGAATGTCCTTTACACCTGCAATAATCAACCCTCTCCCACCTTTTGCGCCGACACAAATACAACGATCCGAACGCTGGGATCGGCCACGGCCTTCACGGTGACTTACACACCGAGCAGTTCAACGCAGGACAATAAAGTGACAATCTCTCTGACCAGCCTTTATGATAGTTCTTCTCCCTATGATGCCAGCGACCCCAGCAAAAATCCCCGCGTCATTATGACCGCCGAGGTCAACCCCATGGGCCATACTTATTTTTAGATCCCCAGGTCTTTTTGTATTAACTTTTGGTGAGAGTGAAATTTTTGGATTTAAACCAAACAACGCTTTTCCAACGCTTACATTTTTCCTCGGAGTATTGTAAGGCAGGAAAATGCTTGGTGATAAAACGGAATAGGCCCTGCTCCTTGATCCCGTTGGCATACTGGACATATTCAGGGTAATTAGAGAGATGATTTTCTTCTGTTCGAGCCCGAAGATAATAAATGAAAGTGATAAGGCTTAAGTTCAGGGTGTGGTGAAATGCTATTCCCACACCCTCGACGGAAAGAAAAGGCAAAGAGATGAGCCACCAGCTCGCCACTTTGCTTAAGTAGGCCGGATGTTTCGTGAAGCGATAAGGGCCGGAGGTTATGATGCCACGGAACGTGAGGTTGGACATGCGGTATCCGATGGCAACGGTCGCCAGGCAGTACACGAGCGACAGGAAAATAATCAGGGCACCACAAAGATAATAAAAGCCGGGGAAAAAGGCAAACCAATGGTACCAGTTGAGATGGTCGTCATAGTTCAAAAGCCCGATTCCAAAATGAGAATAAAACGGTTGGTAACAGACGAGGCAGACGACCCATCCTAAGAAGGTCGGTTCCGTGGAGCGGATATGGGTATCTAAAAGACGGCAGGTTAAGATATACCCCAAGACACCATAGAGGATGTCGATTGTATAAAACAGGGTTAAAAGATAGTTGTATAAGGGTATAAAAAATGACGATTGATGTTTCCAGTCGAATGCAAGCAGGTATTCCACACGATCAACGAGCATCGCGAACATAAAGGGCGTGAAAAAGGCTTTGATGAACCAGACCCGCGCATGCTCTTTAATAAATAACATCCTGACATTTTGAAAGCGTCCCGTTAAAAGACATCCCATATGCCAGTATTCATCGTAGGGGTCCTTTTGCCTCCTGTCCACTTCCCGAAAATAAATGAAACTTAAAATCATAATCCAGGGAGCCGTAAAATTTAGAAAATAAAAGAAGCTATTATAAAATGGGGCATGAATAGAGATGTGGTAACCGAGAATCAAATGATAGACGATGAGAATGATCAAAAACGTTCCATACAAGCCTATCAATTTGACAACGAGCCTATGTCTGTCAACCTTGCCCGGTTTTTGAGCGAGGCCTGTGGATGGTCGTTGGTGGACCCGAAGATAAAGAAAGTCATAAAACCATAAGGGGATGGCCGTCGTAAGCAAGCACGCCATCGTTAATTGAACGAACGTTGTTTGTGGAAAGGTCTTGTGAAAAATGAACATCGTGGCGAAAAAGAAGGCGAGGGCCAAGAGATTCATCCAGAAATTCGCGGTGGAGGGGGGAAGGGATTTTGTTGTGTCCATTCTCTGCTTATTCATAGGCGGATGATTTTTAGTGGGCGTTATTATAACATATCCTTAATGCAGGCGTGCAACACCGTAATTTTTCTTGAACTTAAAGGCCTTGCTAGGCTAAAGCATCTTTGTTATGATAACGTCAAATTTATGGGCCGATAGTTCAGTTGGGAGAATGCCTGGTTCGCAATCAGGAGGTCGGGGGTTCGAATCCCCCTCGGTCCATTCTTCTTCGCCAAATAGCTACGTTCCGCCTTTGGCGGGACTTGCTGTTTGGCTTCGAAGAACAGTTCTCAAGGCGAAGAATTCTCTACGAAGCGCCCAAACAAGCCCCTCATAACTTTACATTGAGGAGGGCGTAGTTTTGGGGCGAAGTAGAGTTATTTTAACTCCCCCAATGCATCGATTCTTTTGTCCCCACACGGATCTAGAAAAAGCAACCGTTGAGATCAACGATCCCCACGAGATCCATCATCTCAAAAATGTCCTTCGTTTGAAAATCAACGACCCCATCCGTATCTTTAACAATCGTGGAGACGAGATTGCGGGGACAATTCTCGTGATCACACCTAAGAAAGTCGAAGTCCACCGAGATTCTGTCCTTCCTTTACCGCTTCCAAAGAGCCCCTTGATTATCCTGGCTTGTGCCATTCCCCAAAAGAGCAAATTCGAATTCATTGTGGAAAAGGGCACGGAGCTCGGCGTTGACGAGGTATTTCCTTTAAAGACAGAGCGGACAGAAATTTCATTAAAAGGCGAGCACAGGGAAAGAAAGAAAAGCCGGTATTCGACCGTGGCAGTCAATGCGGCCAAACAGTGCGGCCGCCGCTTTGTTCCGGTCATTCAGCCTATTACAGATTTTAAGGACGTGCTGCCCAAACTAGGCCGCGATGATTTAGGGTTGATGGCCTGTTTGAGGGCAGAAAGATCAAGCCTCTTTGAAGTTTTGTCCCAGGAAAGAAGGAAAGGTCATAAACGGATCTTCTTTTTAATCGGCCCGGAAGGGGATTTTGCACCCCAAGAAGTCCGTCTGGCGCTGGATTCCGGGTTTCGCGCGATTTCTCTGGGTGCCAACGTCCTTAAAGTGGAGACCGCCGCCCTAGCGGTCTTAGCCGTTTCTCATCTTATTTTTTCATGATTCCCAAAGCCTATCGCAAAGACGTCTTTGTTGGCATCGGAATTTTTATTTTTGCACTTTCTTTCCGGCTTCTTTATTGGGCCTTTCTGAAGCAACATTATCTTTTCTACGAATCTCCTTCCGAAGATGTCCTCTATTATCACGAGTGGGCCCATGAGATTGCTTCTGGACAGAGTCAGCAATCGGTTTTTTGGGGCATGCCGCTTTATCCCTATTTTTTGGCCGTCCTTTATCAATTCACCTTAGGGAATTTTTTCCTGATTCGGTTTCTGCATCTCATTTTGGGTTCAGCAAACTGTGTTCTGATGCACCTCGTCGGGCGAAAAATTTTTGGGCAAAGGGTGGGGTTGGCCGCCTCGCTTTTGATGGCGTGTAACTTTGTGCTGATTTATTACGACTGGCTGATGCTTCCGGTTGGGGTGGTGGTCACCCTGAGCCTCCTTGTGGTTTGGGCTTTTCTGGATCTTAATCAAAAATATCATCCCCAAGAGGCATTTCTTTTAGGAATTCTTCTGGGCCTAAGCATGTTAGGGGACGGAAAGTTTATTTTATTCTTTATGGGATTGGTCGTGCTCCGGCTGGGGGGTTGGTTTCGCCAAAGAAGGGAAGACTTAAAAATTTTAATCCCTTTGGCTTTAGGGGTTGTTTTGGTCTTGTCTTTGGTTTTGTTGCGCAACCGTGTTCAGGGAGGGGACTGGATTTTAATCAGCGCCCAGAGCGGTTTTAGTTTCTACGTTGGCAACAATCCGCAAAGCGACGGGATTTTTGACAATCTTGGCTTTATTCGCCCCACGCATCAGGGACAAGATGAGGATCAAAAGATCGTTGCCGAACAGATCTTGCGAAGGCCCTTGACCGCTGCCGAGGTGTCAAGATTCTGGAGAAATCAGGGTTTGAACTTTATGAGAAGCGCGCCCGCAGACTATATGAAGCTTCTCATCCGCAAATTTCACCTTTTCTGGGTGGAACACGAGGGCGCCCATGATATTGATCTTTTGCTGCAACACCAATGGAAGAAACTGTTAGACTTTAACCCTTTTTCGCTCATCGTTTCTTTGGGTCTTCTAGGAATGATTCTTACGAGGCGAGGGTATCCGGGGGGTGGTTTTTCGAATTTGATGATCCTCAGCCAGTTATTTTTTACTTTGATTTTTTTCCTTACAACAAAACACCGCGCCAGCATCCTGCCTTTTTTAATCCTCTACGAGGCCTTTAGCATCTTCTGGCTCGTTGAAAAAATAAGAGAGAAGAATATAAAGCCCATCTTGCTTGCCTCGCTTTTTGTTTCCTTTAGCTTTATGGTGTTTAGGCCGGTGGCTTTAGAGGCTAAGGCGATCGAGTTTTTGAGACTCTCAAAGTCAGGTACAATTTTGGAAAAAAGAAAAGAATACGGAAAGGCCCAGGAACAGTATTTAAAGGCCCTTGAGATCAATCCTTACGACGCTCAGTTGATATACAATTTGGGAAACGTTCTGCTTTCTCAGGACCAATTTGATAGCGCCGTCAGCTATTATCAAAGAAGTCTTGCCATGAACCCTTATCATGCGGATGCCTTATTCAATCTTGGAGTAGCCTACGAAAAACTCAACAAGGAGGACATGGCGTTGTTTTATTACCAGAAGGTGTTAGCGCTAGAGCCGGAAAGCCCGGATACCCATTTCCGCTTGGCGAAGATTTATGACGCTAAAGGGCTTTGCCCTCAGGCCCTGTATCATTATGGGAAAATTATAAAAATCAAACCCTATTTCAATCTTCCTTGGTCTGATCTTTTAGCAAATTGCATTCCCCATCGAAAATAAAAGACTAAAGGCGCTAAAGGCCCGGAATTAGTCGTTGTCTTATCGTTTTCTTTGGAATATAATATTTTTCAGTCCGAGGGGCTTAAGATAGTCAATGCCCTCAAAAGGTGATGGATATGATCACTCAATTAAAATCCTTGAACGATATCCAGACCCCCCTTAAGGCTTTAAGCGCTCTTCAGGGAGATTTGAGTTATAAACCATTGCCGGGCTCAAAAAAGGTCTACCGCCCCGGCAAGATCTATAAAGATCTCCGTGTGCCGTTTCGAGAGATCTCCCAGTCTTCGTCTCTTGATCATGCCAAGCAGGAAATTCCCAATCCGACGGTCATCGTTTATGACACCTCCGGGCCTTACACGGATCCCGACACCCCCATTGATATTTTTAAAGGACTTGCGCCTTTGCGCAGGTTGTGGATTTTAAACCGCGGGGATGGGGAAGAGAGGCAAGGATTATCCCAAAAACCCTTGCGCGCCAAACATGGGTCTAACGTGACGCAACTTCATTATGCCCGCCGGGGCATGATAACCGCGGAGATGGAATTTGTCGCGATCAGAGAGGAATGCGATCCGGAATTCGTCCGATCCGAGATTGCCCGGGGCCGGGCCATTATCCCGGCGAATATCAATCATCCTGAGGTGGAACCGATGATTATCGGGAGGGACTTTCTGGTAAAGATCAACGCCAATATTGGAAATTCCGCTGTCAGCTCCGGGGTCGCCGAAGAAGTGGAAAAGATGATCTGGGCCAGCCGCTGGGGCGCGGACACGGTCATGGATCTCTCCACAGGAAAAGATATTCATGAAACCCGGGAGTGGATCCTACGCAATTCCCCAGTTCCCATCGGCACGGTTCCCATTTATCAGGCTTTAGAGAAAGTCAACGGCAAGGCCGAGGACTTGACCTGGGTCATCTACCGTGACACCTTGATCGAGCAGGCCGAGCAAGGGGTCGATTATTTCACCATCCATGCGGGCGTTTTGCTGCGCTACATTCCCTTCACCGCGCAAAGAAAAACCGGGATTGTCTCTCGAGGGGGATCCATCATGGCCAAGTGGTGCTTGGCCCATCATCAGGAGAACTTCCTCTATACCCACTTTGAAGAGATTTGTGAGATTATGAAGCAATACGATGTGAGCTTTTCTCTGGGGGACGGGTTGCGCCCGGGGAGCATTGCGGATGCCAACGATCGCGCCCAATTTGCCGAGCTCGAAACCTTGGGAGAACTCACGAAAATCGCCTGGAAACACGACGTCCAGACCATGATTGAGGGGCCGGGCCACATCCCCATGCATCTTATTCGGGAGAACATGGAGAAACAATTGATCCTGTGTCAGGAGGCCCCGTTTTATACCTTAGGCCCCTTGACGACGGATATCGCCCCCGGCTACGATCACATCACCTCCGCGATTGGGGCCGCCATGATTGGCTGGTGGGGGACCGCGATGCTTTGCTACGTGACACCCAAGGAACACCTCGGATTGCCCAACAAGGATGATGTCAAGGCCGGCATTATGGCCTATAAGATTGCGGCCCATGCCGCGGATTTGGCCAAGGGCCATCCTGGCGCCCAGGCTTGGGATGATGCGCTTTCCCAGGCCCGGTTCGAATTCCGCTGGAAGGATCAGTTCAATCTTTCTTTGGATCCGGAAACCGCAAAGGCCTTTCACGATGAGACACTGCCGGCCGAGGGTGCAAAATTGGCCCATTTTTGTTCCATGTGCGGGCCACAGTTTTGTTCGATGAAGATCACCCAGGATGTGCGTGAATACGCCTCCCAGCGGGGATTAGAGGAGATGTCTGCCCTTAAGGAAGGGATGGAAGAAAAATCCCGAGAGTTTAGAGAAAAAGGCAATAAGATTTATTAGGTCTTTCCCGAGTTTGTAGCAACATAGCAGCAGCTTTTCTTTCCTTTTGCTAC
>CAZUJQ010000005.1:0-50231 GCA_964620805.1 uncultured Planctomycetales bacterium | reverse complement strand
CAATCAATTGTAAAATTTAAACTCGTACCGTGAAAATTTTGCCAAACTCAAGATAATGGTTAATTGAAATCCGCCACTCCCAGAATATCTGATGAAAACCCGCATGCGAAACCTAGGCTTTAAAGCCCTCTTGGCCACCCAATTTTTTGGGGCCTTCAACGACAATGCTTTTAAACTGGTCGTCTCGTTTATCGCGGTTGACCAATTCGCCGGCCGGGGTGGCGGATCGTTATATCTCTCCTTATCGGGGGTTGTTTTCATTCTTCCCTTCTTGCTTTTTTCGACCTATGCCGGGTTTCTGGCGGACCGCTTTAGCAAACAAAAGATCATCGTCCTCGATAAAATCGCCGAGCTTGTGGTCATGGCCTTGGGGTTTTTTGCTTTTATGCACGGCGAGATCGGGATGCTCTTTATTGTTTTATTTCTCATGGGCGCGCACAGCGCCTTCTTTAGTCCCTCCAAGTATGGAATCCTTCCGGAAATCCTGGAAGAACAAAGGCTCTCCGAGGGTAACGGTTTAATTCAAATGTGGACCTATGCCGCCATCATCTTAGGGCAGGCCTGCGGCGGTTATCTTACTGCCATCGCAGGAGGTCAGATTTACAAAACCGCTTATGCTTTTATCCTCGTGGCTGTCATGGGCATTGTGACCAGTCTCTTTGTAACGCCTGTCCCGGCAGCAAAAACCCAGAGGTCTTTTCGCTGGAATTTCCTTGGGGAAGTTTTTCAAAACATGAGAGATATCAAATCGGACCGGACCATCTTCTTGACTCTGGTGGGCCTCATGTATTTTAGTTTTCTGGGTGGGCTTTTTCAGCTCAATATCGTTTTGTACGCGCGCAGGGTCATGGAGATTGGTCCTATGGCCGCCAGTCTTCTTCTGGTCGTTCTTGCGCTGGGCGTTGGGATCGGCAGTATGCTGGCAGGCAAGCTGTCCGACCGAAAGATCGAGCTAGGACTTGTGCCCCTTGGCGCGATGGGTTTGAGTTTATTTTCGATTCTTTTAGGCTTTGTTTACCGTTCTTACGAAGGTGTTGTGGCCTGTTTATTCTTGCTGGGACTATCGTGCGGTTTTTATATCGTCCCCCTCAATGCCTTGATCCAGAAAGAAAGCCCTTCTGACCGGCGCGGACAGATCCTGGCCACCAATAATTTCTTTTCGTTTGCCGCCATCCTTCTGGGTTCGGGGATCCTTTATGTTTTCCGGGACATCTTGGGCCTTAATGCCGCAGAGATTTTTGTTGTCTGTGGAGTTCTGACGATCTTGGGGACTGTGTTTGTCTGTCGGCTTCTGCCGTATCCCTTGGTTCGTTTTGTCATCTGGGTTTTGACGCACACGATTTACCGGATCAAGGTGATTAATAAGGATCATGTCCCCTCCCAAGGCGGGGCGCTTCTGGTCTCGAATCACGTTTCCTTTATCGATGCGGTTTTAATCGTCGTGACGATCCAGCGTCCCATCCGTTTTATGATCGGCCGGGATGTTTATGATTCCAGCGTATTCCGGCCCCTGTTTCGCCTGGCCAGGGCCATTCCGATTTCCCGTGCAGATAATCCCAAAGAAATCATCCGATCCTTGCAAGAGGCCCAGGAGGCTTTAAAAAAAGGTGAGTTGGTTTGTATTTTCCCGGAGGGACAATTGACCCGCACCGGCAATCTCCTTAAGTTTAATGAAGGATTAGAGCGCATTATGAAAGGCGTGGATTGCCCGATTGTCCCAGTTCACCTGGATCGGATTTGGGGCAGCATCTTCAGTTACGAGGGTGGAAGATTCATCTATAAATGGCCCAAGGTCATTCCCTATCCGGTCACGGTTTCTTTTGGAGAACCCATGACGCCAGAGTCCCGGGCTTTTGAGGTGCGTGGGCGGGTCATGGAATTAGGCGCCGAGGCCTTTCAATGGCGCCTGGCGGACAAATGCCCTTTGCCTGAGGCCTTCTGGCGCGAGGCCAGAAAACATCCCCGGAAATTCTGCCTGGCCGATTCCAGCGGCCGCCGGTTGAGCTATGGAGTGACTTTAATCTCTGCGGTGGCCTTGGCGGATGTCCTGAGAGGGAAATTGGCCCTTGAGAAGAATGTGGGTCTGATGATTCCGCCATCGGTCGCTGGCGCCCTGGTCAACATCGCCTGCTCGATTTTAAACAAAGTGCCGGTGAATCTGAATTACACGGCCTCCTTGGAGATTCTCGCCTCGATTGTAAAACAGTGCGCCACCTCCTGTGTCATCACCTCTAAGGTCTTGATCGAAAAAACCGGCATCAATCTTCCCTGTGGAGTGATTTTCATCGAGGAGGTCGCCTCCTCCATAAAGAAACGCCACTGGTTGAAGGCGGCTATGATGTCTTTTGCTTTTCCTAGTCGACTTTCCCATCGGCTAGTTTTTGGATCTCCCGGAAACCGGCAAGAAGAATTGGCGACCATCATGTTTACCAGCGGCTCAACCGGCTCGCCCAAGGGCGTGATGCTGACTCACGCCAATATCACCTCGAATTTGGAAGGATTATTCCAAATCTTCCATGTCCGGGATGATGATGCCATTTTGGGGGTTTTGCCGTTTTTCCATTCCTTTGGTTTTACCGGCACCCTGTGGTTTCCTCTGATCAGCGGCATCGGTGCCATCTATCATGGAAATCCCCTGGATGCAAAAGTCGTGGGGAAATTGGTTCATCAGCATAAGGCTACTATTCTTATGGCTACGCCGACTTTTTTAAATGCCTATACCCGGCGCTGTGAGGGGAAGCAGTTTAAAAGTCTACGTCTTGTGATTGTTGGCGCCGAGAAATTAAAGGAGAATGCGGCCCGGGAATTCAAAGAGAAATTTGGCCTTGATCCCATGGAGGGCTACGGATGCACAGAACTCTCCCCCATTGTGGCCATCAATCTCCCTGATTTCACTCGACAAGGAGTCATTCAAAAGGCGTATAAGCCGGGGACGATCGGCCTCCCTTTGCCCGGGATCGCTGTCCGTATCGTTGACCAGAATACCCAACAACCTTTAGGCCCCAACGAAGACGGCCTCTTGCTGGTGAAAGGCCCCAATGTCATGAAAGGGTATTTGGGCCAAGAGGAGGCAACGCAAAAGGTGATCCGGGACGGCTGGTATTGGACCGGAGACATCGCCCATATGGATGAAGACGGATTTTTGCGGATCACGGATCGCTTGAGCCGTTTCAGTAAAATCGCCGGAGAGATGGTCCCCCATATCAAGATTGAAGAGGGCATCCATGATATTCTGAAGACCTCGGAACAAGTCTGTGTGGTGACCTCCCTGCCGGATGAGAAAAAGGGGGAGAGATTGGTTGTGCTTTACAAAGGCGATCTCGATGTGGGGGGATTGGTGGAGGAATTGAAACAGAATGGTTTGCCCAATCTTTGGATTCCGGACGCCCAATGTTTCTTTAGGATTGAGGCGATTCCTTTGCTGGGCTCCGGAAAGCTGGATCTGGGCGCGATCAAAAGAAAGGCGATGGAACATAAATGATAGAGACCCAATTTACGCAGGGCATCCTGCGCACCATCGATCACCATAGGATTTCCTATGATCACTACCAGATCGGTCATCAAAAGGCCGTGGTGATTGCCCATGGTTTTTTTAACAGCAAACAAGCGACCCTTTTGAAAGATTTGGCAAAAGAGCTTACGGAAGAATACGACGTCTTGCTTTTGGATTTCCGCGGTCACGGACAAAGCAGCGGGCAATTCTCTTGGACCGCCAAAGAGTCCTCGGATTTGGAGACGCTCCTCAATTATACTCATAAGTTTTATCTGAGGATTGGCGTCATTGGGTTTTCTTTGGGCGCATCGATCAGCATCATCACGGCAGCAAGGACGCCTTTGATCCATAGTCTGATTGCGGTCAGTTGTCCGGTGGCGTTCGCCAAGATTGAATACTGTTTCTGGCAGCTCGACATGGAAAACGATATTTTATATAATACGCTCGGTGATGGAAAACAGGGCAAAGGGGTGAGGCCGGGGCCATTCTGGTTAAAGAAACCCAACCCGATTGATCTTGTCGACAAGCTGACCATTCCGGTTTTTTATATCCACGGAGAAAAAGACTGGCTCATCAAGCCGTGGCATTCCGAGGCCCTCTACCAAAAGACGCAATCCGCCAAAAGGCTGGCCATCTTAAAAAACGGCCCGCACGCCGAGTACCTCATCCGGAAAAACAAGAATAGGGAAGAGATGTTGACGCTGATCAAAGAGTGGTTCCGGGAAACCTTATGACATTTTCCACCCCAAAATTACGACAATGGGCCGCTTCCCGTCCGGCCATGGGGATTGCCCTGGCGTGGGGACTGATGGAGGCCACGTTTTTTTTCGTTGTTCCGGATGTCCTTTTCTCTTTGACTAGCCTTCTTTTTCCTTTATTCGGGATTTTGCATGCTTGCTTGAGCGTTGTGGGTTCGGTTATAGGCGGGATCATCATGTATGCCATAGCGTACAGCCATCCTTTGGAATCGTATCGTTTTTTGCTCTCTGTCCCTGGAATCCCCCCTGAGATGGCGGCCCAAGTTTACGAACAGCTCCAAGAGAGAGGATTGACTGCTTTGTTTGCCGCCCCGTGGTCAGGGATCCCTTACAAGATTTATGCGGCGTGCGCCGGGATCCTGAAGCTCAATCTGACCCAACTTGTTCTGGTCACAATCCCTTCTCGCCTACAGAGAATCTTGCTGATCTCGATTTTTGCGGGACTCTTAGGAAAGGCTTTTAAAAAAAGCATCGAGAAGCATACGAAAATCTGGATTTTGTGTTATTGTATTTTTTGGATTGTTTTCTATGGTTTTTACGCGTATTCGATAGGTAGCCGATATTGAAAATCTAATGAACTCTTCTCCAATGCAACGACGCCCCCTCAAGATCCGCCAGAGAAAATGGGCCAACACCCTGGCGCAATGGCTCATTCAAAAGCAAATCCATCCCAACCATATTTCTATTCTGGGGATTCTTTTTGCCGTCGGAGCGGGAATCTCGTTGCTTTTGGCGAATCCCGATGTGAACATCAATCTCAACAAAGAATATAAAAGGATATTTTTTTTAATGGCGGCTGCCGGAATCCAGCTTAGGCTTTTGTGCAATATGCTTGACGGCATGGTGGCCCTGGGCCGAACACAGGAGAGATCAAAACTGGGAGAATTGTTTAACGAGCTTCCGGATCGGTTTGAAGATTGCGTTATTCTGATCTGTGCGGGGTACGCAGTTTCCTCGGCTTGGGCAAGCGTGCTGGGATGGGCGGCGGCGCTCTTGGCGGTTTTGACCGCGTATATCCGGGCCTTTGGGGCGAGCCTCGGCACGCAACAGTATTTCTGCGGGCCGATGGCCAAGCCGCATCGCATGGCCGCCTTGACCGCGGGATGCCTTTGGGAATTCTTGAGTCAAGGCACGGGGCAGGGAATCGTCCTGGCCTTGGGCCTGATCGTGGCGGGGGCGGTCATCACGTCTGGGCGCAGGATTCTTTATATTGTCCGGGAACTCCAAACTCGATCCTTCGATTCCGCCCACGGCCATGGCCGTGGGCTTCACTCAGGATTTCGCCCCGCGGGCGATCCAGAAAGGGACAACGGGCATGCCCGTGGGGCTCTATGATTGCGGATTTGATTTGCCTGACGGCGCGTCTCATCAGTGGACTGAGTGTTCGCTGGATCGGTTGTGCGCCGGAAGATAAACAAAGGATCTATTTCGCCAATCATACCAGTCATCTGGATTTTGTGGTTATCTGGACGGCGCTTCCAAAATCCCTCCGAACTAAAACACGGGCCGTGGCGGCCAAGGATTATTGGCAGAAAGGAAAACTGCGGCCGTATTTGGCCAAAGAGATTTTCCAAACGGTTTTAATAGAGCGAAAGCACATCGCCCTTCACGACGAAGAAGGAAACCCGCTGCAGGCGATGCTGCAGGCCTTGCAGCAGGGCAGTTCTCTTATTGTTTTCCCCGAAGGGACACGCGGTATTCAACAGGAGATCCAGCCCTTTAAACCCGGGATTTATCATCTCCATCAAGCCAGGCCCGATGCCGAGCTGATTCCCGTGTATCTGGAAAATTTGAGCCGGGTCCTGCCGAAGGGCGAGTTTTTACCTGTTCCGATTTTGGGCTCGGTGACTTTTGGGCCGCCTTTTAACGTTGAGAAGGGTGTTTTGAAAAATGATTTTCTGCTCCGGGCCCGGCAAGCCGTGGAAGATCTTAAAAGCTTATGAATTTTTTAACGGATAAAACGACTTTTGTGTTAACCTCAGGTCTTTTCGGATTGTTGATGGTGAGTTCTCTGGTTGGCTTTGTTTTAAGCAAAACAGCCAGAACCGAAAATCAAAGACAGCTCCTCGACAATCTCAACAGCCGGATCAAGGCCTGGTGGATCATGAGCGTGGTCTTTATGGTCGCGCTGGCGACCGGCCCGTTGGGATCGGTTGTCCTTTTTGGGTTCGTTTCCTTTTTGGCCCTACGGGAATTCATCACCTTGACTCCCACAAAACTCGGTGACCACCGGGCGCTTTTTTGGGCGTTCTTTGTCATCCTTCCTTTGCAGTATGCCTTTGTGGCCATCCAATGGTATGGCATGTTCAGCATTTTCATCCCGATTTATGCCTTCATTTTCCTTCCCATCAGAATCGTTTTATCGGGAGATTGCGAACGGTTTTTGGAGAGGACCGCCAAGATTCAATGGGGCCTCATGGTCTCGGTCTATTGCATTAGTCATGCGCCGGCGCTTTTGACCTTGAATATCCCGGGATATGAAGGAGAGAATGCGAAGTTGTTATTTTTTCTTGTGTTCGTCGTAGAGGCCAGCGATGTCTTTCAATATGTTTTTGGAAAACTCTTCGGCAGACGAAAGATTGCGCCTGGCGTCAGTCCCCATAAAACCGTAGAGGGTTTTGCGGGAGGCGTGGCCACGGCCGTTGTTTTAGGGACGCTTCTTTGGTGGATCACGCCTTTTACGCCTTGGCAGGCAGCGGGGTTTTCGTTTCTCATGGCCGTGATCGGATTTTTCGGCGGCCTGATCATGTCCGCCATTAAACGCGACCGGGGGATCAAAGATTACGGCGCCGTGATCCCCGGCCATGGTGGGATGCTGGACCGGATGGATTCGCTTTGCTTTGCTGCCCCGGTTTTCTTTCATTTGGTGCGTTATTACTTTGCCATGTGGTGGCCGTAAAGGCGCGCTGGGCCAAGGGCCTTACTTAAAAGGAGGGTCGATTGAAATCTTTTCTGATGACGTTGAGCCAGCTTTTGTTTGCGATTTTTATGTACGCGATGGGTTCCATCTTTTTCGGGGCGGCGTTGGTCCCGAGTTTGGCGTTGGTGATGCGTGTCTGGGAGGCCACCGTTAGCTTTGATCCTCTATCAAGATTATTCTCGGTGGGCGTTTCTCTGGCTGTGGGTTATTTTCTTTTCGGATTGACCTTAGTCGTTTTGGTCGGAGTTTTTCGTACTCTTTTTAGGTTACGACTCAAAGAAGGGGTTTATCCGCTCTTTTCCAAGGAGGCCTTAAAGTGGGCCTTTATCAGCTCGCTTTATCTCATGGTGCATTATACGTTCATCGATTTTATTTTGTTGACGCCGTTTGCCAATCTTTTGTTCAGACTATTGGGCGCCAAGCTGGGCAAGAACGTGCAATTCAACTCGAAATTTGTCTTTGATGCGACCCTCCTCGAGATCGGCGACAACACCGTGGTGGGGGGAGGAGCGATCCTTATTGGCCATATTGTCGAGAGAGGCAGGCTCAAGCTAAAGAAGGTCAAAATCGGAAAAGACGTCACCATCGGTTCCCATTCCACCATCATGCCCGGATGCGAGATCGGCGATGGCGCGGTCATCGGCGCCAGCGCGGTCTTGCTCAAAGACACCAGGGTCGAATCCCGGGACATCTGGTTCGGCGTGCCGGCGGAGTCGGTTAGGCAGAAAAAGCAATCCTGAATTCATGGGGAGGGATTGTAACATTTTGGCATAGACGCTTTAAGCCAAACAATATTTAAAAACTCGAAAGAGGTTGTCATATGTCTCAAGAAAGAATCGGAGAGATCATAGATTTTATTAGAGGGTTTCTGCAGGTTCGTAATATTAGCATCCATAAGATCATTCTATTCGGTTCTTATGCTAAAAAGAGTTTTTCTAAAGAGAGCGATGTCGATATTGCTATTGTCTCTGAAGATTTTGCGGGAAAGGATGTCTTCCAAAGAGCAGAGATGCTCAAGGGCCTCCATTGGGCCCTTGTTGAGAAATTCATGCTGCCCTTTGATATTGTTCCCATATCTTTAAAAGATTGGCAAAAGTCTTCCTCATTGGTTGTTGAGTTTGTTCGGGGAGGGGAAGTCTTCTCGTGAAAATTAAAACATCCAGCACGCCTCACCTGTTATATTGAGGTCGCGGATTTATTCTCCTTCGCAAAAGTAATGGAAACGGCAGTGTTTGCTACGGAGCAATTATTCTGCACGGAGAATATTGCTGCGAAGCAACACTGGAAAGTTCTATTGCTTTTACGAAGCAGAATAAATTTCGTCCCGATAAATTTCGTCACCGACCTTGGCCTTCCGTTAAATATCCCCTATAATACTTCCCATGCTCTACGACCCATTCCAGCAAAAAGCGATTGAATACATTAACGAAGGCCACTCGGTGATCGTGGCGGCGCCAACGGGTGCTGGCAAGACCGTCATCGCCGAGCACGTCATCCGCGAGAGCCTTCAGAAAGGCGAGAAGGTCATTTACACCGCGCCCATCAAGGCGCTCTCCAACCAGAAGTTCCGGGATTTCCAGGAACAGTTTCAAGAGAAAATCGGAATCTTAACCGGAGACGTGACCATCAATCCCCGGGCCTCTACCCTCATCATGACGACCGAAATCTTCCGGAATAAAATCCTGGGGGAAAAAGAATCCCTGCAGGGTTACTCCTGGGTCATTTTTGACGAGATCCATTTTCTCGATGACGAAGACCGCGGAAGTGTGTGGGAAGAGTGTTTGATTTTTTTGCCAGATCACATGAAGGTCTTAGGGCTTTCGGCCACGATCCCCAATATCCAGGAGCTCGTGGACTGGTTTGAATCCGTGCATCACCGGCCCATCAAGATCATTGAAGAGAGAAAACGCCCGGTGCCGCTCCATCTCTTTTACCAATGCCAGGGCGAAATTTTCGATGACTTCCCCACGCTCGTCAAAGAAGGGTACAAAAACCTTCAAGGGATTCCGCGGGGGCAGCGCAGATTCATCGAAGAAAGGCACCTCAAACCCAACAGGCCCACCACCCTCATCAAATATCTTTTTAAGGAAGACAAACTCCCTTGCATTTATTTTGTCTTCAGCCGAAGACGAACCGAACAGCTGGCAGAAGAAATACACGGCTTTGATTTTTTGACTCCTTCAGAAAAAGATCAAATCCAGTCCCTGTATCAAGAGCTTTGCGTACGATTTGACCTGACTGACGAGTATAGCGCTCAAAAGCTTAAAAACTTTGTTGAACGAGGGATTGCCTACCATCATGCCGGGATGCTTCCCACTTTAAAAGAAGTGGTGGAGCGGCTTTTTACCAGCCGCCTTATTAAGGTGATCTTTACGACCGAGACCTTTGCCCTGGGGATCAACATGCCTGCCCGGACGGTCATCTTTGATGAGCTGAAGAAATTTTATGGGAATGGGTTTGCGCCCTTAAAGACACGGGATTTCTATCAGATGGCGGGCCGCGCCGGACGTCGCTCGATCGACAAGGAAGGATTTGTTTTTTGCCGGGTGAATCCCCACTTTATCTCTCCCGAGAGATTATATAGGGTGATCCATAACAAACCTGAGAAGGTTGTCTCCCGGTTCAACAGCTCTTATGCCACGGTTCTGAATCTCTATGAGCGTTACGGGGAAAGACTCTATGAGCTTTATCCCCGGTCGCTTCACTATTTTCAAGAGAGAAAATACGCCCAGCAGAAGGCCCTGGAAAATCTTGAATCCAAAGTGACGGTCCTGAAAACCCTCAAACATATTCAAGAAAATGCCTTAACCCCCAAGGGGCGTTTTGCCAGCCACCTTTATGGCTATGAACTTCTCATGGGGGAGCTTTATTCTGGCGGGATTCTGGAAGATCTCTCCGATCTGGCATTAGGAATTTTGACGGTGGCCATTGTGTTCGAGCCGCGCCGCGGTGACCGCAGGCCCCCCTTAGGCGCGACGGCCAAGAAGCTGGAGACCACAACCCGAGACATCCTTCAGGGACTCCATCGGATTGAGCGACAATTGCATATAAGCCCCTTAAGCAAAAGTTGTTATTTTCATCTCACCCCGGCTTTGGAGGGGTGGATCCGTGGGGAGTCTTTCGAGAAAATCTTGCGCCATACCGAGACCGACGAAGGCGAGGTCGTCCGCTACTTTCGCATGGCCATTCAGGTCCTACGGGAGATCCAAGAGACCCCGGTGGTAGAATCTCTCAGGATGAAGATCCAAAACCTCATTGGGGCCATCAACCGTGATGTGATCGACGCCGAAAAACAACTCAGAGGATGATGATCTCTAGAATAAAACAAGAGCTGCCGGAATTGCTGGCTGTCTCCCGCCGCGCGGGAAAGGCCATCGGCGATTATCAGATGATCCAGAAAGGGGATCTCTTGGCCGTGGCCGTCTCCGGGGGCAAAGACTCTATCTCGCTGCTGCATGTTCTAAGGCACCGTCAGCGGGTTGCGCCGGTTAAGTTTGATTTCCTGGCGGTGCACGTGGATTTTGGGACGCCGAACTTCTCTCCCCAAAAGATTATAGAGTATTTAGAGAAGGAGGGATTTCCGTATCACGTGGAAAAGGTCGATTCCTTGAAAAAGGAGGATGAGGAGGATATCGATTGTTTCTGGTGGTCGTGGAACCGGCGCAAGGCCATCTTTCAGCTCGCAGACAAGCTCGGATTCACGAAGATCGCCTTTGGGCATCATATGGATGATATTGTGGAAACGATCGTTCTCAATCAATTCTATCGAGGAGAGATCAGCGCCATGCGCCCCAAGCAGGTCCTTTTTGGCGGTAAGATCACGATCATCCGGCCGCTGGCCTACGAGCGGGAAGAGGCGATGGAGCGTTTGGCCCAGAAGCTCAACATCACAAGTCTCGGCCAATCCCAGTGCGCCAATGATGCCATCTCCCACCGGATGATGATCAAAAAGATGCTTAGAGAATTTGAGAAAGAAAATCCGAATATCGTGAAGAATATTTTCCGGAGTTTGCAGAATATCAAACAGGAATATCTCTTGAGCAATGTCACGCTAATAACCAATAACCAAGATACAATTTCCCCCGGCCCGCCAATTGTTCCGAAAGTCGGGGCGGGCAAACAATCCCCAATATCCAAATCACAATCATCAAAGAAAATGGGTTTGGATATTGAATATTGAGATTTGAAATTTATTTGGTTATTGTTTCCTGGTCATTGGTTATTTACTGAAATCATGGATCGTCTTCAAGAAATACTCGCCTACTGGTTCGAGGGCGCAACCGATGAGACCCCGATCGATAGAAACGCCTTCCCCTTTAAAAAATGGTTTGCCAAGAGCCCTGCAATCGACTCCGAAATCCGGAAAAAATTTGAAGTTGACTTAAGGAGGGCCGAGCAGGGAGAATATAAGAGTTGGGAATTATCTCCTGAAGGTCGGCTGGCTTTGATTCTGCTTTTTGATCAGTTCTCACGCAATATGTACCGGGATACCCCGAAGATGTTTGCCACCGATCCCCTGGCCTTGGCCTTGAGTCTAAGCTCGATTACGGAGGCCCTGGATCGTCAGTTGAGCTTAATTGAAAGGGAGTTTTTTTACATGCCTCTTATGCATTCCGAACAATTGGAAATACAAAAACTATCTTTGAAGTGCTTTCAGGATTTAATTGCGGAATCGAGAATCAAAAATCAACGCAACACGGCTTATTACGAATACACTGGGGGTTTTGCTCAAAGGCACCACGACACGATTGCGCGTTTTGGCCGTTTCCCGCATCGCAACATCATCTTAAATCGGCCCTCCACGATGGAAGAGTTGGAGTTTCTGAAAGGAGAATAATTTTCCGAAGAACATGGGCTATAAAATCAAACATCCGATTCGTTGTTTGCTGAACTCCGGGGGTGCATTGCTTTCCATTGGGGGGGTGACCTTTCTGATGTGCCGTGCCATCCAGAAGGGATCCCTCTGGCATGTGGTTTCCTTTGCTGTATACGGAATCAGTTTGATTGCTCTTTTTACCATGAGCGCTCTTTATCACTCTTTGAATGTTATGCCGAGAACCACCAATATTTTGCGTCGAGTGGACCATGCCATGATTTATCTTCTGATTGCAGGGACCTACACGCCAGTTTGTCTGGTGGTTTTACGCGGGGCCTGGGGGTGGAGTTTATTCGGGATCGTTTGGGGCCTTGCCATTCTCGGAATCGTTTTAAAATTGAGCTTAGGAAATCCTCCTCGGCCCCTCGTGTACATGCTATTTTCTTTTTTTATGATTATGGGATGGGTTGTGGTTTTTGCGTGGCTGCCTTTAACCCGGGCTTTAGATCCCGCAGCCCTCGGATGGCTTTTAGCGGGAGGGATTTTCTATACCGTGGGCGCTATGATTCTCAATATAAAATGCCTTAATTTCGTGCCGGGGTTTGGCGCTCATGAGATCTGGCATCTTTTTGTGGTGGCCGGCAGTTTTAGCCATTTTTGGCTGATGTTCCGTTATATTCTAAATATGACCTAAAAAAATCATGAAAGCCGTCATCATTCACGAATTTGGCGGACGGGAGAAATTGATCCTAACCGAGGTCCCTCCCTTGAAGCCCGGTGAAGGCGAGGTCTTGATCAGGATTAAGGCCTCGGGGGTTAATCCGGTAGATTGGAAGATCCGTGAGGGGCTTCGTAAAGACCGGCTTAATCATCAATTCCCGATTATTCTCGGCTGGGAGATGGCGGGAATTGTGGAAGAATTGGGTTACGCGGCCCGACGGTTTAAAGTGGAGGACAAGGTCTATGGGTTGTGCCGCCGCCCCATTGTTCAAAAGGGAACGTACGCCGAATATATAGCGATACCGGAAAGCTACATCACATTTATGCCGCGAAATCTTTCCTTCGAGAAAGCCGCAGCGGTTCCCCTTTCTGGGCTTACGGCCTATCAATGTTTGTTTGACCGGGCCCGATTAAAAAGGGGAGAGACCGTCTTAATTGTGGGTGCCTCGGGAGGGGTCGGGGGCTTTGCGGTGCAATTTGTAAAAGCCATCCAAGCCAAGGTGATCGCCGTGGCCAGTTCCCGTCATCAAACCTATTTAAAAAGATTGGGTGCGGATCATTTCCTTGATTATACGAAAGGCGATTTTCGTTTGGCGGTCAAGGCCTTGAGGCCTAAAGGGGTTTCTGTGGTTTTGGCGGCTGTAGGGGGAGAGTCGCTTTTGCAAAGTTATGATTGCGTCAAAAAGGGAGGGCGGTTGGTGACGATCGTTGAACCGGGTGATCAAGATATGGCCTCCCACAAGAAAATCAAATTATTCTATCATTTTGTGGAACCCAACAGCCGCCAGCTCGATCATATCCGCGACTGGATAGAGGAAAAGAAAGTCAAGATCCATTTGAGCGGTATTTTCCCATTAGAACAAGCCCGTCGAGCGCAGGAACTGATTGAGACCGGACATACCCAAGGCAAGATCGTGCTTAAGGGCCCACCTTAGTCCCCCCTGAAAAAGTATCCGAACTATTCTACTTCGCATAAGCAATAGAAACGATAGTATATGCTTCGTAGAATATTCTCCTCGAAATAATTCTCCGAAACGTTTTCTATTACTAAGGCGTAGGAGAATAAAAAAATTTGCCTTTGCTATTTCTCATCGATTATACTTATGACATGTTCATCGCAGGCCAAGGGAGAGGGATTCCCGCCTTAAAAAATATCCAATTCATTAAACATTTCAACAAGAAGTTCTGCTTCGCGCCACCTCGTGCCGAGCACTCTTTAAGAAGGGGCACTCGGTGCGAGGCAAAACTTTTGTTTGGGCGCTTCGCAGGAACGTATTCCTACGAAGCTCAAACACGAAAGTATTTGAGCGTAGTAGAAAAGGAGACGGAAATGTGGAAAATAGGTCTATATCTAACAGTTCTTGGGGCAATAGCGTTGTCTTTATCTCCTCATAAGGTTATGGCCTATGACTTTGGAGACAACCGCTCGGTGACGCTTGTCACCAAGGCCTGGCAGGCCTTGGGCGCCAATGATCTGGAGGCGGTTTTGGCGTATACCAATCGCTGCATCGAACTTTATTCCGGAGAGGCCCAGAAAATGCAGTCGAGCCTTACCACTTACCCAACAGGCAGCAATGCGGAGATCTTTTCGTACTGGGCCTTGAATGATGTGGCCACAGCCCTTTTCATCCAAGGCGATGCCTATCGAAAAGCAGGCCGCAAAGAGGAAGCCCAGAAGGCCTTTCAGACCTTGATGGATCATTATTCTTATGGTCAGTGTTGGGATCCCAAGGGGTGGTTTTGGAAGCCCGCGGAAGGCGCTAAAGAAAGGCTCTCGCTGATGGAGTCCGGAATGGATATGGATCTTTCTGATAGTTCTTCCAGCGCTCTCACCTCCAAGGCGTGGGAGGCCTTAAATAATAAAGATCTGGACTCTGTCCTAGCGTATACGGATAAGTGTATTGAATTGTATGGCGATAAAGCCAGGGAGATGCAAGATTCCCTGACCATGTATGCCTGGGAGTCTAAAGAGAAAGTTTTTTCGTACTGGGCCTTGAACGATGTGGGGACCTGTCTTTATATCAAAGGAAAGGCCCTGGCCGAGGCCGGGCGCACGAAAGAGGCCCGGGAGGCCTATCAAAGATTGATTGAGGATTTCAAATTCGCCCAGTGCTGGGACCCGGGCGGCTGGTTCTGGAAGCCCGCCGAGGCCGCGGGAAAAGAGTTGAATGAACTGAATTGAAATCTTTTTTAAAAAAAGTCATTGACAACCTGGAGAGCCATCTGTTATATTTAAATTGTTTTCCAGAATGAGGATTTGAGATTCGCGGCATAGACGCCGCGAAATTTTTCAAAGAAGAAAAAAGGTAACGAAGCCTAATCATCCGAAGAGGGGGGTTGGGCTTTTTTATTGGCAAGGAAGTTTTTGGGGCAACGCAGCCCTCTTAAGTCTTGCTATCGCGTGTACCTGACAGGCAAGCCTGCCTGACGGTGCGCAGGCAAGAGAATGAGGGCTTTTTTATTGGTCTGGAAATGAACGGAGGTAAGAAATGCGGTTGAAAGATTTTGCCAAAAGCGGTCACCCCCCGACTCTTTTTTCAGCGTTCCTTTATTTTGATATCAGTTTCATGGTTTGGATGTTGATCGGCGTTCTGGGCGTTTACATCGCCAAGGATTTCACTCTTACAGCGACCCAGAAAGGATTCATGGCAGCCATTCCTTTATTAGGAGGATCGCTGGTGCGGATCCCTTTAGGGTTTCTGGTCGATCACATCGGCCCTAAAAAGACAGGGATTTTGGGGCAGTTGATTGTTCTTCTTCCACTTTTGGGTGTTTGGCTTTTTGCACCGACGTTTAACCACGTTCTGGGGTTCGGGCTTCTTTTGGGTGTGGCGGGCGGAAGTTTTGCCGTGGCCTTGCCCTTGGCCAGCCGCTGGTATCCTCCCCGGTATCAGGGGATGGCCCTCGGCATCGCCGGGGCCGGAAATAGCGGCACAGTTCTGGCCAGCCTTTTTGCCCCGCGGCTTGCAGAGGCCTACGGCTGGCACAATGTGTTCGGATTAGCCCTCGTTCCTGTCTTGATGACGCTGGTGATCTTTCTCATTCTTGCCCGGGAGAGTCCGGAACAGCCTTGCCCTAAAAGACTGAGGGATTATTTTTCAGTCCTTCGGGAGGCAGATACCTTCTGGTTTTGTTTTTTTTACAGCATTACCTTTGGCGGTTTTGTTGGGTTGGCCAGTTTTCTGGGAATCTTTTTTCACGACCAGTATGGCTTGGCCAAAGTGACGGCAGGTTATTTCACGGTGCTATGCGTGGCGGCCGGGAGTTTCTTAAGGCCGGTCGGCGGTTATCTCGCCGATCAGTTTAACGGAATCCGCGTGCTTTCGATTCTCTTGGGCGCCATTTCCGTTTTGATGATGGGGATCAGTTTCCTGCCGCCGATCGGATGGGCGACTCTTCTTATTTTTTTAGCTATGGCCTGCCTCGGCATGGGAAACGGTTCGGTCTTCCAATTGGTCCCTTTAAGATTCCGTAAGGAGATTGGGGTGATCACGGGCGTGGTCGGCGCCGCGGGAGGCCTGGGAGGATTTTTCCTTCCCACGATTCTCGGATTTTTTAAGGATGCCGCTGGTTCTTATGGCGTCGGCTTTATGGTTTTCGCCTGCGCAAGCTTGGGCGCCTTGATCATCCTCAAGGTCGTGCAGAGAGGATGGACTTTTTCTAGGATCGCTTCCTCGCCACCGGCAGCCGAAGTTGCCTAGTGCTCCTACACGAGGAGTCGTTTTCAAAAAATGGAGAGTACCATGGCACCATATATTCTTTCCATCAATATCTCCTCTGGGGGTATTCCCAAATCACCTGTTTCTTCCATCCACGTTGCCAG
Source organism: uncultured Planctomycetales bacterium (assembly GCA_964620805.1). Lineage (GTDB taxonomy): Bacteria > Omnitrophota > Gorgyraeia > Zapsychrales > JAHFFX01 > CAZUJQ01. The sequence goes on along the minus strand of CAZUJQ010000005.1, from coordinate 33,701 downwards.
CTCCGGTCTGGAAGGCGACGGCCACAACCATGAGAAGCACCGGCACCCTCTTCAGGCGGTGTGCCTTCAGGATTTCGAGGAGCTCGAGGATCTGAGGGAGGAAGGATTCCCGTTATCCTGCGGGGCGATCGGAGAGAATCTGACCGTTTACAATCTGCGTGTCAACCGCCTGCCGGTGGGGACCCTTCTGGAATTCAGCAGCAGCGGTGTCGTCTTGGAGTTGACCCAAATCCGAAAGCCCTGCTATGTCCTGGATTCGATTGATCCTCGATTAAAAGAAGTCATCGTGGGGCGTTGCGGATGTTACGCCAAGGTTTTACGCGAGGGCCTGTTGACCACGGGAGAGAAAATTGCCATCGCAAGACTTGGAGGTCTTTGATCATGAACGAAGTCGAAAAATGGAAATCCGAGAAACACGGTTTTGATGTCTGGCCGGACCTTTTGCACTATGCCACCCAGAAAACACCCATGAAAGATATTCCAACGCCCGATCTGGAGCGGATGAAATGGTACGGAACGTTCTACCGAAAACGAGATGGAGAAGGAACCTATATGTTGCGCGTGCGTATTCCCGGCTGCGAGCTCACCTCCTCTCAGGCCAAAGAGATGGCCCTGGTTGCTTATGAATACGGCTATGGGATCATTGATGTCACGACCCGATCCAATATTCAGATTCAGGGTTTGACGATGGATAAGGTTCCCAAGGCCCTGGAACGATTGAATGCAACGGAGCTGACGACCAAACAAACCGGGCATGACAATATCCGCAATGTCAACTGTCACCCTTTAAGCGGGATTGATCCTAAGGAATTGATTGATACCCGCGAGCTGTGCCGAGAGGTTACCGCGCTTTTCCTCGACAGCCGGGAGTTTTCTGACCTTCCTCGAAAATTCAATATCTCGATCAACGGCCATCCTTCTCACGGACTTCATTACTGGACGCAGGATATCAGTTATCTTGCCTATCGAAAAGAAAATGGGGAAGTCAAGTTTCAGGTTTTAATCGGTGGCACCCAAGGCCAGAATACCCATCTGGGATGGCATCTGCCGGTTTTGGTTCAAGCCCGGCAGATTGTTCCCGTGACGCGGGTGATTTTACAGCTCTTTCGGGCCCAGGGCTCCCGCGAGCGAAGAGACAAGGCGCGGTTTTGTCTTTTGGTTCAGGCCATCGGCGTCTCGGGCGTCATGGATTATCTCGAGAAAAACTTGGGGCCTCTCGAACACTGCGAGATTCCTCCTCCGGCTCCCAAAGGCGAGGAGGATTTCCTGGGCTGGTTTAAGCAAAAGCAAGAAGATCTTTGGGCCGCAGGGGTGAACATCCCCGTGGGCAGACTCCGCTGGGATCAACTGGAGGGCTTAGGGCTAGTGGCCTCGCGGTGGGGCAATGGAACCTTAAGAACGACCCACGATCAAGGAATGATTGTGCCCTACATCCCAACACGCTTTAAGGAAGAGGTCGTGAGGGATTTGGCCCGGTATGGATTAAGTCCCGAGGCGGATACGATTGTCCGCAATGTCGTGGCGTGCACCGGTAAACAATTTTGCAACATTGCGGTTTCGGAAACCAAGAGCCATGCCCTGCAATTGATTGAGGATCTGCGTAAGCGCGCCCTGGTTTTGCACGGGATCCGGATCCATATGAGCGGGTGTCCCAGTTCCTGTGCGGGACATCATATCGCGGATATCGGGCTTAAGGGCGTGAGAGTCCGTCGATTGTTGGGCACCGAAGAGGGCTTTGATGTCTTCTTAGGCGGCGGCATCCATCGGGGAGTGCAGTTGGGCTTGCCTTACAAGGCCGGTGTCGATGTCGGCCAGTTGCCGCAGCTTATTGAGGAGGTTGTCCAAGAATATTATCTCAATCACAAACCCGGCCAGAGTTTTAGCGATTATTGGCGGGAATGTTTGGAGGGGGCTACCCAGGCGAAAGTTTTAGAAGAAGATTATCGCCCGCCGGTCTGGGTCTGTGAGAAATGTGAGTATCACTATCGAGGAGAGGATCCCCCGGTCTTTTGTCCGTCCTGCTCGGCCTTGCGTAGGCATTTTGCGAGAATAGAGGAAAAAGATGGGGATCCGAATCTTGTAGAAGCGGGGGAATCCCTACAGGTTTCCTCGGGGAAAGAAAGTGAGATGCCTCAGATTCAAGAGGAGAGTCCCCCAGAAGAGGGATTTAGAAAGGTGGCTTTGGCCCAGGCGGTCTCCCCGGGGAAGGGTTTAAAAGTTATCCTCGAAGACAAGGAGATTGCCCTCTTTCGTTTCCAGGACAGAATTTTCGCCATTGATAATCTCTGTCCTCATGAGGGAGGTTCTTTGGCAGACGGGGAGATCACCAATAACATCGTGACGTGTCCTTTGCATGGGTGGACCTTTGATGTCTGCCGGGGCTGCGGGATCGATCCTTCAGACCAGAAGGTGTCAAGCTATGAAGTTCGAGTGGAAGGAGAAGACGTGTGGATCAAATTGTGAGGGAAGAAAGCCCATCACTCCCGCTGGGCCCAGTCGAAGAATTGACCGCCGTTGAGAAATTCGCCCTGCAGCAGGATTTTCAGCAGTTACCCCAGAGTCAGCGGCTTTACGAGGAGCTTATCCCCAAGACCACCCCGGGCCCCGGAGAGCAATACGCCTTTGCTGTTGATCTCGATCGATGCACCGGATGCAAGGCCTGCATCACCGCCTGCCACAATGAAAATGGTTTAGAGGAGGATGAAAGTTGGCGCTCGGTGGGAGTTTTGTATGGTGGAACAAGCCAGAAGCCCATCCTCCAGCATGTCACCACCGGCTGTCATCATTGCCTGGATCCGGCGTGTCTGAATGGATGTCCGGTGAATGCCTATGAAAAAGATGCCGCGACCGGCATCGTCAAGCATTTAGATGATCAATGCATCGGCTGTCAGTATTGTACGTTCACCTGTCCTTACGATGTGCCCAAGTACAGCAGAAAGAAAGGGATCGTCCATAAATGCGATATGTGCTTAAGCCGTTTAGAGGTGGGCCAGGCCCCGGCCTGTGTCCGCTCCTGCCCTAACGGTGCCATCCGCATTGGCTTGGTGGAGACGGCGTCGGTCCGAGAAAATCCCGAAGATTATGTTAAGATTACCCACGCACCCGATTCTCACTACACCCTTCCTACCACACGATACACAACCCAGAAGGGACTCCCCGAGAATATGGTGTCCCCGAATTTTTATTCTGTCAAACCCGAGCATTCCCATATGCCGCTCATCGTGATGTTGGTTTTAACTCAGCTTTCGGTCGGTGCATTCTGGGCAGTTTTATTTTTAAAAAATCATGTCCTGGCAAGCTTCAAAGACATCCTCATTCCCTATCACGTTTTGATTGCCCTTGGGGCGGGACTCGTGGCGCTGGGGGCAAGCCTGTTTCATCTGGGCCGTCCGCTCTATGCCTTTCGGGCCATCGTGGGATTGAAGCGGTCATGGTTGAGCCGGGAGATTGTCTTATTCGGGATTTTTGCCCTTTGGGCAACGGTCTATGCCTTAGGTGCGGGGATGAGCCTTGCGCAGGGGGCCCCAACCCTGAGCAGCTTGGGGCCAAAGTTGTGGAAAGGGCTCATGGACATCCTAGCGTTCGCCACCGCTGGGGTGGGAACGTTAGGAGTTTTCTCCTCGGTCAAGGTCTACCAAAAGACCCACCGCCCGTTTTGGGATAATCCCCTAACCGCATTTAAATTTTTCCTCACCATGGGGATTCTCGGCTGTGCCACGGTATTTTTCACGACGATTATTTTAGCGTTGGCCTGTCGTCAGATCCCTGTCTTTTCTATTATGCAAGAGTTCGGGACGGTCTTTTGCGGCATTCTGGCGGTCATGACCACGATTAAAATATTTTTAGAGATTATGATTTTTCTCCATCTGGATGACCGAGAACTTACCGCCCTTAAAAAGACGGCCCTTCTTATGACAGGGCCGTTTAAAAAAGTGACACTGACACGGTTTATTTGTGGTGCCATTGGCGGTATCTTCTTACCGGTTTTATTTCTAATCCGGCATAGCCATCTGGGTTGGGGAGGGATTCTGGGGGTCTCTGGCCTTATTTTTCTTTTGTCTTTTACAGGTGAGTTTTTAGAGAGGTATTTGTTTTTTAGAACCGTGGTTCCTTTTAGGATGCCGGGAGGGAAGGACTCTTGAAGAGAGGACTCGTCCCTTCATTAAGGAACTTGCTCCATGAGAAGAACGGAAGGCTCACCGAAGAGCTGATTTTGGAATCTTCTTCGCTGGGCTTAGGGAAGCTGCCTAAACGGCTTCTCCCAGAGCAGGTGAAGAATTCGGTTTGTGGATTCTGCTCGGTCGGTTGTGGATTGACCATTCACCTTAAAAGTCAGCAGGCGGTCAATCTCACCCCCATGGAAGATTATCCCGTCAATCTGGGAAGGGCCTGTCCCAAGGGATGGGAGGCCTTAAGTCCTTTGAAGGCCCCGGATCGCGCATTGATGCCTTATGTCCGGGACCCTTCGGGGAAACTGACCCCGCTCGATTGGAACAGGGCCCTTAAAATCTTTGTCCGGAATTTTAAAAATATCCAGGACAAGTACGGGAAAGAAAGCGTGGCTTTCTTGAGCACTGGCCAGATCACAACCGAGGAGATGGCCTTTCTGGGCGCCTTGGCCAAATTCGGGATGGGGATGATCCACGGCGACGGCAACACCCGGCAATGCATGGCCAGCGCGGTTGTCGCCTACAAGCAATCTTTTGGTTTTGATGCGCCGCCTTATACCTATAAAGATTTGGAGGAATCCGATGTCGTGGTTTTTGTGGGGGCCAATCCCACGATCGCCCATCCGATCCTCTGGGAGAGGCTCTGCCTTAATCCCCATAATCCTAAAGTGATCGTCGTTGATCCCCGCAAAACAGAAACCGCGATGGCCGCCACCCGGCACTATGCGCCTTACCCCAAGACCGATTTAACGTTATTGTACGGCCTGGCCCATATCCTCATCGAAAAAGACTGGATTGACCAAGACTACATTGGCAGCCACACGAGCGATTTTGAGAAATTTAAAGTTCATGTGAAGCCCTTTCGGCCCTGGGACGTCAGCCGTGTGGCGGGTTTGAGCGTGGAGGAGCTTTATGAATTTGCTTCGATGATTCACTCAGGGAAACGCGTTTCCTTCTGGTGGACCATGGGCGTCAATCAGAGTCATGAGGGGGTGCGGTGCGCCCAGGCCTTAATCAATCTGGCGCTCATGACCGGAAATATCGGACGCCCCGGAACCGGCGCCAACTCGATTACCGGACAATGCAATGCCATGGGATCGAGACTCTTCAGCAATACCACCAATCTCCTGGGAGGACACGATTTCTTAAATGCCCACGATCGTCAAAAAGTCGCCTCGCTTTTGGGGATCGATCCCCAAACCATTCCCGCCCAAAATAGCTGGGCCTATGACCAGATCCTTGAGGGGATTTGGAAGAAAAAAATCAAGGGGCTTTGGGTGATCGCCACCAACCCCGCCCATTCTTGGATCCATCAGGATGAATTTTATGAGTCCCTAAGTCAGCTGGAGTTTCTGGTGGTCCAGGATATGTATTGGACCACCGAAACCGCCCAGCGGGCGGATCTGATTTTACCGGCCGCGGGGTGGGGAGAAAAAGAGGGGACCGTGATCAACTCGGAAAGACGGATTGGTTTATTTAGGAAGGTGTCGGAGCCACCGGCTGAGGCGTTAGCCGATTTTGATATTTTCAGAATGATTGCCCAGGCCTGGGGCTGCGGGCATCTCTTTGAGGAATGGGACTCCCCCCAAAAAGTCTTTCAAATCCTTAAAAAGATTTCGAAGGGCAAGCCTTGCGATATCTCGGGAATTGAAGATTATAAAATGATCGAACGATGCGGCGGCATCCAATGGCCTTTTCCAGAAGGGAGCCACCCCACAAACAGCGAACGCCGGCTCTTTGAGGATGGAACATATTATCATCCGGATGGAAAAGCCCGCTTTATCTTTGAAGGGGTCCGTTCATCTGCGGAGGTCCCGGATGAAAGGTATCCTTTTGTCCTCTTAACGGGGCGGGGGAGTTCTTCGCAATGGCATACCCAGACGAGAACCGGAAAATCCGCCCTCTTAAAGACGATGTATCCCAGTGAGATTTACGTGGAGATTAATCCTGAGGATGCCCAGCGCCTGAAGATCCAGCCGAATCAGTGGGTTTTTGTCTCCACCAAAAGAGCCGGCATCAAGGCGCGGGCCTCGATTGTCCCCACGGTGAAGCCAGGACAAATCTTTATCCCGATGCACTACGCCCCAACCAATAAATTGACCTACCCCGCCTTCGACCCTTATTCTCGCCAGCCTTCCTACAAGATGTGCGCGGCCAGGCTGTCGCATCTTCCTTATGATGGATGAAGTTTTTTGTCCTTCTCGTTGTTTATCGTGATTTAAATGAAACAGGATATATTATGCAGAATATTCAATAGACTGAACAAATTGTTGACATTTTTGTAAATCCCCTTATTATAAAAATTTATGGTATGGAGATATTTTCAGAGGCCCCATCTTAAAACGCTTACCTCCCATTTCGGTATCGCTTTTCCCCCAATTCAAGTCGTTTTAGGGCCAAGGCAGGTGGGAAAGACAACCGCCATTTTAGAGTACATGAAAAAATGGAATGGTCCTTACACTTATCATACGGCAGATCAGATTTCTCCTCCCGATGCTTTATGGCTGGAACATCAATGGCAGGAGGCCAGAAAGAAGCTGTCTGGTCAGGTGCGCGGTCTCCTTATTTTTGATGAGATTCAAAAGATTCCTCGCTGGAGCGAGGTTGTGAAAAAATGTTTTGACGAGGATCGCAGGGAGAAATTTTCTCTGTGCGTTGTGCTCTTGGGGTCTTCCTCCTTGCTGGTTCAGAGGGGACTCACCGAAAGCCTTGCGGGACGGTTTGAAATCGTTCATTTCCCTCATTGGTCGTTTGAAGAATGCAAAAGTTGTTTCGGAATTTCTTTTGAAGAATATGTCTTTTATGGGGGATATCCCGGCGCCTGGCAGATTCTCCTGGATTCAAACCGCGATGAAGAGCGGTGGTCGGCTTACGTGAGAGATTCTTTGATCGAAACGGTTCTCAATAAAGACATTCTTCTTCTGACGCCTGTCACTAAGCCTGCTCTTTTTCGTCAAGTCTTCCATCTGAGTTGTATGCACCCGGCCGAGATTCTTTCCCTGAATAAGATGCTCGGCCAATTGCAGGATGCGGGCAACGCCTCAACCATCGCTTCTTATTTGAAACTCTTGGATGCGGCCATGCTGTTAAAACCTATAGAAAGGTACAGCGGAAATCGATTGCGCCAAAAGGTCTCGAGTCCTAAATTGATTTTGTTGAATAATGCTTTGATCAACGCCTCGAGCCCGAGGAAGTTCAAGGAGACCCGCAACGATCCAGCTCTTTGGGGAAGGCTTATTGAAAACGCCGTAGGCGCATCTTTAGTGAACAACAATACCGGAGGGGGGATCCAGATTTCCTATTGGAGGGAACGGGATCAGGAAGTCGATTTTATTGTCAAAATGGCCCCGGGAAAAGTCATTGGAATTGAAGTTAAAACAAATGTCGATGCCCGGAAGACACGAACTCATGGCCGCGTGTTTCTGAAGAAGTATCCCAAAGCCAAAATGATTACCACGGCCTTGGGCGGCGGGGATGTTCCCGTTGAAGAGTTAATCACTATCTCTGCGGATAAGATTTTTGCGAAGGTTGAAAAAGGTTGACAGCCCATGAAATATTGAATGAGAAAATGGAATTCCGGCCGATCGGCCAGAATTGGAGTGGACAAAAAATGTCAGTCACCTTTTCGAGATGAGAGGAAAAGATGAGATGGGCGATCAACACGGAAATACAAATCTCATGACCGAGAAGTTTCCTTTCCCTTTTGTCCTCAGGTTGGCGATATCATTTGGGTCTATGTTTATGGGTTGGTGCTGTGCGATGCTAACATATACATTGCCTCAAATATATATTTGGCACCAGCAATATGTTACTGATTTGGAGGCCACAGTATACCGTACAGCCCTCTACGGGTTCATCGCATGGATTGTTATGGGTGTGCCGGTGATTAGCCTTCTTGACCACAGGTTGTGGTGTTTTCGGCCTCGGTTATCTCTCCTTGTTGGTGCAATCTGGGGAGTGCTGGCTTATGTGGTTGTCATGGGCCATATGGGACTATGGAGCCCATCGTGGTTAGGGGCTTTATTGATCTCGAGCTCTGGGTTATTCCTCAGCATGGTGGTCGTTTGGGGTGCACTGGCAATGTTTTTATACACCTTGACAGTTCGTAGCGGACAAATTCAAAGGATCAGTCAACGGATTCGCGGATTACCCATGCTTATTTTCTGCGTCCCTGCGGTTGCCGTGGTTCTGTTTAGCTTCGTTATCTGGCCGGCCATTGAACGGCTCTTTCCTGCTATAGCCTATGCGTACGGCACAGCCAGTGCAAGGAATCGAGTTAGGGAGCGCGTCCTCAGCAGTGTCAAGGTGGGAGACAGGCTTGAAGAATTACGAGCCCAATTGCCTCATATGTTTCGAGGAGAAATGACAGCGCTCTCAACCTCTGGCAGTGATTTTGACTACACGATTTTCTTCGAAGCCGGTAAGGTCGTCTCTGTCCAGAAGAGAGCCAAAAGTCGCCCATGATCAAACCTCCTACATAGACTATGAACTTCGAACTGGTTTTCAAAGAATTGCTGCAGAGATTCAGCGAGCAAAATATCCGGTATGCTCTCATTGGCGGTTTTGCTTTGCATGTGGCCGGTTTTACCAGGGCAACTCAGGATATAGATTTTCTGGTCGAGTCGGAAGATCTTGGCAAGATCAAAGACCTTATGGCGCGATTGGGTTATGAGCTAACCCATGAATCGTCGGAATTTTCAAATTATTGGCATCCTATGGCACCCTTGGGTTGTGTCGATTATCTCCACGCCCATCGAGAATATTCACGAAAGATGCTGTCCAGAGCGAAAAAACACAAGATCCTCGAGAATTTGGAAGTGCCTGTTCTTATCCCGGAGGATATCATAGGGTTGAAGGTCCAATCGATAGTGAACAGCCCCCAACGTCATGCCTTGGACATGGCGGATATTGAATATTTAATCAGAGAAAACTTAAATCAGTTGAATTGGGATATCGTCAAAGAATATTTTCATTTGTTTGACCGGGATTATGAGTTGGACGACTTATTAAGGAGGATAAAAAATGCTCAGTGATCAAGAAAGGAAAGAAATGTTGGCCGATGGCCTCAGCCGGAAACGACAAGAGGGATTTCTTCTGGCCGAGCGACAAAAGCCAAGAATTTCCCGCACTTTGAATGATTATATAGCATTTCTTATGGGCGTGCAAAAAATAAAACCGTTTGAGCATAAGCGTGTCATGACACCGGCCGGTAAGAATATTCTTTAAGGAATTGGGTGGTTGTGGATTTTGGATGAAAATCTGAATTCTGGCCGCGAGGCCAGAATTGGGGGGGAAGGCAATAAGGCTATGTCCAAACCTAAGGTGTCACGAAAATTTGTAGGCGTACTCTTCATTTTTCTAGGTGTGCTCAATGTGTTGGCTAATTTTTGGTGGCTTAGCACTGGAGATATTGACCGGCCACAATTGCACATTGTGATGAAGGGAGGAGAGTACGGCTTTTGGGTCTCAACTATAGTTTTTGCTTTACTGTTCATATTTGGTATTTATCTTTTATGCACACGGGAATCAAAATAAAATGGACATCGGCATTGTCGGTTTACCCAACGTTGGGAAATCTACGCTTTTTAACGCCTTGACCGGGGCGGCCGCGGCGGTGGCCAATTTTCCTTTCACCACCATCGAACCCAATGTTGGGGTCGTGCCCCTGGCGAATGAGCGTCTCCAAAGGCTCGCTGATAAATTCAACTCCCTCAAGATAACACCGGCCGGGATCCGTTTTGTGGATATCGCCGGATTGGTCAAAGGCGCCTCCCAAGGGGAGGGTTTAGGCAACAAGTTCCTCTCGCATATCCGGGCGGTTGATGCCGTTGCGCATGTGATCCGTTTGTTTTGCGATGAAAACGTGGTCAACGTCCTAGGAGACCTTGATCCCCTAAAGGCCAGCGAGATCATTGAAACAGAGCTTCTCTTGGCGGATCTTGAACAGTGCCGAAAGGCCATAGAGAAATTAAGAGGCTCGGCCAGCTCAGGCGAAAAAAAGGCCAAAGAAAAGATGTCTCTTTTGGAGCTCACGGTCCAGGGCTTTAGCGAAGGAAAGTCCGCCCGTCATTTGAATCTTCCTTCAGGGATTCTGGCCGAATTCCAGTTTTTGACTTCCAAGCCGCTTTTATATGTGGCCAATACCGACGAACAAAACGTGCCGGAGAAATTTATCGAACCTTTAAGAAAGAGGGCCGAGCAAGAAAAGGCCGGACTGGTCGTCCTCTGCGCCAAAATGGAAGCAGAGATTGTCCAGTTGCCCGAAGAGGACCGCTCTGCCTATTATGAGACCGCGGGGATCAGCTCGCCGGGTTTGGCGCGCTTGGCCCAGGCGGGAAAAGAGCTTTTGGATCTGGTTTGCTTTTTTACCGCCGGACCCAAGGAAGCGCGGGCGTGGTTGATTCCGAAGGGGACCAAGGCCCAACAGGCCGCGGGGAAGATTCACACCGATATAGAGCGCGGCTTCATCCGGGCCGAAGTTTACAAATACGATGACCTCATGCGCCTGGGAAGCTATAAGGCCGTCCAGGAAAAAGGATTGGTCGCCCTCGAGGGAAAAGATTATGAAATCCAGGAAGGCGACGTCGTCTATTTTCGGTTTAGCGTATGAGGTTAAACTCTTCAGTTTCGGAGCACTTTACTTTTGTCTTGATTTCCTTAATCCCCTGGCGTTATAATCGGCACGGATTTGACTCTCGATGAGATTTCTCCTTTTCATTATTTTTATAGTTTCCTCGTAACTACTCAGGTACCCATATCCGTCGAGAACCAGATTGCAGGTGATCTTAATGGAAATTGACTCTCGACGAGAGCTTATTTGAGTAAATTTTAGGCTAAAATTTCTTATCGACGAGCCAAGGTACCTGAATAGTAACGTTTCCTCTATAATCTCTTTTCCCGGAGAACCTTTTGGGATGACGATGGATTCCTACACTGTAAAGAAAAAAAGAATGATCGAAGAGCAGATTATGCAGCGTGGGGTCTTGGATCCCTATGTGTTAAAGGCCATGGAAAAAGTCGAGCGCCATCTTTTTGTCCCTGATTCTCTTTGGGAGGACGCTTATTCCGATGGCCCGCTTCCCATCGGTTACGGCCAGACCATCTCCCAGCCTTATATTGTGGCCTTCATGACCGAGGCGGCAGACCTAAAACGCGACGATAAGGTCCTGGAGGTGGGAACCGGTTCCGGTTATCAGGCCGCGGTTCTAGCGGAGATTGCCAGAGAAGTTTATACGATTGAAATTGTGGAGCCGCTCGCCGAAAGCGCCGAAAAAAGATTGAAAGATCTGGGATATCAAAATATCTTTGTCAAGCATGGCGACGGCTACCAAGGATGGGTTGAACACGCTCCCTTCGATGCGATCGTTGTGACCGCGGCCCCTAAGGAAGTACCCGAGGAGTTAGTGAAGCAGCTTAAGGTGGGAGGACGAATGATTGTGCCCATCGGTTCTTTTTATCAGGAGTTGTACCGGATCACGAAAACGGAAAAAGGGGTTCACAAAGAGAAATTGATACCGGTGAGATTTGTGCCGATGATTAAAGGCACGGAAGAGGAAGAATGATTTATGGATATAGTATGAAACCACAATATACAAATCCCAAATCACAAGCAAATCACAATGCCAATTCCTAAACATCAATTTGGATATTGGTTATTATCGGGGTTTGAAATTTCGGTCATTGGGTATTGGATATTGTTTGGAATTTGGCGATTGTGATTTTTATAATCAGAGGATACGGTCAATGAGATTTTACGCGGACATCCATTTGCATTCTCACTTTTCCCGGGCAACAAGCCCCCAGCTCAACTTGGAATACCTTTACCTCTGGGCCCAGCTTAAAGGGATTCAGGTGGTGGGAACCGGCGATTTTGTCCATCCAGAGTGGTTTGCGGAATTAAAAGAAAAGCTGGAACCCGCCGAAGAAGGATTATTCCAATTAAAACCCGAATACGCCCGTTTGACGCAAGCGCAAGTTGCCTCAAGCTGCCGGGGCACCGTGCGCTTTATGCTGACCGTCGAGATATCCAATATCTACAAACGGCTCGAGCGTGTTCGCAAGATCCACAATGTTGTGTGCGTTCCCAGTTTCCAGGCCGCGCAAAAAATTCAAAGCACATTGGCGAGGATCGGTAATATCCGCGCGGATGGCCGGCCCATATTGGGACTGGATTCCCGGGATCTTTTGGAGATCGTCTTGGAATCGGATCCGCTGGCGTACCTAATCCCTGCCCATATCTGGACGCCCTGGTTTTCCGCTTTGGGATCCAAGGGCGGATTTGATCGGATGGAGGATTGCTTCGGCGATTTGACCGAGCATGTCTTTGCGGTGGAGACAGGACTATCTTCGGATCCGCCCATGAACTGGCGGCTTAAACAGTTGGATCCTTTTGCGTTGGTTTCTAACTCCGACGCTCATTCTCCTCCGAAAATCGGACGAGAGGCGACGATCTACGATACCGAATTTTCTTATTCGGGGATGTATCGGGCCTTGTCGGATCCTCAGGATAAAGGATTGGTGGGGACGGTGGAGTTCTTTCCCGAAGAAGGAAAATATCACTACGACGGCCATCGGGATTGCCACATGCGCCTGCATCCTCAAGAAACCCTTAAACACCAGGGCCTCTGTCCTTCCTGCGGCCGGCCGGTGACGGTCGGTGTTATGTCTCGTGTGGAGGAATTGGCTGACCGGCCCGAGGGAGAAAAATCTTTGCGCTGGCGACCGTACGACAATCTTGTTCCGCTTCCCGAAATCATCGCGGAGGCCAAAGACACGACAGCGGCCTCCAAGGCGGTCCATGGACTTTTTATGCAGACCCTCGCCAAATGCGGCAATGAGATATTTGTTCTTAAAGAAGCCCCTTTAGAAAGAATCCAGGCCGTGGCCGGCAATCTTGTTGCCGAAGGCATCCGCCGGACGCGCGCGGGTCAGTTGAAGATTGCGGCGGGTTACGATGGTGAATACGGCCAGATCCATCTTTTCTCGCCCGAGGAGCGAAAGACTATCGGGGGACAGTTGACCTTATTTTGAAGCTGTGAAATGATTATTTAAAATCACAAATTCCAATACACAAACCACAAGACCTAATGGCCGAATTTTCAAGCGTCAACGATAGCAAAACGGATTTTGGTCATTGTATATTGGGTATTGTTTGTGGTTTGTGATTTGGTTATTGTGATTTCCCGCATTATCCAGTAATTTTGATCCTTTGATTCGTACCACGGCCATGGCCGTGGGGCTCCATGACCGAAGAAAATGTCTGTTAGCGATAAACCCCCTGACATTAATCCCTCCCAATGGGAGGCCATCTGCCATGAAGGAAGTCATCTTTTAATCGTGGCCGGCCCGGGAACAGGGAAGACCCACACGTTAACCTGCCGGATTGCTCATTTCGTTGACCGATTAAAAGATTCCCAGCGGGTTCTTGCTATTACCTTTACCTACAAGGCCGCGCAAGAAATGCGGGAGCGTTTGCGTAGGCGTTGTCCGGAAAAAGAAGACCGCCTATGGGTGGGGACCTTTCATGGATTTTGTCTGCAATTTTTGCGGGATCACTCTTTCTTAAGCCATTTGCCCTTGGATTTTACGATTGCCGGTTCTGCGGAAATCGAGGGCCTTGGAAAACGTCTATGGCCTCAAAAGACCCCCACCCAGCGCCAGGAGATTCTTGAGGCCATCTCCCGATGGAAAGCCAGTTATGGCGAGAAAGATCTCCCTGTGGATGTATCGGCCTATAATCATCTTTTGAGAGATCAGGCCTTGCTGGATTTCGATGATCTTTTATACGAGACGCATCGATTGCTTAAAGCCCAATCGCAACCCTTGACCCAAACTCAAGCTTCGTATCCTTTTGTCTTTGTGGATGAATATCAGGACATCAATGGCATTCAACATGCCCTTTTAAAAGCTTTGGTCGGTCCTGGTGTTTTTTTGACCGCCATCGGTGATCCCCATCAATCCATCTACAGTTTCCGGGGAGCGGATCCCCGGTTTTTCGAAAGCTTTCTTGATGATTTTCCAGGGGCAGCCATCCGGTATCTTAACGAAAATTATCGATCCGCGGCCAATCTCTTGGAGGCCTCAAAACAGATTATGGCCCTCCGGAATTCTTCCCCGGTTCCGGAGCTCGTGGCCCGAATTTATACCGAGGGTCATCTCACGGTCTATGAGGCCCCGACCGACAAAGCCGAAGCCGAATACGTGGTGCATACCATTGAAAAATTGATCGCCGGAACCACTTTCTTCTCGCATGATTCTAAGCGGGTGGAAAGTCACCGCCTGTCTGACTATAGCTTCGGTGACATTGCGGTCTTTTACCGGCTCAAAGTTCAAGCCGAACTTTTTAAAGAGGCCTTGGGCCGCAGCGGTATTCCTTACCATGTTACGGGAGAAAAGCCTCTTTTGGAGGAACCCGGCATTTATGAAGTCGTAATGCTCTTGCGTCTGGCTCAAGATTTGAGCGTTCCTTCAGAACGTGTTGAACGTCTGTCAGAAACTTTTGGTGAGGGAATCCATTTGCCAGCCGTTTTACTAAACTTAAAGGAAAAGCTAAAGACTCTGAACTTGGTTGAGGCTTTGGAGTTCTTTTTAGAATCATCAGCGGGCCAGCATTTTATCTTAGATGACGCGAGAAGGAAAGAGAACCTGCAGCGCCTTAAGGACTTGGCGTCTTCCTCTCAGGGTTCGGTTGAGGTCTTTGATCATTTATTTCTCCAGCAACCGGAGGACTCTCTTGAAGGACGAGTAGAAAAGGTGAGCTTGATGACTCTTCATGCCTCCAAAGGGCTGGAGTTTCCGGTGGTTCTTATCGTGGGTTGCGAAGAAAATCTCTTGCCATTAAAGCGGCCGGGTCTAAAGACGGACCAGGAAGAAGAACGCCGGTTATTCTATGTGGGTATCACCAGGGCAAAGCAGAGGCTTTATTTGACTTGGGCTAAACGACGCCGACTTTTTGGCCAAAAGTACGAAAATTCGCCTTCATCTTTTCTAACCGATATTGCTGAGAAACTCAAGGTTTATGAACAAAATCGACACCCATCATCCTTGAGAAAAAAGGGGCAGGAAGAACAATTGAGTTTATTTTTTGGTGAAGATCCTGAAAAGGGATTGAGAATTTGAGAAAGGCTAGATTTTCCGGAAAGATTATTGCCTGATTCGAATAGGTTTAACGCGCACTCTGCGGCCCCGGCTTCCTTGTTTTTGAAGCCTGGCAATATTTTTTCCAGTTTGTTTTTTATACTGCTTAAAATTTTGCAGTTTATTTTTTTCTTCTTTGGCTTTTGCGCGGCGCATTTTGGTGTGATCTCTGTGGATTTGCCGGATCAGGCGGGCCTTGTTTCTTAATTCTCTTTGCACTTGTCTTTTTTCGTTCCGTATTTGTTTTTCTTCTTGTCTTCGAAATTGCCGGATGAATTTTTGTTTTTGTTTTAAAGGAGTCTCTTGCCAACTTAAGCCGCTTTGTTTTTCGAAGGCCCGCCTTTCCGACCAGCTAACGTCCACATTCGTTACCCGTGGCCGGCCAAGGGCGGGTTTGACTTTTTTTAATTGTCTTTGAATTGGGGAGGCTGAATGTTGTGAGTCTTGCTGTTTAGAAGTGGCTTGATCGCCGGATTGGGCAAAGGCTGTAGAGACACAAGAAAAGGAAAAGACAAGAAGCAAACCAAGAGAAGATTTTTTTTTCATTTTAACTCAAATCTTTTATCATGGCCTTTATTTAACCCACACCAAGAATACAATTTTATTTTTCCCCTGTCAAGTTTACCAAAAATCTTCTTTTGCTGAAGAGAGGGGCTGGACTTAAGACATAATTTTCTCCCACCCAAATTCCGCAAAATTTTTATGTAAGACATTCTTGCCAAAATAGTTGTGAGTTAATTGATGTTAAAGAAACCGTTTTCTGAAAGTATATCCCTCCACTTGGCATTGTTCTGTTAAAAAGTATATATTTTAATATGCCAAGGAATTGGAGAAAGGAGGGGAGAAGAGATGACAGCCTTTCATACGTTAATCTTGGATCCTCTTAAGGGAATGCTTAAGGAGGTGATCGATTTTATACCCGTTGTGTTGAGCGCATTGCTCATCCTGGTTATCGGCCTGCTTCTGGCTAAACTCTTTCACGATGTGATCTTGCGCGTGCTCAAGGAAATACGGCTGGATAAAATGGCTGAGAGATTGGGAGTTTCTCGGGTCTTCAGTAAAAGCGGGATAAAATACACCTTAAGCGAGATGCTGAGTCTTATCATCTATTGGCTGTTTATCGTCATCTTTATAATGATAACAGTCAAAGCCATTGGCTTAAGCGTTGTGAGCGATTCCCTGGATCGACTTTTGGGTTATGTGCCTCACGTTTTATCAGCGGTTGTGGTGCTGGTTTTGGGTATGATTCTGGCAAAAGTCGTATCCGGTCTTGTCCACTTCGTAGCGAGCTATTTGGATCTGCCAAAACCTAAATTGCTGGAACGGATTAGCCGCTGGGCTGTGGTGATTTCCGCGGCGACCATTTCCATTGAAGAATTGGGCTTTGGTTCGATCATGGTGGGCACGACCTTTTACATCATATTCGGGGCCGTCGCTTTTGCTTTTGCGTTAGCCTATGGCCTAGGTGGTAAGGAAATAGCAGCCAAACACCTTGGAAAGTATAACCACAAATAGACGTGTTCTGGTCCAGGCCTCAGTCCCTACTTCGAAGGGACTGAGGCAGGGCCGAAATGCTTCGGAGCTGTTCCCTCAAAATAGACGAAATTCCCCTATTGACATTATTATTTTTCATTATATAATTTGAGTGCTGAAAGTTACTTTTAGCATCCGTATATCTGTTAAAAAGTCAGCAAACGAATTATGGTGACACTACCCATCCTCAAGAAACGTTCTCACCGTGTTGTTTTCTTTATTCTCCTCAGTTGTATTTTTATTACGACTATTAGTTTTTCTGGGCTAGCGGAAGATTCGGACAATTTAAATCTCCCTAAGCCCGGCACAATGGTAAGCTTAAGCCCTCAGTTCGCTCCGTCGGCTTTAAAGGGAATCCAGATTTATCCGGACAATCCCCTCAAGTTTGATTTCATCGTGGATAAAGGAGATTCTCATCTCAAAGAAGAGGCTCTCAAAGAGGAATCCCGAAAGCTTGTCAAGTATTTCCTGGCCGCCTTGACAATCCCCGAAGAAGACCTCTGGGTCAATTTAAACCCCTACGAACAAGATAAAATCACCAATCATAATCTGGGCTTGACCGAGATGGGCCGGGACCTTTTGGCCCAGGATTATATGTTGAAACAACTCACCGCTTCTTTGATCTATCCCGAGGAAGATCTGGGAAAGGCCTTTTGGGACAGGGTCTATAAGAAGGCTTATCAAATGTACGGAACAACGAATATCCCTGTCAACACCTTCAATAAAGTCTGGATCATCCCGGACAAGGCGGTGGTCTATGAGAAAGGCGATACGGCGCTGGTGGTGGAAAGCCGTTTGAAGGTGATGCTGGAGGAGGATTATTTAGCCCTCAATAACAATCTCAAAGGACGGGGTCTGGTCAGAAGCCAGTTGCAGGATGACGAGGTTAAGAAGATCAATGATCTATCTTCTACTGTGGTTCGAGAGATTGTTTTGCCGGAGATAGAGAAAGAGGTCAACGAAGGCAAAAATTTTGCGCTCCTTAGGCAGATTTATAATTCCTTGGTTCTTGCCACGTGGTACAAGAAGAATCTGAAAGAAAGCCTCCTGGGCAAGATTTATATCGACAAAGGCAAGGTCGCGGGCGTGGATGTGGATGACAAAGCCATCAAGGATAAGATCTACGACCAATACGTTCAGGCTTATAAGCAGGGGGTTTATGATTATATTAGAGAAGACTACGATGCCCAACTCAAAAAGACCGTGCCCCGCAATTACTTTTCTGGAGGGCTAAATTTTGAAGAGATGACAGAAAAATTCCAGCCGCTTTCGCAGATGCCTTTATCAGAAAGAAGAATAATTAAGCAGAGGGGGGATGCCGGATTTCTGTCAAAAGTCTCCGTTGATTTACACCCGGCAAAGGCTCTTTTTCAGACCTTTGAACGACCACCAGTAGTAGCAGTAGTTAAGGTGGGTGGTTTAGACCGGAGGATGATTGGCGGGGAAGGGGAAGCCGGCGAAGTCGCCGACTTCCAGAAGACAGCTCCGAGAATTTTTCAGAGTCCACCTTTCCGAGATGTGACAATAGCCGTGGCAGAGAGGAATCTTCCTTCAGGAGTACAAGCCGTGGTCCTTAAGCCTAGGGAAATAGGACAGCCGATCCAAGCCATGTTTCATCCCGCAGTAATACAGGGAAAAGAGATCATCGATCTTGCCAGAGTGAAAGTGATAGAGGGTAGCTCTCAAGAAGTGAGGGACAAATTGAAAGAGTTAATAGACCAGCGGCAAGCGCCTAACTTCCCAGAGGTCACCCCCATTAATGTGAATGGACGTACAATAGCATTAGTCGGGCCCGAGGCCAGACAACCTCAGATGGTAGAAAATATGAAAGAGATATTCCGGACTATTCCTGAGGCGGCTAGCAGGGTAAATATAGCAGCTGTCTCAGAAAACATGAATCCCGATAGATTGCATGGACTTATGGTTCGAGAGGCGGGCACGGAGCCTGCTTTTATAGTCGCTGGGCCGGTGGGACGGGGTGAGGTGCCGTTCAATCGAAACTTGGTCCAGGAGACAAAGGGAACACGGGAAGAAATCACACGGCAGTTGGCAGGATTTGGCATTCCAAGAGAATCCCTTTCCTTTCCCGAAACAAGACTGATTAACGTGAATGTGAATGGACAACCAATTAAAGTATTGGCCGCTGGTGGTCCTGAGATAAGGCAACCCCAAGTGGCTGAACGGATAGGAGAGGTCTTCCGAAACCCCTTGACCAAAGGAGCGAATACCGCATCGATTGAAAGGATGAATTTAGAGAAAGCGCAAGTGGTCGTGGTGGCGCTCCAAGGAGAGGAGGCCCCAAAGGTGATTGTAGCGGCACAGATAGCGTTAGGAGAGGTAAAGCTTTCCCCAGAAAAGATTATCAAAATGGAAGGAACACGTGATGAAATCGCAAAACAGTTGAGAGAAGTAAACATTCCGGGAGAACGCCTTGCTCTTCCTGAAATAAGACAGATCAACGTGAATGGGGAAAAGGTGGTGGTAGGTCGCCAGATTCAGGAACCAGATGTAGAACAAGGTGTCCGGAAGATCCTGGAAAGGCCGGTCTTTCAAAAAGTGGCCGTGGTGAGTTTTGCAAGAGACCTTAATCTGAATGTGCATGCGGTCATTATTGACCAAGTCGGTCAGCCGCTTCGACTGGTGATTCCAGAACAGGTGGCGCAAGAGATAGCCCAAGGTAGAATGGATTTTGATGAGAAGAATATCAAGTGGATTGGGGGAAACAATGCAGAAGAAGTTGAAATGAAAATGACCGATCTCCATAGGATAGAACGCCCCGAGGACCAAAAGGTGGCAGGAATTGACTTAAATCCCCAGAGACTCATCCTCCAAAGCACCGGCATGGGAACTTCTCGGTTTAACTTCCAAAATATCAACGTTGATTTAGACCAATTGCAAAAAACAGGCTTTGACGGCTTTATTCCCGTTATCGAAAATTTGATTCCGGTTCAAGATTTTGAGGCATTCTTAGGGGGCTCGCCGAAACTCGACACCCCGACCCCACAGCTTACCCATCAATAATCAGCTTCCCAATTCCAGAAATCTAATAGTCTTAAGCCTCCGGGCAGTTTTTTATGTCGGGGCTCTCAAAAAGATTAGAGCCCTTTTGACAAAAAGGACGGCCCATGGTAAATTCTCTCTAGACTCATGTCTTATAAAATGCCTTTTATAGAAAGGCCCCGAGGAATACATGGCTTTTTCTGATATCGCGGTTATATTGCTTATGCTGGTTTTGAATGCTGTCTTTGCGGCTTATGAAATGGCGCTGGCCTCGGTCTCCCGTTTGAGGCTTCTGGCTTTCGCAAGTCAGAAAAAGGGAGGAGCCGAGGCGGCATTGTTTATGAAGGACCGGATGGAGGCCAGTCTGGCGGTGGTGCAGTTGGGAATTACCTTATTTGCCGCGATCGCTGCGGCCATCGGTGGGGCCAGTGTGGTAGATTCCATGAGTCCATTCTTGCAAGCGGAGTATGGGATCCCTCATCACTTAGCCACCTTTTTAGCTTTGGTTTTCCTCATTGTTCCTTTGAGCTGTTTGATTATTATCTTCTCGGAGCTGGTTCCCAAAGTTTTTGCTATCGACAATAAAGAATGGGTGTGTTTGAAGCTCTCACCCATGATGAAGGTCATTTCCCAGACGGCTTATCCGGTGGTTTTATTTTTTGAACACACCGTCAAGAAAATCATTGGGATGGGACGCAGGCATTGGACCCCGGCCTTAGGAAAGGAAGATCAGTCCATTCACAGCCTTCATGAATTGAAAGCCGCCGCCACCTTGGCGAAGGCCGCGCGTCTTATCGGAACACGGGAAGAAAGAATCCTTTTATCCGCAGCACAGCTTTCTTTGCGGAGTATTCGCAATATTATGCTTTCCGTATCCGAGATATCAATGCTTCCTGTAGACTGCAGTTTATCGGAGGCCCTCGTTAGGGCTCACTTGGATATGCACACACGTTTTCCTGTTGCACAGATGGAAGGAGATCCTCAGACCATTCAAGGGTACGTGAATTTCAAGGACATTGTGGTCGCCCTCAAGCTTGATCCCACTGGTCCGACTCTGGCCGGGATTACGCGGCCTTTAAAGAAGGTTAATGAAAATATCCCTGTGGCGCAAGTCCTCGAACAGATGATGCAGGAGAAGATTCATATTGTCTTGATTACCTCGGATGATCATAAAATCGTCGGCATGGTGACCCTGGAAGACATTATCGAAGAATTGGTTGGAGAGATCGAGGATGAGTTTGATTATCTTCCTTCCCATATTCATCCGTATGGTTCCAGTGGCGTAAGCTGGATTATCGGCGGCGGTGTTGCTATGAATCTGGTGAGCCAAACCCTAGGAGTGGACTTAAGCTCAAGTTCCAAAGATAAACGGCCTCCCACCTTGGCAGAGTGGTGCACGGAAAAAATGGGCGGCCCTCTTAAAGGGGGAGAGGTGATCCAGGAAAACGACGTGACCATTATCGTCCGCAAATTGCGGCGTAAGAAATTGGCAGAGGCGATTGTGAGTATCATCAAAGAGCCGACAGCCGTTTCGTCCTAAAAGCCGTAGAGATGCATCATAATGCGTTTGTACAGACGCGGCATGCCGCGTCTGTACGTTATTACGAAAGGATACCGTCATGAAAAAATATTTCGCTTGGGTGAGGATCTATATCTTCCGGGGTCTTTTGGCCATTATTCCTCTGGCCTTATCGGTTTTGGCAATCCAATTTTTTTATGTGGTGATCGACAAACGGATCGTTCGATGGGTTAGCCATTTTACCGGTTATAGCATCCCGGGACTGGGTATCCTTTTATTTTTAATTTTTTTATTGCTCTTGGGGTTCCTCGCCAGCAATATGCTGGGCAAGCAAATTTTCGGGCTGATTGAAAAAATCGCCAATCGCCTGCCGATCATCAAAACCACCTATCAGGTCGGAAAACAACTCTCCCAGACCTTATCCTTGCCGGAGAGACAGGTCTTTAAGAAAGTTGTTCTTGTTGATTTCTTGAGTCCTGGGATTTGGATGGTGGGGTTTGTGACAGGTACGGTTGTGGACCGGACGAAAAAAAATGAAACGTTATTGAAAGTCTTTATCCCCACCACTCCCAATCCCACGAGCGGCTGGCTGGTCTTGGTTAAAGAGTCGGACATCAGAGATCCGGACATCAGCATGGAGGAGGCCATGAAGGCGGTCATCTCCGGAGGGATCATTGGCGTGGAGGAGATCAAGTGATGGCATTTGCACAAGCTGTATTTTGGGCTGTTTTCGCTGTAATCATCTTAGTCATGTTGGTTTTAGACCTGGGCGTCTTCCATAGAAAAGCCCATATCATCAGAATGAAGGAAGCCTTAGGGTGGTCTTTGGTATGGGTCATTATTGCCGTTGTTTTTAATGTCGGCGTTTACTTTGTCTATGGCTTTGATCTGGCCTTAAAATTTTTGACCAGTTACATTGTGGAGAGGTCTCTTAGTATGGACAACATGTTTGTTTTTTTGCTGATCTTTTCTTATTTTCGTGTTCCCGCTGCCTATCAGCATAAAGTCCTTTTCTGTGGGATCTTGGGGGCCTTGGTGATCCGGGCCATTTTTATCGTATTGGGGTTAAAGCTGATTGCTATTTTTCACTGGGTCATTTATGTCTTTGGGATTGTTTTAATGGTCAGCGGCCTGCGGTTGGCTTTTGAAAAAACCAAGGAAATTCACCCCGAACACAATCCTGTGATTAAACTGTTTAAAAGATTCATGCCGGTTACTCCCGAGTTTAGCGAAGGCAGGTTTTTTATTAAGAAGGCCGGCCAGAATTTCGCCACGCCTTTATTCATCGCCCTTCTGGTCGTGGAGACAACGGATGTGGTGTTTGCCGTTGACTCCATTCCGGCTGTCTTGGCGATCACGAACGACCCTTTTATTGTCTATACCTCCAATGTCTTTGCCATTTTGGGATTGCGTGCCCTTTATTTTGCTCTGGTCAACATGATGGAGATGTTTCATTACTTTCACTATGGACTGGCCTTTATTCTTGTCTTTATCGGTTTAAAGATGTTTTTAGGGGGGATCTATAAGATTCCCATTGGGATTGCCTTGGGAGTGATCGTGGGCGCCCTCCTTATATCAGTCGTGGCCTCTTTGGCGCGTCTGCGGATATTGGGTGTACGGCCTTCGTGTAAACCCCTGACGCATCCTCCGGATGGCTTATGATTAAGAAAAGTCTATGGATTGGTTTATTATTGGTGATAGGGATGAGCCCCGGAGGTTTTGCGGAAAGCAAAGCCTCCGCTCCCTTAAGCGAGAAACAAAGAATCGTCAATCGCCAGACTCCCATTAATACCGTGACGGATTTCTTCGCCACCCTGGGAACATCCGGGCCCCGAAAGGCCCAGATTTTAAAAGAACGAAAAGAAACCCGTCGGATCGAACGACTTTTGGATTTACAAAGACGAAAATCTCCTGAGGTGCGTCAGTACGAGAAGCGTCGCCGTGCCATCAATCGAGAGTTGCAAAGGCATGCGGAGAATGAATAGCCTCCTGACGAAAATCGAAGAGAACGTCAGCCGTTTAAGAGAGGATGTCTCGCGCATGTGTCAGAGGCTCGACAGGGATCCCCGCCAGATTACGATCGTGGCCGTGACCAAGCTGGCCTCCCAGGAACTGATCCAGCAAGCGCTGGAAGGCGGGATAACCGATATCGCAGAGAATAAAGTCCAGGAAGCTCTTAAGAAATACCCAGGCCTGAAAGGTCCTTCGGGAATCGTACGACGGCATTTCATCGGCCACCTCCAGACCAACAAGGTCAAAGACGCTGTTAAAATCTTTGACATGATTCAATCGGTTGATTCCCTACGGCTGGCTCAGGAGTTGGAAAAGCATTCCCAGAAATTAGGCCGCCCTTTAGATATTTTGATCCAAGTCAATTGCTCCGGTGAAAAACAGAAATTTGGAATCGGGAAATCCGGGGCCTTGAGTTTGATCGAGGCCGTGGAAGAATTAAAAGACCTGCGGGTTTTAGGGTTAATGACGATCGCGCCTTTGACGGATGATGAAAGAGTCGTCCGCCAGTGTTTTCAAGATCTTAAGAGATTGCGCGATAGAGTCCAAAAGGAGTTTGCTGGAAGTCCCCATGTCCAGATGAAGTTTTTATCCATGGGCATGACGGGCGATTATTCCGTTGCGCTTGAAGAAGGCTCCAACATGATCCGCATTGGCCGGGCGATTTTTGGAGAGGTTAACAAAGTTTAAATTGTAAGAAGGAAGGAATTCCATGCATAAAATCGGTCTGGTGGGTGGTGGCAACATGGGGGAGGCCTTGATCGAGCATCTGCGCAAGAAGTATTTTGTTTTAGTCCATGAAAAGGATCAAGCGCGCACAGAATATTTGTCCAAACATTACAAGTTAAAAACGACAGATTTAAAGACGGTGGTGGATTCCTCGGATGTCATCATTGTGGCCGTTAAACCCCAAGATATCGAAGAGGTCCTAAAAGAGCTGGGTCGGCTGATGACGGATCAACTTAAGCTCCTTGTGTCTATCGCCGCTGGGATCACGACCCCCTTTATCGAAAAGGCCTTAGCCAAAAAGATTAAAGTCATCCGGACAATGCCCAACCTCCCTGTGAAGGTGAAGGATGGGATGACCGCGATATCGCCCGGGCAGTATGCCGAGGATTCGGATGTAGAGGTTGTCCGTCAAATATTCGATCATCTCGGTAAGACCGTGGTGGTCAAGGAAGAATGGATGGATGCGATTACCGCGGTTTCGGGAAGCGGTCCCGCGTATGTGTTTTTTTTCGTCGAGGGTATGATCAAGGCCGCCTGTGCCCTGGGGCTTAAAGAGGATTTAAGCAAGGACCTGGTGGAGACCGTTTTTCGGGGGAGCATCCGTCTTCTGGAAAAGAAGAAAGAGGACGCCGCTTTGTTAAGGGCCAAGGTGACTTCAAAGGGAGGGACGACCGAGGCGGCTTTAGAGGTTTTTATGAAAAATCATTTTGATGATATCATCACCCAGGCCTTGTTGGCGGCCCAAAAACGAGCAGGAGAGCTATCAAGGAGCTAAAAATGGCGAAGATCGGCATTATCGGAGGAAGCGGATTGTATGATATTGAAGGCATCGAGAAGTTGGAGAAGGTCACCCTCGGCACTCCGTTTGGAGTGCCATCGGATAATTATATAACCGGTTTCTTGGAAGGCACAGCCGTTGTTTTTCTGCCGCGACATGGGAAAGGACATCATATCTCTCCCAGCGAGATCAATTACCGTGCCAACATCTTTGGGATGAAGAAGCTGGAGGTGGAGGCGATCATCTCGGTTTCGGCGTGTGGGAGCCTCAAAGAAGAGATCAGGCCTTTGGATTTTGTGATTCCCGATCAGTTTGTGGACCGCACCAACAAGGCCCGGGAGTCGAGTTTCTTTACAGACGGGATTGTGGCCCATGTGGCCTTTGCCGATCCGGTGAGTCCGGAGGTCGCGGATATTCTCTATGAAAGCGCCCGGGCCGTGGGGGTTGAGGCTCACAAAGGGGGAACGTACATTAATATGGAAGGCCCGCAGTTTTCCACCAAGGCAGAATCCCATCTCTATCGAAGCTGGGGCATGGATATCATTGGGATGACCAATATGGCGGAGGCAAAATTGGCCCGCGAGGCGGAGATCTCTTATGCGACCTTAGCCGCGGTCACCGACTATGATTGCTGGCATCCCTCTCAGGGAAGCGTGACCGTGGAGATGGTCATTGAGAATTTGAATAGAAATATCAGCAATGCCAAAAAAATTTTAAAGAAGGCCATCCCTCAGCTTGGTCAATTGACCAAATTTAGCGCCCAGGAGGCTCTCAAGTATGCCATTATGACAGCCAAGGACATCATTCCTGAAAGGATCAAGAAGGAGTTGGAGATCATCATTGGCAAGTATATCTGAAGGTCACCACGTCACAGGGACACAAGCTCACATGTTGAAAAACCTGTGACTTGTGGCCCGGTGACTTTGTGACCTTTCATTGTTTTTATACTGAGCAAGCATGGACTACCAAAAGACCCTCAATTTGCCTCGGACCGATTTCCCGATGAAGGCCAATCTGCCCCAGCGAGAGCCGGAGATTCTTAAACGCTGGGAAGAAGAGAAAATCTACCTTCAGATCCGCCAGAAATCAAAGGGAAAAAAGATCTTTACACTCCACGACGGGCCACCTTACGCCAACGGGCATATCCATATCGGCCATGCCCTGAATAAAACCCTGAAAGATATCATCATCAAATTCAAGACCATGGAAGGCTGTGACAGTCCTTATCTCCCGGGGTGGGATTGTCATGGGTTGCCGATCGAACATCAGCTTTTCAAGGAATTGAAGACGGATAAATCGAAAGTGGGTTGCTTGGAGTTTCGAAAAAAGGCCCACGAATACGCCATGAAGTATGTCGGGATCCAGAGGGAAGAATTCAAGCGCTTAGGAGGCTTTGGCGATTGGGGGCATGCCTATCTAACGTTATCACCCGAATACGAATATTGGATTTTAAAATCCCTTGCGGCTTTAAATAGAGAGGGTTTTATCTACCACGGTCTCAAGCCGGTCAACTGGTGTACCGAATGTGAAACGGCCCTCGCTGAGGCAGAAGTGGAATACGCCGAACACCGTTCTCCCTCGGTGTACGTGAAATTTAAAGTGAATAATCCCCAGATAGTGGGCATCCCGCGGGGAAAAGAATTATTTCTCTTGATTTGGACCACGACACCCTGGACCCTTTTAGCCAATGTCGCGGTCGCCTTTCATCCCAGTTTCACGTATACGATGGTCGATTGCGGCCAAGAAATTTTGATCCTGGAAAGATCCTTAGTTGAGAAAATTTTGCCTAAAGCCCATGGGGCTTGGGATTCTATCCATATGGAAGACGTATCTAATGACAAGTTAAAAAGTTTAATCTATAGCCATCCTTTCGATTTGGGAGACAATTGCAAAGTCGTTCCTGCGGATTACGTGACAAAAGAAGAAGGCACAGGTCTGGTGCATACCGCGCCCGGCCACGGGCAGGAGGACTATGAGACGGGATTGATCCACGGCTTGGATGTGATTATGCCCGTTGATGACCGGGGAGTCTTTACTCAGGAGGCCGGTGTTTTTGCCGGAGAACCTGTCTTCCAGGCCAATGAAAAGATCATGAGGAATCTTAAGGAGCGGGGGATGCTCTGGGCGAGGGAGGATGTGCTCCATTCGTATCCCCATTGTTGGAGATGCCAGAAACCTGTAATCTTTCGCGCCACAAAGCAGTGGTTTCTAAAGATCGATCATCACGACTTGAGGCAAAAATTAAAAGAGGCCATTCAGACTCAAGTCCAGTGGATTCCTCCCTCGGGCGAGGAACGGATCCTGGGGATGATTCAGGGCCGGCCCGACTGGTGTTTGTCCCGCCAGCGCTACTGGGGGGTCCCGATCCCGGCTGTACTCTGTCAGGATTGTGGTCAACACAAGTTATTTAGTGAAGTCATTGAGCATTTTGCCGGGATTGTCCGAAAAGAGGGGTCCAATGCCTGGTTTGAGAAAGACATTCCAGAAATCACCCCTCCAGGATTCTTATGTCCTGATTGTGGAAAAGGTAATTTTCTAAAGACCGATGACATTTTGGATGTCTGGTTTGATTCGGGGGTGAGCTGGCAGGCGGTTGTCAAAGTTTTTACGGATCTGAGATTTCCTGCTGATCTTTATCTGGAAGGCTCCGACCAGCACCGGGGTTGGTTTCAATCCTCCCTGATCCCTTGCCTGGCGATCGAAGGGAAGGCGCCTTTTGCCAGGGTCTTGACGCATGGATTTGTCGTCGATGGACAGGGCCGCAAGATGTCCAAGTCCCTGGGCAATGTCATTTCCCCGCAAGACATGATCAAAACTCATGGAGCGGATATTTTGAGATTGTGGGTGGCCTCCAGCGATTACCATGACGATATTCGGATCTCCTCAGAGATACTGGACCGTTTGATCGACGCCTATCGCAAGATCCGCAATACCTTCCGGTTCCTTTTGGGCAATCTCCATGGATTTCAAGTCCCCGAGGACTGGGTGAAGTATGAAGAACTGACAGACATCGATCAATGGGCCTTGTCTCGATTAAGCCGAGCGGTCGAAGGGATCAAAGACTCCTACCGGCAATACGATTTTGCGGGGGTCTATAAGCTCATTTATTCGTTTTGCAATGAGGATTTGTCGAGCATTTATCTTGACATCCTAAAAGATCGGTTATATACTTTTGCCGCCAAATCGCCCGAAAGACGCGCCGCCCAGACGGTTCTTTTCCATATCGCTGACAGCCTCATGAGATTGATTGCTCCGATCTTGAGTTTTACTGCCGAGGAGATATTCCATTCCCTTGCGAAAGATAAGGCCACCGAGCCCGTGAGGAGTGTTCATCTGTTGGATTGGCCGGTTGTCCTTAAGGCATGGAAGAGTCCCGAGGCTACCGTTAAGCTAGAGCATCTTTTTGAGTTAAGAGCAGATGTTTTGAAGGCCTTAGAAGCTAAAAGGCGTTCGGGCACAATCGGCAGTTCGCTGGAGGCTAAAGTGATCTTTCAGACGACGAACCTCAAGGAATTTGATTATCTAAACGGCCTAAGAGAGATTCTTCCCACGGTCTTCATCGTTTCGCAGGTTGAGATAAAAAAAGGGCAGGCGCAAGAGGTTGTCATTGAGCGCGCCGAAGGACAAAAATGCGCTCGCTGTTGGAATTACAGTGTTGCGGTTGGTCAGGATAAAGACCATCCAACATTATGTCAGCGGTGTGTTTTAACCCAAAAATTGCAATTGTAGTTCAATTGCAATTTTTGCCCGAAGGGCCCACTGATTAAATCTCGAAGAGATTTAATCAAGCTGTGGGGGGTAAACCCAAAAAATTTCAACATGACCCCAAAAGGTCACCTGAAATTTTTGGGTTTAACAGTTTCAAGGGAGATCACCTCATGCCAGCTAAGAAGCTAAAGGCTAAGAACAATACCCAAAAGTGGGAACTTTATAAAAAGCTTCTTCTCAAAATCAAGGAAGAGACAACGAATGACATTAAACAGATGTCTTCCGCTAATGCCTCCTCCCAGAAAGACGCCTCTGGAGATATCTCGGGTCATGCCCTTCACATGGCTGATGTCGCGACCGACATGTACGACCGCGAATTTAATCTGGGACTGGCCTCCAACGACCGGGAGCTTCTTTATAGGATTGATGAGGCCTTAAAGCGCCTTGCGGACAATACCTTTGGAGCTTGCCGGGAATGCGACAAGCCTATTCCCTTAGCTCGCCTCAAAGCCATTCCTTATGCGGAAACCTGCTTGAAATGCCAAGAAAAGCTTGAACAAAGAAAATGACGATTTGGTCTTTTGTCCCGCAGCGCCCCGCCTCCCAACCCCCAGTACCCTCAGCACGAGATCCTTACCAATTCCAGTTCGATATTTTTTTGGCTCTCATCACTATTTCTGTGATCGCCTGGGCCGATCGTATTACAAAACTGTACTTCTCAAATTTTCTTTCCCTGGGAGAATCCCTGCCGATTGTGAGAGGCGTTCTGCATATGACATTGGTTCACAATACGGGCATCGCCTTCGGAATGTTTAAAAACCAGGGTATTGTTTTTGTCATCATTCCCATCATTGCCGCCATCCTTCTTATTTTTAATATCTTCTATTATCGTTATAATCAGCGCCTCAGCCGTGTGTACATCATTTCCTTTTCTTTAATTTTAGGGGGGACGATCGGCAATCTCATCGATCGGATTTATTTCGGGTACGTCATTGACTTCATCGATTTTCGAATCTGGCCCGTCTTTAATATTGCGGACAGCGCCATAACGATCGGCGCTATAACCCTCTTATGGCAATGCATCCCGTCATCTGCAAAATAGGCCCCTTTACGATCTATTCCTATGGACTGATGTTGGCCTTGGCCATGGGGATCTGTACCTTTCTCTTGAGTCGGGACGCCAAGCGTCTCAACATAAAACCGGATTGTATCCTGGACCTTGTTTTCTGGGTGGTTTTAAGCGGAATTTTAGGGGCGAGGGCATTTTATATTCTTCTCAATCTGGATTACTTTCTTAACCATCCAGAAGACTTGATCAAACTTCATCAAGGGGGATTGGCTTGGCAGGGCGCTTTGATCTTGGGAACAGTCTCAGGAGTTGTCTTCATCAGGAAAAGCGGACTTCCTTTATGGAAGACAATGGACCTTGCGGCTCCTTATCTGGCCTTAGGACAGGCGATTGGAAGATTGGGATGCTTTCTCAATGGATGCTGCTACGGAAAAGAATTCGCCGGAGGGATATTTTTTCCAGTTCACGACAAGTTCTTATATCCGACACAGCTTTATGAATCGGCCAGTCTTCTTATTGTCTTTTTCATTTTAAAAAGATACCAAGCCGGGAGTCCCCGTGAGGGGAAGACCTTCCTTGTTTATCTTATCCTGTCCTCTTTAGAAAGATTTATTGTGGAATTCTTTCGGGGAGATCATACCACAATTGGGCTGGGATTAAGTCTATTTCAGATGATCAGTTTGATTATCATGGCGGCGGCCTCCTTTGTCTTTCGGCGTTTGCGTTAAATAGGACTTTTTCAGCATGTCTTTGCATGTCTTGAAGGTGGAAGAGAAAGACAATCAATTGCGATTGGATCTGTTTCTGACAAGGAATCTGCCTGAGGCGTTTTCCCGCACTTTCATCCAGCGGCTTATTGAGGCCGATTGTGTCTTAGTGAACGGCCAGAAGGCCAAAGCCCATCATAAAATGACCATAAACGATGAGGTCAAGGTTTCTGTGGCTCTCCCAGAAACTTTGGATGATAAGATCAAGCCGGAAGATATCCCTTTGGATATCTTTTATGAAGATGTGACTTTACTGGTCATCAATAAGCCGGCAGGCATGACGGTCCATCCGGCTAAGGGGATTTATTCGGGAACGCTGGTCAATGCCATCCTTTATCATTGTCAGCAACTTTCGGATATTCATCCCTTTCGCCCCGGGATTGTTCACCGTCTCGACCGAGAGACCTCGGGGCTGATGGTGGTCGCTAAGACCGATGTGGCCCACCGGAACCTAGCCCGCCAGTTCGAAAAACGCCTCGTTAAGAAAACTTATCTCGCCTGGGTTCATGGAAAAGTGGAGTTTGAAGAAGGAGTTATCGATGTGGCTCTGGGGCCGCATCCTGTCTTTTTTGATAAAAAAGCCGTGGCCTTTGACGAGAAGGCCAAAAAGGCCAAGACCTTCTACCGCGTTTTAAAAAGGGAAAAAGACAAAACATTGGTTGAGTGTTTTCCCAAGACCGGGCGCACCCATCAGTTGCGGGTCCACTGGGCTTATCTGGGGCATCCTATTTTAGGGGATGAAAAATATGGCCGCAAGGATTCCTTTCCCCGGCTAGCTCTGCACGCGCAGGTCTTAGGCCTCTTCCATCCGCGGACGACAAAATATATTGAGTTTTCCAGTGTGCCGCCAAGGGAATTCCTTTTTCCTTAAGTCATAAAAATTTTTAAGAATCGACTTTACTTCCCAATCATTTTTTCTATAATATTTACAAACCCGAATATTAAAAATAAAGGAGCATAATCCATGAATAAAGCGGGAAAGACGCTCACCATTCTTCTGGTCGTTATTATTATTATTCTTTTATCTTTGTCTGCGATCACTTTGTTTTTTCTTCAGAAAGAGACCGATTTGAGGAAGACGGCGGAAACCAATCTCGAGCAGTTAAAGAATCAAGAGGCCAAAATTCAGGCTGAGCTTAAAGAAGCAAAAAGGCAAGTCCTTATTTGGGAAGATAAAAATAAAGAAGCTGATGAAAGAATCAACAGCCTTATGGATGATCTAGAGTTGGAGCAGGGATTAAGGGAGGAGATGAAAAGAGAAAATGAGAGCTTACGCGAAGCCCTCGAGAGTGAAAACAAATCCAAAGAGGATATCCGAACCCGGCTCGCCACAGAATTGACGACCTATAAGGAAAAGGCCTCTTCCCTCGAATCTCAACTGACCACAGAACAAAATCGCCTCAGAGAACTGGAAAGCCAGAACCAGACCTTACAGGATAAGATTAAGCAATTAGAGGCTGATCTGGACAAAAAGATTGAGCAGGAAGCCACGACACCTTCTCCTGGCGGAGACCAAACACCGGCTCCGGCCCCTCAGACACCGTCCCCAACTCAAGCTGAAAAGGAAATTGAGTTAGAAAAGATTGTGGTGGCCCCTCAAGATCTGCCGGAAGGCCGTGTGCTCAGCGTCGATCGGGAAAATGAGTTTCTGATTTTCAACTTGGGCGAAAAACAGGGTATTGTGCAAGGCCTAATCCTGTCCGTCTATAGAGGCAATGAATACCTAGGCGATGTCAAAGTCTCCCGCGTTCAGCCGGAGATGTCCGCGGCCGATTTTATCCCCCCCTTCTCCAGCCAAAAGGTCCGTAAAAACGATCAAGTCGTTTCCCAAAAATGATTTTTACCGTTAAGAAGGCGGACCTTCTCCAGGGAACGGTACGCCCTCCTGCCTCGAAGTCTTATTCTATCCGTGCCTTTATTGTGGGTGCCTGTGGAGGAACATCCACGATTATCCATCCTTCTTTAGGCTACGATGTTCGTGTGGCCATGAACGTCGCGGCAGCCCTCGGGGCACAGATTCAGCGAAAGAAACCAAATATCTTCCGGATTTCTGCTTTTAAAAAGCCTTTGCGTATTAAAAGAATCGATGTCAGGGAATCCGGCACGGTTTTACGTCTTCTTCTGCCGCTTTTGTCTTTGTATGAAGGAAAATCCTTGGTTGTCGGCGAAGGTACGCTTCAAAGAAGGCCCAATCTCTATCTCATTCAGGCCTTAAGACGGATGGGGGTTGATATCGAAGGAAGGGGAAGACAGCACACCGTGCCTATCCTGAAGAAAGAAGGGCGGCTGCATGGGGGGGCCATAAAAATTAATGGATCCTTAAGTTCACAGTTTGTCTCTGCTTTTCTTATCGCCTGTCCGTTTCTTCCGGAAGATACCCTTTTAACGATCACAGGCGCAAATATCGTCTCCCGAACTTACATCACAATGACCCAGCAAATTTTGAAGAAGGCGGGAATCTCGATTGTCCAGAAAACCCCTCGGCTTTTTTACATTCCAGGAAATCAGACGTACAAGGGATTAAGAAATTTTATCGTGCCTTCCGATTACGGATTGGCCGCCTTCTTTCTGGCCGCAGCGATTCTCCTGAGATCGAAGGTTTTTCTGGAGGGTTATTGGGTAGACGATCCCATTCAGGCCGATGGCCGGATTTTGGACTTTTTACGGCAGATGGGCGCCCGGTTTACAAAAACGAAAGATCATATAACGATCTCCGGACCCTTTGAGATTTCCGGAGGGGAATTTTCCTTAAAGGATTGCCCGGATCTGGTGCCGATTATGACGATTCTCGCCCTTTTTGCCCGGGGGAAAACCCGGCTTTATGATATCGGACATGTCCGGACCAAGGAATCCGACCGCATCGCTGGTCTTTCCCGGGAACTGCTAAAGATCGGGGCTAAGATCATTGCCAAACCCAATGAGATGGTGATTTATCCCCAGAAAATTTATCGCGAAGGGTGCCTTCTCGACTCCCACCATGATCACCGTCTAGCGATGTCCTTTTGTATTTTAGGTTTAAAACTTGCTGTCAAAATTAAAGATATAGAATCCACCGCCAAATCCTATCCTGCCTTTGTCCAAGATTTAAAACGGCTGGGGGGTATCCGCACTTTTCACAGAGTTTCAAGGCTGGACAATAACGGAATGAGTGTAGTAAAATAACATCTTATGGCAACAGTCAATGTCAGTAAAGACCCGTCAGGGAGCATCATTGTGGCCTTCCCGTATGACATGCCACACGCTCCGTCATTCCTTTGCCACGCACTTGATCGAGAGCGGTTAT